>WQYW01000197.1 GCA_009781045.1 Alphaproteobacteria bacterium
CAGCCCAAGACGCCGTTCGACACGCTCAAGGCGAAGCTCAAGCCCTGCGACTGTGGAATCCTGCGCGAACTCGCTCTGCATGAAGCCTGACATGCGCCTTCAAACCGCTGTTGTCGGCTTTGAGATCATGAATTTCGTTCAGGGTTTCAGCCAGCTTGGTCCTCCATCCAGTGCCCCCACTGAACACCCCAGCCGTTGCTGGACGCACACCGGGAACAGCTTCTGTAACGGGAGTACGATGACCAGACAAACCTTGGGAAGTCGGGCGGAGCAGCAGAGAAATCAGGCCTTTTCCCACGCCATGGATGGTGGTTCGCCCGGCATTGAGGCTGCGGAAATTCCTGTCCCGTGGGGCGCGGCCAGGACCATGTCCGCAGCCGTCGATGTGCCGCACCAGCGACGGATCCGGCTCAACGGCAGGAATATTGCTTTGGCTCTGCCGGAACCCGGTTCCATAAATATAAGGTTCCGAAAATCTGCCTTGAGGCAATTCAGAAATCCGCGCTAGCGCGGGTGAAAAACCCCGAGGATACACCTTTCATTCAGTACGGCCAGCTGCACATGGGTAAGCCGATAGATCTCGGCACCAGGACATACTCTTGCTCCCTCAACGAACACCCCTCGCACCGTATCGAAGGGGCGGTCGTTCACAACTTCCATAAAGCTGTGCAGAAAGTTGATCACGGCGCAATCAAGAGCACGCATAACCTTGTTCTGGCTGGTTCCCTTTGGCGAGTCCCTGTTTGTCGGCAATGGCAAACCTGTTAACACATGGTCAGCCACGTACAAACCATGCGTAGCTGCCAATAGATCCAGATTTTCCCTCAGCGTCAAGTCAAGACACTTGCCAAGGTCGATGACGGCACCAATGACACAAGGTTCACGTATCTGGCCCCGGCTTTTCTTCTCCTCGGCCCATTCACGGGCGCGCTGTTCATCCGACTCCCAGAAATAAATTCCCGTTCCAAGCCAATCATATCGGGTCTTGCTTGGCACAAACCAGGCATCGCCACGCACAATGCGGTCGCCAACTTCGCGTTCGCATCCATGGTATCCAATGACAATCGAACTCGATCGCGCCATAATCGGGCACCTATCGAGTCGATTGCGGTTGCGACTCCTCTTCCTCCGGGTCGTCTGAACGGTATTCCGGAGCGAGTTCTCCATCCGGAGTGTAAATGCCGGTGCTGAGCAAAAACGCACGGGCGGCCGCAGGGTTGGCACGGTGATACGCCTCCTGCTTTTTGAGATTCCGCAGGATGCGCTCGCGCTCTATCTGATCAAACATCATTAGTCTCCATCTCAAGAACCGCGTTCACGCCGGGCGGCGGCTGTTCGCATGGAGGGCAGCCACAGGCACTCCCTCGACAGCCACAGATTCGCTGCACATACCCATCTGATGCGACCGAAGCAGGAACGTCAAGGCACAAAAAAGCAAGTCACAAAGCAGGTTTCCTTCCGTCCGTCAAAATCCGTCAACCTTTACCCCTTTACCAAACCTCGCGAAACCGCCCCTGCACCGCAAGCCAATGAATTTGCATGACAAACCGTCGGATCGAAAGACCCGTTTTGCGGATGGAGCCGAGGCCGACGGTCGTTCGTCCTTGCAGGCCCGCCTCGACCAGCCCACCAAGCCACATTTCGCCGGGTAACCCCTTCTGTGATCTCCCGGAACGGCACTCCCCTGACGACCTTAGAGCTGTTTCCGGTCACATGCGACCCGTCGATTTTCCATTTTCCCTGATCGAAGTTGATGTTCGCTGGCGCGGGCAAATCTCACATCAGTCTGCCACATTAACCAAATTTCCGTTAAACCAGAACATCCCATAGGGTGTCTTTTCACTCGCGCCTCGAAAGGCAGGCCCGCCAAATATCATAACGTCTTTAGCGTTCCAGCAGATTCACAGGCGCAGATCGTCACCACAGGCGGTCTTCTGTCGCCGCCAGTCCCCGCGCCTACTCCAGGCGGCTGCGAAACAGCCAGGCCGCGCTGGTCAGGGTGACACAGGCGATCAACACCAGCGGCCAGATATTGGCGAGAACCTCGTCAAAGGGCAGCGCGCGCAGAAACACCCCCCTGACGATGACCAGGTAGTAGCGCAAGGGGTCGATCAGAGTCACCGGCTGGAGCCAGTCCGGCATGTTGTCGATCGGGGTAGCGAAGCCCGACAGCATGATCATCGGCACCATCGCCAGGAAGGCGCCAAGGATGGCCTGCTGCTGGGTTGCCGACAGCGCCGAAATGAACAGGCCAAGCCCGACCACCGCGATGAGATAGATCACGGTCCCGAAATAGAGCGACAGCAGCGATCCCCGGAGCGGGATGCCGAAGATGAAGACCGCGACCACGATAAAGAGCGTGACCTGAAGGAGGCCGACGATCATCGGCGGCGTCATCTTGCCGATCAGGATCTCATGGGTGCGAAGCGGCGACACCATAAGCTGGTCGAAGGTTCCCGACTCGCGCTCGCGCGCCACCGAGAGCGCCGTCACCACGAGGCCGGTGAGAAGCGCGATGATGCCGATCAGGCCAGGCACCATGGCCCAGCGCGACAGCAGCGCCGGGTTGAACCAGTTTCGGCTCTCCACGTCGACCGTGGCCATGGTAAGCCGCGGACCTGCCGGGGTGTCGGCGGAGAGCGTGCTGACGATCTGGCTGAGATAGCCGGCGACGATCTGCGCAGTGTTGGAGCGGCGCCCGTCAAGAATGATCTGAACGCTGGCGGGGTTCCCCGCCTCGATGTCACGGGAAAAAGTCGGGCCGATTTCGATCACCGCGATGACGTCCTGGCTGTCGATGGCGGAACGCACCGCAGCCTCGCTCTGGGCGAAACGCACCGTACCCATGACGGGAGTCGCGCGAACACGATGGATCAGTTCGCTTCCCCAATAGCCGTGGTCGCGATCGAGGATCAGCACGCTGATATTGGTGACATCGAAGGTGGCCGCAAAAGAGAAAATCAGGAGCTGCACCACGGGCGGCACGATCAGGATCATGCGCCCCCGTGGATCGCGCAGGATCGCCAGAAACTCCTTGACGATCAGGGCCTGCATGCGGTGAAGGGCGGGAATCGGGGCCATCTCAGCCGATCCTCTTGCGCGAGTTGCGCAGCGTGATGCCAAAGAACACCGCACCGATCACAAGAAGCGCGGCAATATTGACCAGGAACAGCCCCCAGACATCGCCGGCAAGGAAGACGCTCTGAATCGAGGGGATGACATGATAGGCGGGCAAAACCCGGCTCATCATGCGGATCGGAACCGGCATCGAGGATACCTCGAAAATGAAACCGGAGAGAATGAAGGCGGGCAGAAAGGCCGAGATCAGGGCCACCTGGGAGGCAATGAACTGATTTTTTGTCAGCGCCGAGATCAACAGGCCCTGACCCAGGGCCGGGATCAGGAAGATGGTCGACAACAGATAGAGCGCGGCCACCGAGCCGCGGAACGGCACCCCGAAGACCAGGATCGAGATGATGACACAGAGCGTCATCGACAACAGGCCGAGCACGAAATAAGGCAGGGTCTTGCCGACCAGCATTTCGACGCCCGTCACCGGCGTCGCCATCAGGGCCTCCATGGTGCCGCGTTCCCACTCCCGGGCCACCACCAGCGAGGTCAACAGCGATCCCACCAGCGTCATGATGATGACGATCGAACCGGGCACGAGAAAATTGCGGCTGGCCAGATCCGGGTTGAACCAGAATCGGAGTTCGGCAGTGATCGTCGGCGCCTTCCCCGGCGCGTCGAGAGCGCTCATGCCGCCCCAGCCCTGGACCACACCGCGGACATAATTCTGCACCAGACCAGCCGTGTTGGGGTCGGAGCCATCGACCAGGACCTGGATCACGGGGCTGTTCTTCGCCGTGATGTCGGCGGTGAACAAGGCGGGCACCACCACCACGCCCTTGACCGCGCCGATGATCAGGGCCTCTTCGAACTCCCGGCGGTCCCGGCCTTCGATGACATCGAAATAGCGCGAGGCCCGGAAGGCGCTGGCAAGGCCGCGCGCCTGCGGCGAAGGCGCTTCGATGACCAGGCCGATGCGGTTATGGGTGGCGTCGAGCGACAGCGCATAGCCGGACAGAAACAGCAGGATCGCGGGCAGGACGAAGGCGATCAGGATCGAGGAGGGGTCGCGGATGATCTGGAGGCTCTCTTTACGGACCAGAGCACGGAGGCGATTGAGGCGGGGTGAGGAAAGCATCATCCGGCCTCCCTGGCGTCGAAATCACGAACCAGCGCGACGAAGGCATCCTCCAGCGTCGGATCGGGGAGATCATCTGTGGCGACGCGGCGTTTGAGCTGATCGGGGGAACCGAGCGCGATCGAGCGGCCGTGATAGATCAGCGAAATGCGATCGCAATATTCCGCCTCATCCATGAAATGGGTGGTGACCAGCACAGTCACGCCCCTCTCCACCAGCGCGTTGATATGGGTCCAGAATTCCCGCCGCGTGATCGGATCGACGCCCGAGGTCGGCTCATCGAGAAACAGCGCATCCGGCCCATGGATCACCGCACAGGCGAGCGCGAGGCGCTGTTTGAGTCCGAGCGGCAGATCCTTCGACGACATCGCTTCATAGGGAGCAAGTTCGAAGATCCCGGAGAGGAGGTCAATGCGTTCCGCTTTGGCCTGTCCCGTGACCCCATAGACGCCGGCAAAGAAATCGAGATTCTGGCGCACGCTGAGATCGCCATAGAGCGAGAATTTCTGCGCCATATAGCCGAGGCGGTTACGCACTGCGGCACCCTCACGGCGCAGGTCGAAGCCGGCGACCCGGCCCTCTCCGGCGCTCGGCTTCAGGAGGCCGCACAGCATCTTGAAGGTGGTTGACTTACCGGCGCCGTTGGGACCGAGCAGGCCGAAGATCTCGCCGCGCGGAATTGAAAAGGTGATATCGCGTGCGGCGTAGAAGTCACCGAAGCGCCGTGTCAGCCCCCGCGCCTCGATCACCGCGGCAGCACCCGACACGGGCTTGACCGGCATGGCCGAGGCCAGCGCCGAACGACCGTCGGAACCTCCGCCGAGCATGTCGACGAAGGCGTCCTCAAAGCGCGGTGCGGTGGCCCCGACGCTGGCCCTGTCGTCGGCGATCATCGATGCCACAGCATCGATGTCGCCACCATCGCGCAGCACCAGACGGATCGCCTCCCCCTGGATCACCCCGTCGATGACCTCGTCGCGGCCCAGAATCGCAGCCAGGGTCGGGCGCCGCCGGCTCAGGCCGTGGATACGGAAAACCCGGTCCTGCACCCGCCCGGTGAGTTCGCCCGGAACGCCGGAAAACAGGAGCTGCCCCTGATTGAGGAGCAGCACATGGTCACAGGCTTCGGCCTCATCAAGATAGGCCGTGGACCACAGCACCCCGGTTCCCTCCGCGGTGAGGGCGCGCACCATGCGCCACAAATCGCGTCGCGAAATCGGATCGACGCCGACGCCGGGCTCATCGAGCAGGAGCAGACGCGGTTTGCGGATCAGGGCGCAGGCGAGACCGAGCTTCTGCTTCATGCCGCCGGAGAGGCGCCCTGCAAGCCGCGTCGTGAAAGGAGCAAGACCGGTGAAGCCGAGCAGTTCGGCGAACACTGCCGGACGCTCAGAAAGCGGCAACCCCCGCAGATCAGCATAGAGATCGAGATTCTCCCCAACTGACAGATCCTCATAGAGTCCGAAACGCTGCGGCATATAGCCGATGGCGGCGTGGATCGGCGCGGCATCGCGGCCGGTGTCATGACCGAAGACCGTGATGGTGCCGGCATCCGGCACCATCAGCGCGGTGATGAGGCGGATCAGTGTGGTTTTGCCGGCGCCGTCGGGACCGACGAGGCCAGTGATGCGGCCTGCTGCGACTGTGCCCGACACCCCATCAAGGGCGCAGGTCGTGCCAAATCGCCGGGTCACGTTGCGGAACTGGACGATGTCATCGCCCATCATTGGCTCCCACTCGGGGCGATGTGAACGGTGACGGGCATGCCCTGGCGCAGCGCCGGATCAGGATCGCTGACCACGATGCGCAGACGGTAGACCAGATCAGTGCGCAGATCCGGGGTTTCGACCGATTTCGGGGTGAACTCGGCGACCGGCGAAATGAATCCGACCGTGCCACGGTAAGGCTTCGTCGGATGCGTGTCGTTGGTGATAGCGACCGCCATGCCGGGATGAATGCGCCCCAGGGAGGTCTCGGCGACATAGGCCCGCACCCATACCGGCTGATTGAGCGAAAGCACGTAGACCACGTCACTGGGTGAGATGATGGCACCCGGTTCGCGCACGCGCGACAGGATCACCCCATCGGCGGGGGCGAGAAGGCTGGTATCCTCAAGCTGTGTCCGTGCTGCCGACAGCGCCGCCTCGGCCGCCGACAGATCGGCTGCCGCGGCGGCGACATCCTCCTTGCGGTAGCCCTCTTCCAGCAGGCGAAGCGAATTGGTCGAGCCCTCGACCCTGGCGCCTGCTGCATTGCGTGTGGCGTTGGCCTGATCGAATACCGACTGCGAGATCGAATTGCTCGGCAACAGCCTTGCCGCCCGGGTGTAATCCCGCTCGGCATTGTCAAGAGTGGCCTGCTGCTCGGCGAGCTGGGCGCGGGCCAGACCGATTTCGGCAACCCGGGGTCCCGCCACCATCTTGTCATGGGCGGCGGCACGCTGGGCCACCACGGCCTCGGCCGAGTGCAGGGCGTCCACAAAGGGCTTGTCGTCAAGACGTGCCAGCAGCGTCCCCGCCTTGACCAAGTCCCCCTCGTCAACCAGCGCCCGGGCAATACGGCCGCTGACACGGAAGCCGAGCTGGACCTGGCGGATATCGACATTGCCATAGAGCTTGAGCTCGCCGCCAGTACCATTGCGCCAGCCGAGCAGGCCGAACCCGAGCACAGAGGCAACGACGATCACCACGGCTGCGATCGCGATCCTAGTCTTTTTGCTCATGTCGCTCGCCCCCCGCTCGGTCTCGTCGCTCCCCCAAAAGAGAGCATGCTGCCGTCATTTGCCACATTCTAAGTCATTCGACTGATTTTGTCAATCCGTCGCCGAAACATCGCCCCACCTGACCTCGCTTCCGCCAGAACGGGGCTGGAGCTGCAGGGACGCTTGCGAATTTCCACGCCATCGTGCCACGGAAAGAGGACGTGGCTACCTCCGATCAATTGTTGCAAGCAGTTCTGGGACCATGTCGAGGACGGCATTGGCTTGGCCCGGGCCAATTTCGCTCCATCCCAGCTGCGACAGGATGGTGCCACGCGCCACGCGAAACACCAGGATTGATCCCAGCAGCGACACCAGCCGCAGGCGGATATGTTCGCTGCCCACCGGTTCCTCCAGCAATATCGCCAGCAGGCGTTCGGCAATCTGCAACATCGGGCCCATGAAACCACGATACAGAATACTGAAAGCAGCGGTCGGTGCCGACTGCTCGTGAACCACAAACTGCGCCCAGACATCGGACTGCGGGCTCACGAATAATGCCGCCATGGTGCGTGCGATTTCGGTGAGCAGAGCCCGCGCCTCCGCCTTTTTGATCTCCCGCCCTCCCTGATCGGCGTCATCCAGCCGCCCACGGATGCGATCCGCCAACTCCCCGACATGCGCCTTGACGAGCCCTGTGATGTGCTCGGCCGCGGCCAGATAGAGCCCTTCCTTGTCGCGGAAATAATAGGGAATGGCCTGCAGATTAACGCCCGCGGCCTGCGCCAGCGCACGCGTTGACACGCCCTCGAAACCAAGTCTGCCAAACTCCCGGATCGAAGCGATCAGAAGCTTCTGTCGTGTCGCCTCCCCGCGATCAACGCGGCGATCGACTTTGCGTTTCACCGAACGGGATTTCGAAGTCATGGCCTTGGTCTAGCCCTGCTTCAAAATAATGTCAATCGAGTGATTTACAATCCATTGTGAAAACTCCACTCCCGCTTCCCGAGAAGCGTCCGGCCGAATCTTCCCCTATCCTGCGATGAGGTCCTCGCTGCCGACCAAATGGGCGGCCGCTCGTCCCGGGAACAGATCCCCTCCGGGGCCAGGAGTGCGCTCCTGGAAGTCGAAGCAGCCGCCAACAACTCCCGGCAATTCTGCGTCACGCCCCTCATGCCCCGGCACACCCAGGACGAGACCGAAGGTCGATTGCCGCGCGAACTCGAGTGCGCCATAACCGAGCACCGTTTCACGCGGCTGGCCAATGCCGCTGAACACGTCTCTCGATCCGGCGTCCACGGGCATCGTATCTGCTTTTGATGCGCCCGTTGATGTCTTCCTCAACGATCCGCCCGCATCTGTCCTGGACATATTCAACACAGGCGGTGGCGTTTACTTCTCCTCTGAAGACCAAACTTCATCTGCCGGTCGGCAATGTTGTCCAACTCGGTGCAAGTATTTATCACCATGCGACGCAGTTTGATATGCGTCCGTGCGCATGCCCCTTCGCCATTCTCCTCATTCGCTCGCGTCTTTTGACTACTCTGACGCGACCCGCGAATGGACGGCATGTGAGAAGTGGGGCGATTGAAAGCCATAACAGAGGCGTCATGCAGGCGCGCATGAAGAAACCGGAGGCATTCTGTGCTGGCCTGGACTGAAGAACTCCTGGCTGCATTGACGACCTGCCAGTTCAATGGTGACGGCTCAAGGTACCTCGGAGACGAAAATGGCCGCCTGAGGCCTGAGACCCCCTAAGGCTTTCGTCTTTCGTCGCCCCCTGACACGGGTCGAGTCGCTCACCCTCCTCCCCCTTTGTGACATTTCGCACACCTCACACGTCTTCCTCCATCGAGCCATCCGAACCGCTCAGGCTCCAAACCCGCTTACCGCGCCTGTTGCAAAACTGAAAATCCCGCCCTTGCCGCTTGGCGACCGGAATTTAAACGCGAAATCAAGGCCTTATCGGCCACCCCCCGATTTCGGAGGGAGGGAACGTCCTCCCTGACCGCTCAATGAGAAAAGCGTCCTGTGCCATCGCTGGCTCCGCGCTTTCTCCGGTCCTCCAGTGCACCCCGAGATACCGGGCGTCTTTGATGCGACAGAACAGCTTGTCACGGTCGTTCGTTGCGCCGTTTACAAGGGCCTGAAAAGTCGTGCGAACAGTGTCAATCTCGGCTAGAGTAGAGATGTCACGGGAGCGTCCATGGAATTGAATGCGTTTAACGAATTCTGTCATATCATTCGCGCAGCGAGCCGCATTGCCAACGACACCGAGATCGTTTGCGTTGGCAGCCAGGCAATTTTGGCGCAATTTCCCGATGCGCCAAAGGAGTTGCTTGTGAGCATGGAACTTGACCTCTACCCGAAGCAGAATCCGGCAGACTCGGAATTGGTGGACGGAGCTATTGGATATTTGTCAAATTTCCACGACAGCTTTGGTTATTATGCAGATGGCGTGGATGACCCGACTGCAACGCTCCCGACAAATTGGGGAGCTTCGAGCGATCAGAACGACACACCTGGCAATGGACGGCGCCGTTGCAATAACGCCCGAGGTTCACGATCTAGCCATCTAATCGGGATAGGGGGGCCTCTCGCGAGACCGCCCCTCCCACACCACCGGACATACGGGTCCGTATCCGGCGGTTCGACAGATTATGCAGGCTTCGGGGCCGTGACGGTGGCCAGGCCGATCGA
>WQYW01000198.1 GCA_009781045.1 Alphaproteobacteria bacterium
CTTTTCAAAGGCATCCTCGGCGTAGCCGGAGACGAAGATGAACCGGATCTCGGGACTGCGCTGGCGCATCGCCTTGAGCAGCGCCGGTCCGTCCATTTCCGGCATCACCACATCGGAGACCACCAGATCGATGGCGCCGCCCTGATCGAGCATCTCCATGGCCTCGATGCCGTTGGAGGCCTCGACCACGGTATAGCCACGGGAGCGCAGGCCGCGCGCGTTGAGCGCGCGCAACCCCTCCTCATCCTCGACCAGCAGGATGGTGCCCTGGCCGGTGAGATCGGCCCGCGGCCGCGATTCGGCCGCCTGGGCCGCAGCCTTGTCGGCCTTGTGCGCTGGCACCTCCTCCGCTTCGGCACCGGCCTCGGTATTGTGCCGGGGCAGGAAAATGTCGAAGGTGGTGCCGCGTCCGACATCGGAATCAACATAGACGAAGCCGCCGGTCTGCTTGACGATGCCATAGACCGTCGACAGTCCAAGACCCGTGCCCTTGCCGACATCCTTGGTGGAGAAGAACGGCTCGAAGATCTTGTCGCGAATATCCGCCGGAATGCCCACCCCACTGTCGGCAACATTGATGCGTACATAGTCGACCGCAGGCATACCCTTATAGGGCAGCCCGACGATATCCTCGGCGACGACATTCATGGTGCCAATCGTCAGCTTGCCGCCATCGGGCATGGCGTCGCGGGCATTGACCGCAAGATTGACGATGACCTGCTCAAACTGCGACACATCAACTTTCACCGGCCACAGATTATGGCCCCGCACCAGATCGAGTTTGACCTTCTCGCCGATCAGACGGCGCAGCAGCATGGTCAGGTCACTCAACGCGTCACCGAGATCAAGCACCTGCGGCCGGAGCGTCTGCCGGCGTGAGAAGGCAAGCAGTTGCCGCACCAGGGTGGCGGCGCGGGTGGCGTTCTGCTTGATCTGCATGATGTCCTGGAACGACGGATCGGTCGGCTTGTGTGCGTTCAACAGGAAATCATTGGCCATCATGATGGCGGACAGTACATTGTTGAAGTCGTGGGCGATGCCGCCGGCAAGCTGCCCCACGGTTTCCATCTTCTGCGACTGGTTGATCTGGTTTTCCAGGGCCCGCCGTTCGGTGGTCTCGAGCATGTGAACGATCGCGGCCTCGGTCTCGCGTTCGTCTTCCTCCACCGGGGTGACGAAGAACTGCCCCCAGCGCTCCCGGGGCCCCTCCAGCATCACCTCGACCGGAGAAATATCCGCCTGTCCTTCGGCCGCCTGGCTGATGGCCGCGACCAGGAGATGCTGGTCGCGGGAATTGACCGCGCTCACGATCGACTTGCCGGCATCGGCATTGAGCCCCTGCGCCAGTTTGGCGTAGCGCGCATTGGCCCGCACCACCCGCCCGTCGCGATCGACGGTGGCGATGGCCATCGGGGTATGGTCGAAAAATCGCATGAAGCGCACTTCGGCTGCACGGTCGGGATCGCTGCGCTCGTCGCGGGCACGGCTGATCACCAGAGTGCGCGACGGCCCGGGCAGGCCATCGGCACCAAAGGCAAGCTTGTGATAGAGCCGCACCGGCATGTTCCTGCCGCTGCGCATGCGCAGGTCGATATCGAACACCTCTGTCCTGACCTCCCCCGGCGCGGCCACGATCGAGGTCAGGAGCGAGGCACCGTCACCGGACACCACATCGGTCAGCTTCAGCCCCCCGGAGCCGATCTCGGCGAGATCGTAATCCAGCCAGTTGGCGAGCGTGGCATTGACATAGGCCAGATTGCCGGTGGGCTCGACCGAGAAGAAACCGCATGGCGCGTGATCAAGATAGGCGATGGCGTGCTGCAATTCCTTGAAAACATCCTCGTGAAGCTCGCGATCGCGGGTGATGTCGGCGATCGACCACACCGTATATCGACCCTCGCGCTTGCCCGCGCCCAGAGGGCGCACCCGCATCCTCAGCCACCGGCCGCCGCGATCCGGGTTTGCGACCCGCACCTCCTCAAGGCGCCTCTTGCCCTCACGTGCCGCCTTGAGGAGGCGGAAGACCGCCTCCGAGACCTCGGGATTGCCGATAAAGACGCGCTCCACCGGACGCACGTCCTGGGCGCCGGTGGCCCCGGTGAGGGCCAGATAGGCGCTGTTGAAATAAACCATACGGCCCCCCGCATCGGTGACCGCAAGGCCGTCAAAAGCATGGTCGGCGACCCTGCCGACAACCGGATCATAGAGATTGCGATCGCCGAAACCGATGATGCCGGCGGCATAAGCCAGCAGGCCGAAGGAGCCCAGCGTGGCCAGGATGACCACAATGGTGAAGATGAAAAACTGCGCCTGCGCCGGTCCCAGCGTCATCAACACCAGCGCCACCACCAGGAGTGCCGCGACGAGAACCAGGACCAGGGCGATGCTGCCCGAACGCTGCGGCGGGTCATCCACCGTGGCAAGCTCATGTGACAGATTGTGATCGGTCTCAGCGGTCATCTGATGTGGCAAGGCCCCGGCAGCAACAGGATCTATCCGGCTTGCGGGGTCCTGTCCGACTCCTTCGAGGCCCCGCCCGCGTCACGTCAGGGCAAGCTACGCTGATTCCCGGCTTTCGACCATGGCTTGCGGTTTTCCCGGCCGGATCAAGGGGAAAAACCCGATGATTTCCCCAGGATGCCCCCGAAACCGAAGAAGTCGTTTTGGATCGGCCGATTCCTGAGTTATGAATGGACCGAGGCGGCGCGTATCACAGCCGTCTGGGGGGCTTAAGCGGGACTTAAGCTTACGAGACTGGTCTGGGTGCGTCGTCCACCTGTGTTCACAGCCTTCAGGCTGTATGGGTGCGACGCCATCAGCCGAGGACGAGCATGATCCATGAGCATGATCCAAATTGCAGCGCTCATCGCCCTGGTACTGATTGTCGGCGTCGTCGGGTGGTTGATTTACAGATACACATCCGGACATACCGGCCCCACCAGCCGTGGCCGCATGCCCCGGATTGCCGTGCTTGACGAGGCCTTCGTCGATAATCAGCGCCGCCTGGTGCTGGTGCGCAGGGACAATGTCGAACATCTGCTGCTGGTCGGGGGCAAGAGCGACATCATCGTCGAGACCAATATCGCCGCCTCGGCGTCCGTGGCCTCCCATGTCAGCCATGAAGCCGTGATCCATGATCATGTGCCGGCACGGATCATCCCCGAGGACAGCGACGACATTCCCCGTCTCGACCACCCGGAGCCGCAGACCAGCGACCGGCTGACCTATGCGTCACTGGTTGACGAAATCCGTCGCCCCGCCCCCGAGCGCCGCACCGAGGTGCCCGCGGTTGTTCCGCAGCCGCCGCCGCGCCGCGATACGCGCGTCGAATCGATCGCCCAGCGCATGCCCCGCGAGCCCGTGGGCCACCCACGCGAACGTGAGGCCCCGGCGGCACGCCACGACTCGACCACCAAGATTCCGCCGCTTCGCGTTGAACGCGGTCCCCAGGTGGCGCCGATGCCCACCCGAATCGGCGGCCAGCAGCAGAACCAGACCCCTGAGCATAATCTTGTCGAGATGGCGCAGCGGCTTGAGGCGGCGTTGCGGCGCCCGCCCGGCGACGGACACGCTGAGCCGATGCCGCGTCCGCGCATGGAGACAGCGGAACTGGCGTCAGCCGGAGCCTCAAGGAGCAATTTTGAAAGCCTGGAAGACGAAATGGCGTCGCTGCTCGGTCGCACCAAGCCTTCGCCCTGAGGCTGCTTTTTCTTTCCTGTGAAAAAAGACCGGTTTATTCGTCGCGGTAGACGCGCTCACGGCGCTCGTGGCGTTCCTGGGCCTCCACCGACAGGGTGGCGATGGGCCGTGCCTCAAGCCGTTTCAGCGAAATCGGCTCACCGGTCTCTTCACAATAGCCATAGGAATTTTCTTCAATTCGCTGCAGTGCGGCATCGATTTTGGCAATCAGTTTGCGCTGCCGGTCGCGGGCTCTGAGTTCAATGGCGCGATCGGTTTCGGAGGAGGCCCGGTCGGCAAGATCGGGGTGGTTGACGTTTTCCTGCTGGAGGGTCTGCAGTGTGATCCTGGATTCCTTGAGAATCTCGTCTTTCCACCCCAGGAGCTTGTGGCGAAAATACTCCTTCTGCCGCTCATTCATAAACGGCTCTTTGTCGCTCGGACGGTAGTTTTTCAATTTTTCCAAAGGCCGATCTCTTCACGCAGGACTGGAAAATTGCCGGCGGCTGACGCCGCGCCTTATATATAGTGGCCGAATCTGACAGACAATCGTTCCCTTCCACACACCCCCCTCCAGCCCTCCGCTCACGCGCTGCCAGGATGCGCTCTGAGGTTTCAATGTTAACGGAAAGTTAATAAAAGCCTGGATCCCTTTGCCTGAAAACCCGGTTTTCGCACTGCACCCAAAGCGAGGGCCGGAATCCCTCGAATTCCGAAGGCGCCCCCCTTTGCCGAATTCTCAAAACCCGAGCCACCGGGGCCTCCAGGCTGCGGTCCTGGGGGCCTTTTGCTCCGGCGAAAAGCCTGCATCGCGCCCGTTACAGACGTTCCTTCAGGCTTTCAGGCCCTGAACTGCCGCTGGCGGCAACGCCACTTTGGCTATTCCTCGAGATTGAGCGCCAGGAAGCGGGTTTCGCCGTAGCTGTTGGAGAGCTGGACAAACACCAGCTTTTTCTTTTCGTTTCGCACCTGCTCCAGTTTGCGGGAGGCATCGGCCATGGTGGCGACCGCCTCCTGGGCAATGGCGACGATGACATCGCCGGCCGAGACGCCCTTCTCCGCAGCCTTCGACTTGGGGTCGACATTGATCACCACCAGGCCCCTGACGCTGTCCTTGATCTTGTAGCGCGCCTGCAGTTCCCGGGTCAGCTCGGTGACATCCATCCCCAGGAGCTTCTCCGTCACCGGCGCCGCCGGCGCGGCACCGGGTTTCGCCGGGCGCGCCGACTTTTCGCTCTCCTGGAGGCGGTCGAGCCGGACCTTGCGGGTCAGTTCACGGCCCTTGCGGATGACGACGACATCGACTTCCTTGTCGACCGCAGTATCCGCCACCATCCGCGACAAATCCTTCTGATCCTTGATGTCCTTGCCGTCGAAGCCGACCACGACATCGCCGGGTTCGATTCCCGCCCGCTTCGCCGGCCCCTTGTCTTCGACGCCGGCAATCAGCGCACCGCGCGCCGGCTTGATGTTTAGGCTGCTGGCGATCTCCTCGGTCACGCTCTGAATGTGCACCCCGAGCCAGCCCCGGCGCAACTCGCCGAACTGGCGCAACTGATCAATCACACCTGCGACCACTTTTGACGGCACGGCGAAGCCGATTCCGATGGATCCGCCGGTAGGGGAGATGATCAGGGTGTTGACCCCGATGACATCGCCCTCGAGATTGAACAGCGGTCCGCCGGAATTGCCGCGGTTGATCGCAGCATCGGTCTGGATGTAGCTGTCATAAGGGCCGTTGGCGATATCACGGTTCTTGGCCGACACGATGCCGGCGGTCACCGTGCCGCCGAGGCTGAAGGGATTGCCGATCGCAATCACCCAGTCGCCCAGGCGCAGCTTGTCGGAATCGACGAATTTGACTGCGGTCAGCGGCTTTGGCGGCGTGAACTTCAGAAGTGCCAGATCGGTTTTCTTGTCGACGCCAAGGATCTCGGCTTTGGCCTTGGTGCCGTCATTGAGAATGACGTTGATCTCCTCGGCATCGGCGATGACGTGATTATTGGTCACCACGATGCCCGCTGTGTCGATGATGAAGCCGGAGCCCAGCGAAGTGGTCTTGCGCGGCGCGCGGCCCTTGCCGCCCGGGCGGTTCTTGAAAAAGTCATCAAAGAATTCGTCAAAGGGCGAGCCCGGCTGGCGCGGCTTTGTGCCGCGATCGCTTTCCCTGGCGTCCACCACCTGCGTCGTCGACACATTGACGACGGCATCAATCACCTTCTCGGCAACGTCGGCAATGCCCTCCGGCCCCCGGGCTGCCCCCGGCCCGACGCTGACGCACCACACCGCCGCGACCACGGCGACAAGCGCCGCAGACCGCAGAAAAAAGCGCCGACAAAGAGTGGAGGCCGTGGGGATGATCATTTGACACATATCTCCAGACAGACACTAACCGGACAACTGACGCACGATCCAGATCACGACCAGACCAAACACCGCAGAGATCATTCCCGAGGTGCGCATCGCCTGGTCGGGCGAGGCAATCACCACGGCCATCATTCTGCGCACCCCCGCCGGGAAGCCAAGGAACAGGAGCCCCTCGATCACACACATCATCCCCAGGCCGATGAAAAACTCCCCGGACAGCATCATCGCTCCCAGCCCTTTTTGTTGTCGCAAAGCCTGCTGCCGGTCAAAGCGCGCGCTCTGCCGGATTTCAGAGAACGTGCGCCCCTTCAAAAGCTTCACCCGTGTTTTCGTCTGTTTTCAGGGCTTCGGTGACACCGCTCCCGGCTTGACGGTGGCACCGTTGAAATAGTGCAGAAACTCCGAATCGGGACGGAGCAGGAAGCGGGTTTCGCCGGATCGCAACGAACTCTCATAGGCCGCCATGGAGCGGAAGAAGGCGAAGAATTCGGGGTCCTTGTTATAGGCCTCGGCAAACAACCTTGTGCGTTCGGCATCCCCCGCGCCGCGGATCTGCTCGGCCTCCGAGTTGGCATTGGCGATTGTCACGGTCACTTCGCGATCGGCATTGGAGCGGACTTCGAGCGCCTTCTGCTCCCCCTTGGCGCGGAACTCGGCGGCCTCGCGCTGGCGCTCGGTCTTCATGCGCTCATAGACCGCCTTGCTGTTCTGCTCCGGCAGATCGGCATGGCGGATGCGGACATCCCGGACCTCGATACCATAATTGTCGGCCTCATGATCCAGCTGGTCACGGATCTTCGCCATCAGCTTTTCACGGTCATCGCGCACCACGGTGATCAGCGTCACCTCGCCAAGAACCCGGCGCAGCGCCGCATTAAGCAGCGAACTCAACTGCTGGTTGGCCGCCGGGATGGTGCCCACGGTCTGGTAGAAACGCAGCGCGTTCTTGATACGATACCGGGCGAAGGCATCGACCATCAGACTCTTCTGGTCGGAGGCGATTACTTCCTGGGTCTGGTTTTCCAGATCGAGAATACGGTTGTCGAGCACGATCACCGAATCGACAAAGGGAACCTTGGCATTCAGTCCGGGAGAGGTGATGACCCGGATCGGATCGCCGAAACGGGTGACGATGACCTGCTCGGTCTGCTGCACGGTGAACAGGGCACCAAAGCCGACGATGACCAGGAACACGATCGACAGGAGCGCGACAACGCCGGTGACGGGTGACTTCATGGACGCTCTCCGGTTTGCGGACCTTGAGCCCGTCGCGGCATCAGATCATTGAGAGGCAGCAGCGGCAGCACATCCTGTCCGGCCTTGCCTCCTTCATAGATCAGCTTCTCAGAGCCGCCGAGCACCCGCTCCATGGTCTCCAGATAGAGACGCTGGCGCGTCACATCGGGGGCCTTGTGGTATTCCTCAAGGATTTTCAGGAAGCGCGCACTCTGACCGGTGGCCTCCACGACCACCTGCGCCTTGTAGCCTTCGGCTTCCTGCAGGATCTTGGCGGCACGGCCACCGGCTTCCGGCACCACCTTCTTGGCATAGGTCTCGGCCTCATTCTGCAGCCGGGTCTGATCGATGCGGGCGGCCTGGACATCACGGAAGGAGTTGATCACCTGCTCAGGGGGAACCACCTTCTGCATCTGCACCTGGGTGATGAGGACCCCGGAGCCATAGCCGTCGAGCGTGCGCTGCATCAGTTCCTGCACCGCCTGCTCGGTGGCACTGCGGGCCTCGGTCAGGATGGGCTGGATATTCGAACGCCCGATCACCTCGCGCATGGCGCTTTCGGCCACCGCCTTGACCGTGGTCTCGGGGTTCTGGATGTTGAAGAGAAAATCACCGACGCCGGTCTGGGTCAGCTTGATCCGCCACATCACCGTGAAATTGACCTCGACGATGTTTTCATCGCCGGTCAGCATCAGGCTTTCCTCATAGACGTCGCGCGTTGCGTGACCGCCGCGGGTGGTGGGGTCGTCGATGGTCTTGAGACCGATCGACATGGTGTTGATGCGCAGCGCCTGGGGCTTGCGCACCGTCTCGATCGGATAGGGCATATGATAGTTCAGACCCGGCTGCACCGTGCGGTTATATTTGCCGAAACGCAGGACGACACCGAGTTCCTCGGACTGAACCCGGAAGAAACCCGTCATCAGCCACACCGCCACCACAACAAAAAGGATCAGCAGGATGCCGACCACCGAAAAATGCCCCCCGGGCACCAGCTGCTGCAGGCGATCCTGGCCACGGCGCAGAAGATCCTCCAGATCCGGAGGTTTCGGTCCCGTGGGTTGGGGACCCGAACCCCAGGGCCCCTTTGGACCGGAGCCCCATGGGCCGCCGCCCTGATTCTTCCACGACATGCTGATCGTCTCCCTGCAAGGCACGGGCGCGTCAAAAAAATACAGGCGCGCCAAAGCACGGCCCGTCCACGAACATCCGCTTTGGGGTGCCTTATAAGGGAGCGACCTGCCGGTTACAACGCTATCGCCGCCCCCCTGTCGCCCCCCTCACGCCCCCTTGAAGAGCCGACAGGGGCTGCGGCGCCAGGTCACGTAGGAAAAATCCACATCATCGTCGCTGCCGGCGGCGTGGCGCTCCCGGGCCGCCTCCTCCCAGCAGGTCCTGTCAAAGGTGAAAAAAGCGTCGCCTGCGGGCCTGGCATGGACCTCCGTGACCTCGCAGCGGTCGGCCTGGTCGATCCAGGCCCGATAGATTTCCGCGCCGCCAATCACCACGATCTCGGATCCATTGCGCCGCAGCGCATCCCCCCGCGCAATTGTTTTCGCTTCGGCGACTGACCCCGTCACCACCGCTCCAGCTGCCCGAAAGCCGGCATCGCGGCTGATGACGATATTGGTGCGCCCCGGCAGAGGACGGCGGGGGAAGGATTCAAAGGTCTTGCGCCCCATCACCACCGGCTTGCCCATGGTCAGCGCCCTGAAACGCTGCATGTCGGATTTGAGCCGCCAGGGCATGGTGCCGTCGACCCCGATAACGCCATTATCGGCCACCGCCACCATGATCACGATTTCCATCGCCACCTCCTGTTGCCCAGCACGGCCGTCAAACCACCTCGTGATCCGGGCCCATGCCACGACAGGGCGAATTTTTCCTTAATACACTCAATCGCTTCACGCCGATTGCCGATCCCGCGTGCCTCCCCCCGCCGATCACACCGCCACTGGCGCGGTAATCGGCTCATGGGGCTCATAGCCCTCGACCTCGAAGTCGCCGATTCGATAGTCATCGATTGAGGCGGGCTTCCGGTTGAGCCGCATGGTCGGGAACGGCCGCGGCTCGCGGGCGACCTGGGTCCGGGCCTGGTCGAGATGGTTGAGATAGAGATGGACATCACCACCAACCCAGATCAGTTCGCCGGGCCTCAGATCGGCCTGC
>WQYW01000199.1 GCA_009781045.1 Alphaproteobacteria bacterium
CGCAAACAGGATCGTGCACGAATGGGTGATCAGCAAGTGGATGAGGTTATCGTAGCTGGCCTGATGATACTGCTTCAGAATGGCGCACCGCATCGCCGATTCTGCGGACATTCCCTGGCGGCCGGTCTTCTCGTTTTCATTCATCCCAAGGTCCGCAGCAACCAGGTCGATTAGCTCTGTGCCGCAGGCATCGAGCATTGTTGACATTTGGACGAATTCCTGGCTGATCTTGTCGGTTCCGTAGGAGATCCCAAACAGATTCAGGTTCATCTGGTCTTCACGAAGCTTTCTCATCAACTTGGCTCCGACGATTGGAAGAACGTCAACTTGAGCGAAATGTTCGACGTATATAGTCATTGGATTCGATTGTCGTTCATAGAAAATAGTGTGCATTTGTGAATTAGTTCAGAATTAGATTTCCTCCATCATGTCCTGGGTACGGCTGGAAATGGTTATCTCTCTGCCGAGAAGTGACAGTTACCGCCATGCTGACGCTGTACCTAAATGAGGCGGTAGGCGGAGTATCACGATCACAATTCCTGATGTATCGATGAAGAGCTGCGCGCCAAACTCTGGCTCGATTTGATAGTGAGGGCGCATCGTAGTTGACGGTGCGGGGTGTGGAAATTTCAAAAAGTCCCGCAATGTTGCTAAGCGTGACTCGCGGAGAGCGCCAGAAGTGACGCAATTTCAATGCGTTACATGTTTTTGAACAGGCACTAGCTAATTGGGCCAGTCCGGATCTGTGCGGGGGGCGCCCAGCAATGGGCGGTCCTACTGCGATATCCGCCTTGCGGTGATTAGCTGTCGTCAGGCACCAACGACAGGAGTGCCGATCACAACTGGATGGAAGACAAAGGTCAGCACCAGATAGGCCACGACGCCCACCGCAACCGCAATCAGATCGTTAGTGATGCCGCCAACGGGAATCGGCGGCGCGCCACTATCGCTGCGCCATCTCATCGAAAGGCGGTCATACACAGCCCAGACCAAGAACGAACCAAACAGAATGACGGCACCAAGGTCGCCACTTGCGAAGAGATGTCCCACTGCCCAAAGCTTGATGCTGGCGAGCATGGGGTGCTTCAGCGTTAAGAAGATGCGTCCGCGGATATAGGACGCCACCACCAATATGACCGCCGGCAGCATGAGGGGCAGGGTGATGCATTTGAAAGCCTTTGGCGGATTCCAGACAACAATCACTCCGGTCGCGCGATAATGCGCAAAGCCCCAGATAATCAGCACAAGGCCTGCGAGCGACACCAGCGAATAGAGAACCTTGTAGGTGCTCCCGCCGAAACGTGCGAGCATCTTCGCCCGTGCATCGCGCTTCGTCGTGAAAATGTGGGCCGCGAAAAACAACACGAGCCCGAGAATCATCACCGATAGACCCACAACGTCCTCCCCCAGCCTTTCACGCGGTAGGGTACTGCTTAGAGCATTTGCCAATCATATGGAATCGGCGAATGCTTCAATTCTTGTGCAGCGACACAAAAATTCATGCGAAATGGGCCTTCCGTGGACGCGAAAAATGAGGCTGACCGGAAACGGCTGGCTTTGTTCCAAGCGAACATGGTCGGGGGACGACACCGGCAGCGAACGGCCATGCGCGTCTGCCCCGAGACGGGGGTCAGGAGGCTCGGGGATTGGGGGATCGAGACTGTTGATCAGATCCCGGTAGAGTTCCAGCATGCCGGGATTGCGATCGGTGAAGCAGGCGGCGGCCTTCCGGTAATATTCCACCGCCGCCTTGATGTTGCCGCGCGCTTGCTGAACCCGTCCAAGGCGATCGTACCATCGTGGGCCTCGGGAAAGTCCTTGAGCAGGCTATGTGCGGCGCGCTCGGCTTCGTCGAGTCTGCCTGCCCGGATCAGGGCAATGACGGCGTTTTAAGCCAGGTCCAGTTCGTTTTCCTGACCATATCTGATTACAATCATGGTAACTGCGCAGGTCCCAGCCCGAAACGGGTGAAATTGGCGGTCAGGCCGCTTCGGCTGGTGGAGCGTGGAGCCACCGAGCGGTGCGCCGAGTTCGCTCTCACCAGCCCGCCTGGCATTGGTTGCGCGGGGGGCTCGTCGACGGCGCATTGACTGCCGCGGATGGCGCGGACGATCTTTTCCAGATCGAATTTGTTCCGCGCAGCAGCGCATCGACAGCCGGCTTCTGGGCAGTGCGCCTCGACGGCAAGGCTGGAGGCACCCGAGCCCAGGCACCGGCGATGACCGGGACCTTGGCGCGTTCTGCTTGAGCTGTCTGATGGCGGCGCGAGTTCAGGCCGGCTGGGCCGCCGGCGGCGCCTGAGCGTCTGGGAGCGGAGCCTTGAGGGCTTCCAGGGTCTTCCTGACCGCTTCGATCAGCGGGACGGATTCGGAGGCCAGCGTCTCGAGGATATCCCAGCCGAGCTTTTTGCGCCGAGATGACGGATCGGATGATTGCGAAATCGTCCGATCCGTGCTGGGACCGGCAATCCGCCGGAAATCTTGGTTTTCAGCTTCATCGACCGTTCATTCTGCCCATGGCGACGAGGTTTTGCGGGTCCAATACCGGTGGCACCGGTGGCACCCCTTCTTTGGCAGGGATGTGACCGTCCTGCGCAGGGAGTCGCGGGCGACCGGGGAAATCCTGCCGAGCCAGGGACGCTCAAGACCCCTCCGGGCTGATCTTCCTCATCCCAGCGTGGATGGTCGATCCGGTGGCATGCGCAAGGCTGACCTCCGGGCCGCCGGAGGTCAGCCTTGCCGCGCTGATTGAATTGAAGAGGCTGGTCACTGTCTTTGCCTCTCTCGCATACTCCAAAGGCGATGGAATCGCACAGAAGGATGCTAATGAAACAAGCTCGCGTGTTCACGCAAAATCCAGGCCAGCAGCTCAACCTGCTATTGGAGCGAAACAGACTGGAGGGAATGAACGACACGGAAAAGAGGAAGGCCCTCTCAGCGCTGGCTCAAATCCTCGTGCAGGCCGCCCCCGCAATCTTGGAGCGCGGTGATGTCCCGAATTAGGCAGATCCCAGAAGCGGTCTTGAAGCGCAAAGCCATAGTGTACGTACGGCAGTCGTCGCAATCCCAGGTGCAGACAAATCTCGAGAGCCAGCGGCGGCAATATGATCTTGTCGACGTTGCGTGCGCACAGCCTGCGATCGTTTCGCTGACACGGCGACAGGATATTGCGCAACCGGCTCAGATTCACCTGCGCCTCATCCCGTGAACAAGGCAAAAAAGGCAAAAGGCGGGCGTAATGCGACCAGACGCGTTGGCCCATGACGCCCGCAAGTCAAGCTCGATCAAAGGAGAAGTGTGCAGTCGGTTCATCCCCGCGCGTGCGGGGAACACTTGCCTGGCGGACCTTCCTGAGGAACACGTCCTGACCCCTCGCGGCAATCGCGCTTGTAAAAACACTCAGACTAACAACCAGAGGTATCAGGAGCGTGATGCGACTTGGCCAGAAATTGTCGCATCACGCTCCTGAGGGGCTGAGCTGGAAAAGTGTGCAGTCTTTTCCGGCTTCCACCCGAACTTTCAAACCCTTCCCCACACCGCAAAAGATGACAGCGGGGACGAGAGTCATGTCGGCGCCTTAAGTCTCCAGGAAATGCGTAAACCGCATTGCCTGGGGTCAGAATGTCACCGACAACCGGCCATTGATCGAACGCCCCGGCCCGAGGACGTTCAAGCCCCACGTGCCGCCGTTCATGGCCGCGCCCATACCGTAAGCGCCACCGAGCGGCAGTTCATAGTTCGTGTTGAGGAGGTTATCAACGCCGATATCAACCTTGACCTGCTTGAATTGATAGACATTGTCCCATTGATAGCCGGCGCGGAGATTGACCAGTGCGTAGGCCGCCGTGGTCGTCTCGTTGTGAACCTGGCTGACATCGTCTTTGGCGCCGACCAGCTGCAGTTCAACGCTGCTTGTCCAGCCGCCGAGCTTGTGATCGAATGCCAGTTTCCCGTTCAGCGGCATCACATGATAGAGATTGATGCCATCCGTCCGCTGCCCGCGCACATAATTCAGGGCGGCGCGGAACTCGCCACGGCCATACGCCATGTTATCCCACAGAGCGAGGCTGCCCTCCACGTTCACACCATAGAGCGTGGCATCATGGTTGGCGAACTGCAGCCTGACGAAATTGTTCGTTGTCGTCAGATTGTCGGCCTGCCCCATCCCGCCGCCCATACCGCCGCCCATGCCGCTGCCCATGCCGCTGCCCATGCCGCTGCCCATGCCCTGCAGGCAGGTGGCGGCGGCGCAGCGGTCAACGTCAATATAGTCCTCGACATAGCTGTAATAGGGCGAGACCTTGAGGCTCCAGACCTTGCTCGCGGGATCGTGCCAGCCTGCTGTGAAGCTGACGGTGTGCGCCTTTTCCGGTTTGAGATCGACGTTGCCGATATAACCATTGCCGTCGCCGAACCAGCCGATCATGTTGGATGCCATCGGAGCGGTCGACCAGGCATAACGCTCATAGAGATTTGGCGATCGCGTCTTGCGGGCAAAGGCCAGCTCGAATGTGCTCTGTCGATCCGGCTCAAAGCGCAGCAGGGCCGAACCATCGAAATTGACATCGGTGCGGGCCCGGTTGAGCGCGTTGAATGGACCGGCATCAATATAGGTCGGGTTATAACCCTGGACATCGCCGGTGTTCATCCACACCACGTCGTTGCGAAGCCCGAAGATCGTGGTCCAATCGCGGCTCCAGTGCCGTTCCCATTCGGCAAAGGTACCGACGCGGTTGCGCTGGCCGCCATTGATGCTGAGGAAGGTATTCGGCGCCATGCCGCCACCGCCCATATTCGGGGCGTTCATCCCGCCCTGCCCGGCATTGGCGACGGCCGGCCACCAGTCGTCGAGCCGGTAGAGCTGCAGTTCATTGCCGACCCGCACCACGTCGATGTTCGAGGCTGCGATCGTTGCTTTCACATTATAGCCGCCATCCATGCCCTTGGTGTCCATCGGCATCGGCATCATGCCGGTCTTATCGGGGGCAATGTACCCCATGGTATGCCGGACGCTGTGGGCAAAGGCGCTGGCTTCAAGCTTGCCCCAGTCGAACACTCCGTCATAGCGGGCGTTGGCGAACATGCTCTGATTGAAGGTCATGTCCATGCGCTGGTTGACGAAGCCCTCGTAGGGGATGAACTGGCCACCGACCTGGACGGTGAACAGGTTGCCGAAATTCTGCTTCGAAATGCTGATTGCGTGGTTCTGGATCTCATACATGGTGGAGCGCACCACCGAACCGTCGCCCGCCTTGTAATCGGAGGCCCGCGCCCAGCCGCCGGTATAGGAAATGCTGGTATCCCGATTGGCAACCATGGCGCTGGCATCGACCCCATAGACGTTGCCGTTCGAGCGGTAGAAGCCGGCCAGCGTGGCGCTTGAGAGCCAGGAATCGCCGGTGGCAAAGACCGGCGCGCCGCTCGTCACATCAATCCGCGAGCCGATATAGTCGCCGCCCGTACTGACCGGAGCCGCCCCGAAAGAGGCCTTCATCTGGCCGATCATCGCCGGGTTGACGAAGGACAGGGGCGGATTCATCTGGTTGGGACACATCGGGCTGATCAGCATGCCGTTGATCGCGATCTGGTTCTTGTCCGCCCCGATGCCGTTGATCGCCGGCAGGCTCGACACCCCGCCGGCGCCCCAGGTGGTTCCTCCCGGCAGATCACGAATCAACGCCGCCGAATCCGTGGTCGACAGGCTGCGATTGGCGATTCCTGGCGTGCTCATCGCCACGCCATTGGCAATCCGCGGCTCGGGAGAGACCGGTACTGGCTCGGGCAGCACCTGCACCGGCTGGCGGCTGACCGCAGCCGGCACCGCAGCCGGGCGGGCGACACGGCGTCGCACACGATCCTGCGGTCTTGTCACTTCCGCGGGAGGAAGATTATGGGTCTGCCGCGTTTGCGCAGCCGCAGGCGTCAGCGCAGGCGGAGCAAAGGTGAAGAAAGCGGTCAGCGCAGGTGAGACGAGGGCCGTGGAAATGTAAAGAAGGCCACGTGGAGATCGGGATTTTGGCATGATTTCTGAGGACTCGGGACACAACGCCTCGGGATTGCCCCAGGCGTGATCGTGATGGGTCTTGCCCGGCGCAGGCGGCGTCGGACAGGCGGCAAGCGCGGACAACCTCACGCATGCAAAGCAGCACAGGCGCAAAGGGTGACGCGGAAATGGAACGGAAACTCTGGTAAGGCCTGGCGGCTTTCTTCAAAAAGCGCGCCATCCGGCTATGTCAGGCAACGCTCACAGGGGGCGCACGTGCCTGGGCGACCCCGCCGGGATCAAGCAGCGTCATGGTGTGCACGGGCGTCAGCCACGTCACATTCACGCCCTCACGGCAGGGCGCAACGAGCGAGAAATCGACGGGGGTATCGAAGGAGGCCCCGGCCTGGACCACAACAGCACAGAATGGACAACTGGCGCAGTCCATGCCCTTTCCCGTGTCACCGGGATTGGCCGGATCGCCCTGGTCGCTGTGGCAGATTTCTGTGAAAGCGAGCGGATCGGAAGCAGCGGCAGCGGCCGCCCATGAAGCGGCAATCGGCGCCAGAAGCTGCGCCGCGACAGCGATCACAAAGACCGCAAGAAATCGCTTGAGCCGTTGCTGCATCAATCCACCTGATCAATGCCTCTATCATCGCAGCTTTTGGCTGTCGAGCCGAACCTGAAAGGCCCGCCACGCCTGAAAACGGCGAAAAGAAAACTGATTTCAGCGTCTTACCCGGGATTTCGGGCCCCTGTGGAAGGGCTGGCAGGGATGCCGGAATCGCAATCAGGAGGCGTAATTTCCTTTCGCCTGTTGCCGATAAACCATGGGTGTGACGCCGGTGATCCGTTTGAAATAGATCGAGAAATGGGGCTGCCCGGAAAATCCGCAGCCCAGTGCCACCTGGCTGATCGGCAGATCGGTCTTTTCCAGCAGTTCCTCGGCACGGCGAATCCGCGCCCTGGTGATGTATTGATGCGGGGTCTGCTGAAACGAGGTCTTGAAGCGGGCAATAAACACGGTGCGCCCCATCCCGACCAGACTGGCAAGGTCGTTGAGGAGGATTTCGGAGGCGAGATTTTCCTGGATATATTCCGTGATCAGCCGCACCTGCGCCACCTGCAGCCGTCCCACCGCCTCCATGCTTGCGGCCGTGCGCTTCGGGAAGCCGCCATATTTGCGCAAGACATCGACGGCGAGCGCCCGGGAGAGATATTCGCTGCGCAATACCGAATGCTCCAGTGGCTCATCCAGCGCCTGCCGGAACACCGACAGCAGAGCGGCAAGCCCGTCGTCCTCGACGCCGAACAGCGGATTGATGCGGAAACCGGAGCCGGCGTCGCCATCGAACAGTTCGCCGGCGACTTCGCTCAAAATCTCGTCCTTGACAAAGACCTGCAGCGCCTCGCTGTCGTTGCCGCGCCGGACCCCGATCGGGGTCTCCGGCGGCACGATCGAAAGCCCCTTTGCCGGAACCAGATATTTCTCCTCCCGGTGATCGACGCTGAAAGACGCCTCCAGAGGCTGGAGTTCCATCGTCATCCACAAGAGCGGCAGCGCCCGGTGCATGATTTCATGGGGATGCGAGCGCGCCCGCGTCAGCGTGACGTTGAGATTTGGCCAGCCGAACTCGTCGCTGGTCTTGACCACCGAAACCTCATCGCCGACCTCAAGCTGCGTCTGCGGCAGGCGCAAAGGAAGAGAGTTCCCTTTTCCGGCCATGAAACCAGGGGACGTCCGTGGGCGGGAAGTAAATTCGAGCGATGACATGACCAAAGCGGAGGTGAGAGTACACCTGCCGCAGCTCGCTTTTAAAAAAAGCACGGCAGGACTGTCGTTCATTCCGCAATCGCGCGTGCCGCAAAACTGCAACACACGCGTACACGCGTGACCAACGCGAGGCTTACGGTCCCCCGCAAAGCCTGCTGACTCATAATTTACGGCATGACGCGCCATCAACGCCAGAGAAACTTCGAATTCGGCCACTGATGTGGATAACCTCAAGGGATAAAGGGGGAGAAACCCACAGATCCGGGCAAGACACCTCCCTCCCCCGGCCAGCGAAGAGGAAGAACATCCCCCGCCGAGGCCTGATGAATGACAATCCTCCAAATCCTTCTGACCCACGCCGACATGCCTGCCAGGCGCGCCAGGCTGCGCTTGTCCCGTGGCAGCACAGAAAGCGCGAATCACCAATCACAGAAAAGCACAATGCGTTCGTGTCATCACCTTACGCTATGCGCTATGCAACTCCCCGCTGGCTCGCGTCCTGTTTGCCGCTCCCCGACGGGCCCCGCGGTCAGCACAATCCAGACCACGCCGTCTCGAGGGCAATTTGACCGCCTCGCCTCTCGCGCGTTGCGCTCGCCAACACCGACGCGACGCTCGCTGCCCCCCCCTTCCGCCAGGGCCAACCGCAACCAAACCCGAACGCAGCCATCGCCTGCGCTAACGCACCAGGAGCCATCCCCTGGGTGCCAAGATACATTACCCGGGAGATAACCAATCACCAATCTGCTCAACTCGAAAATGCGATTCGCTACGGCCAACGCCGACAATGTGCTACGATTCCCGAACCGATCTGCCTCTTGCCGTCCTCGGCACCGCTAGACAAGGATCGTTCCAGGTTCCAGAACCTGGCCTTGGCAAATCAGCGCAGCTCCTGAACGATTGATGCACCTGACTTCATCGTCAAAGCATTGGAGCGCGCCGAGAAGGACCCCGAGCATACAGCTCCTGAAGAACTGCTGAGGTGATTCACCAGCCAACCTGATCCCTGACGCTAGGTCAGGCTTAGTGTTTCGCTATGAACATCCAACATCCGTGGTCTCGCGATGCGGCATCTATGCATCAATAGGCAAAAGACCGTCCCGCCTTTCTTGTGCTCAGTTGAGATTTCGCCCAAGGTCAAAGCGGCACCGAGTATCAACCACAACCGGTCATGAATCATCGTATCGGACTTCGAGGTCGACTGTTGACCAACCAGAGCTGTGACCGATTCCAGGCCGCTGCACACACCTTCAGTTATGGATTTCTTCCACCCCGGTCAGTTCCGCAACGTGAAGGACATTTTCGCTTGCGACACACAGGGCAAAGCACGGGCGGAGCGGTGCCGGCGCACACCTGACAGGCTCGGTCACATCATAGCCTCAGAAAGCCTGTTCGCGCGACCAGGCGACCAGAGGCTTCGCCCCTTCGCCCCCTGGTCGGCGAAAAGTAAGGTTGTAAGAGCTGAAGATATGAAGGTTCAAGGGTTCAGCGTCCTTGCGACCCGGAATCCGGTGGTGACGATCCGGATGACGCTGGCGCTGTCAAGGCGCTGGGCGGCGCGGCAGCGATTCCAAATGGCCCTTCCATCGGGTGCCGATCCCCCAGTCTGCGTTTTTTCAGGGAGGGCGGCCAGACGCGATGGTCGTCATCAATGCCCACCAATCCGGGAAAACCAGATAGGCG
>WQYW01000200.1 GCA_009781045.1 Alphaproteobacteria bacterium
GGTTAGGCGTGGATTGCGTAAGCTACAAATGAGGCCAGATTCCGTCCGCGCATTTTTCAGGCATAAGGATTGTAAGTACGCCGCAGCTTAAGGTCATCAATATTATGCACGGATTAGTAATCGAAGCCATCGTCGCTGCAGCCGCCATTCATCATGTAGGCCGCTGCCCACAGCTTCTCCTTGTACGACATCTTCATGTAGGCCAGGAATATCTGCTCCCACCGGAGGATATGCCGATCGCTCAGCTCCGCAAGTCTTGCGGAGACAGATCCCGCGATGTCGCCGGAGGGCCCACTGGCGCGTTTGGCGTCCTCGATCAGTTTCCAGAAAATGTCTTTGTCCATTTGTCGTCTCCAATTCGGTGCCGATAATAACGTCAGGCCAACTCCGACTCGTCAGCGAAGCCTTGTCACTCTAATGTCTTGTGCAGGAAAGTTTGGAATCGTGCCATCCTTTGTCGCCAACAGCACTCCTGACCGCATCTCTCAGGAGTTCGTCCACCGGTCTTCCCCGGTCCATGATTGATTGATGCAGTGCGCTGAGAGAACCGCCTCCTGACGCGCAGTTTGCGCCCGGTCAGGTCGGCGTATCGACGTCGTCCCAATCCGCATTCCCGAAGCACACCAGCCAGTTCAGGGCGACATGGCGCTCGAACACCACCGCGGGCATCAGACCAACCGGCAGCTGGCGCCGATCCGCCTCCGCTGCCCGCGTCAGCCGGTGCAGGCGAAAATGCAGGTCGAGCGCGTCGAGAATTTCGCCACCCGGCAGCAACCGGGCCTGGCGCAGCCAGTCCGCACGTATCGTCTGCCACAGGGTTGCGGTGATTCGGCTGGCGTCGCAGACCTGCTCCGGGAAGGCCAGTTGCGGCAGAAGACCGAGCGCCCATGCCAGAAGCTCCAGGCTCTCATGCCGCATGCCCATCCGGGAAACCAGTCGCTGGTCCGGCCGCGGCATTTCCAGGAATTCTTTCTCCTTCGGCGAGAGGTGATCGAACGCACCCGGCAAATCCCGCTCCAGTTCCTCCAGGCCCGAGTTCCGTCCCTCCCGCACATGCTCCGCATGGCTCGCCACCACCAGGAGCGCCATGGCGCGCCCCGCCACCTCAGCCGGGAGGCGCCACTGCACCTCATTGGCACCGAATACGGGTGGCAGACCAGGGATCACCTGCAGGCCGCGCTCGGCAAGCTGAGCCTCGCACCTCGCCTTGCGCGCCCAGGCATCCGCCGGATGCGGCAGCCGGGCCTCACCATCCTGCCTGCCCGCGCGGTCGATCACCACCGCTCCATTCGGATCCCGGATGCTGCCGTCCTCATGCACCACCACGGCATTGGCAAGCCCGGCCCAGGTTGCGAATTCGGAGAGCTGCGAATCCGCAACCTGCAGACGTATTTGCTGCTTCACATGCTGCAGATGGCGCATCAGCTCATAGCCGTTCGGTGTCATCCCGCCGTCGCCGCAGCTGCGCACAAAGTCGATCAATCCTTTCAGATCGGGCTGGAGTCCGGTATCGCTGAGATCGCGCCGGCCCACCACGCGATGTGCGAAGTCGATCGGCGGCAGCGTAGTAAGGGTGCTGTAGACGTTCAACAACCGCTCCCCGCGCCCTGCGCCCCTCCCATTGCCCAGAATGGACTTCAATAGATCAAACACCATCTCTTTCGCCTTCGTGAAAAACAACAGACCTCAAAATCCCCTACGCCCGGCACCCTTACCTGGCCGCTTCCCTCCAAAGACCCCGTACGCGATCGGCTTTGATCCCGCCACCGATCAGCTTTCGAAGACTTCCAGATCGACAATCATTTTCGCCCGGATCTCCGATCGCTCCTCGGGATCCGCACCATCGAAGACCTCCGCAACGACTTCCTGCCGCCGCATGGCATCCAGCGCCATCGTCTTCAATTCGCGGTCGATCCGCCCGGTGATCCTGATCTGGGCATAGGCCGTGGCCCAGCTCGCCTCATCGCTCAGCATCATGTCACCCATCGCGTGCATCCTCCCACTCAACAGGTACTCGACATCCCCTTCCGAATTTTCGTCCGGAGCCACCCAGGTCATCTCCCACAAGGTTTCCACCAGCCGCTCCGGAAACTCCGTGAAGCGGAATGACTTCTGCCGCCGAAAATCCTTCTCGATATGCGACAAGGCGTCGTGCCCTCCACCCCCTCCAAGACCCGCGAACGGTGCATCAGGGGCCTTGCAATCATAGTAGAAGGCATCCTGGAAATGCCTCCGGAGGGCGGGGTGCGAGCTCAAGGGATGCGGTCCGACCTCGTGATCGTCAAAACAGACCTGCTTGTCCGCATCAAATCCGCCGTCCGGCACGTAGCCCTCTGCGATGATGGCGGCAATCCGCCTCTTCACCTCGCGCGCACAGTCCTCGGCCTGAGCGAACTCCTTCACCTCGAATTTCCCGATACTGCCGGTCTCGCCCGAAGTGATGGCGAACGCGCACCCGGCATGCTCAATGCGCCAGAACCTGCCATGTTTGCCGTCCTGCAACCGAAAGGCTTCGCATTTCGCGTTTTGGAACTCCTCGGCTCCCGGAACACCTGATCCGCCGCCCCCGGCACTCATTTTCCGTCTTCCCCTTCATCCATGACCGATCGGCCTGCCGCGCGTTCAGGTCGGCGTCTCGACGTCGTCCCAATCCGCATCTCCAAAGCGCACCAGCCAGTTCAACGCGAAATGGCGCTCATAGACCACACCCGGAATCACGCTTGACGACTGTTCGCACCGACCCAACTGGGCCTCGCGCACGAGCCAGTGCAGGCAAAAATGCAGATCGAGCGCATCAAGGATCTCCGCCCCGGGCCGCAACCGGTTCCCCGAGAGCCGGCGGAAGTCGGCGGCGGCGAGCAGCACCGGAACCAGTTTGCCGACCTCACAGATCTGCCCTGAAGATGGCAACTCGGGCAGGATTCCAAGCGCCCATGCCAACACCACCAGGCTTTCGAAGCGCCAGACCATCTGGACCTGTGCTCTCTCGTCCGGCTTGGCATTTTCCAGAAAAGCCGCTTCCGCTGGCGAAAGATGGCCGAAGGCACCCGCCAACGCCTCACGCGCGCTCTCCAGGTCCCCCTCTTTGCCCTCCGCCACGCATAACGCGTGGTTGGCCACCACCAGCAGCGCCATGGCGCGACCCGCCACCTCGTCGGCGTCGCGCCAGGGCACTTCTCCGGCACCAAAGACGGGCGGCAGGAACGGAGCCACCTGCAGGCCGCGTTCCGCCAGCAGCGCCTCGCTTTTCGCCTTGCGGCGAACCGCGTCCTCCGGATGCGGAATCCGGGCTGCAGGATCCTGCCTGCCCTCGCCATCGATCAGCACGGCGCCTTGCGGGTCGCGGATGCTGCCGTCCTCCTGAAACACCACCGCATTGGCGCGCTCCGCCCAGCCTGCGAAGGCCGGCAGTTCCGAAGCCGCAATCTGCAGGATGAGCTGGTTCTTGACATGCTGGAGATGGCGCATCAGATGGCAGCGGCTCGAGTTCATCTCGCCGTCGCCACGGCTCGCCACATAGCCGATGAAACCCTCAAGATGCTTCGTGAGTTCCGCATCGCTGAGATCGCGCTCAGCCACCACGCTGTGCGCAAAATCACGCGGCGGCAGGGGCGGCACGAGCGTGCTGTAAACATTCAGAAGCCGAACGCCGTCCCCCGCCGCCTCCGGCCCGGCATTGCCCGGAATCGATTTCGCTCGCCTGACCATCCTCTCTCTCCACTCCGGATCGGCACAAAACACGAAGCTTCTATGCCTCTGCTCGGTGTCTTCCTGTCGTCTCACATCAAAAGGTTCCGCGCTGCGACAGGGAGCCCGCCACGGCTTCAAGCAGCGCAATTACCTCTGGTTCTTCCTTGACGCCGGGACGGCTTTCAACCCCCGTCATGACATCGATCATCGGCGCCTGGGAGCGAGCGATGATCTCTCCCGCATTCCGCGCTGTGATACCGCCGGCGAGAGCCACCGGGCAGCTCACTGCGGCGCGGAGCCTGGCATAAACCGCGAGATCGGCGGCACCGCCCTGGTGGGCATTTTCCGGGGTGCGCGGGTCGAACAGCAGGGCAAAGACGCCGGCCGCACAGAAAGCCGCAGCAAGCTTCTCCAGATCCGCCATGTGTGGAAACAGCGCCTTGATGATCCCAACCCCGCGGGAGCTGAGTTCAGCGACCAGGCGCGCGGTGTCGGCAACCGATTCCCCGCCATGGAGCTGGATGTAATCGGGCCGGGTCTTTGCCGCGACGGCGAGCACATGATCGACCGATCCGCTCGTGACAACGCAGCTCTGCAGCGGCGGCGCGCATCCGGCGATGAGTTCCGCAGCCTCTGTGACATCAAGGTTCCAGGGCACTGGCCGCGGATAGGAGACGACAAAGCCGGCAATATCGACGCCGTGCCGGGCGCACATCGCCACATCCTCCGCCCGCATCAGCCCACAGATCTTCAGACGTGGACGCACGCGCCGCCCTTCCTTTCCACCCGCAGCGAGCGCAACATCAAGGCCATGTCCGGTGCCTGCCACAGCGCGGTTCCGACCAGAATCGCGTCGGCACCGGCGGCGGCCGCCACCTCGGCGTCCTCTCGCGAGAGGATGCCGCTTTCGCTGACCAGCAACGCACCCCCTGGCCTGAGCCCGGAAAGTGAAGCCGTGCGCTGAGGTCCGCCGTCATCGCGCTCAAGGGCGATGATATCGCGGTTGTTGACGCCGACAAGCGGGGCTCGCAGTCGCGCCGCCCGTTCCATCTCCTCGACGCTGTGGACTTCGACAAAGGGCTCCAGCCCCAGTGTCAGCGCCCTCTCATAAAGAAAGGCCAGGTTGCGCTCGTCCGTAATCGCGGCGATCAAGAGCACGGCATGCGCCCCCAGCGCCGCTGTTTCCACCAGCTGGTCCCCGGCTGTGATGAAGTCCTTGCGCAGGATCGGCACGTCAACCGCCCGCCGGACTGCACTGAGGAGTTCACAGCTGCCGCCAAAACGCGTGCCTTCCGTGACCACCGACAGCGCCGCCGCACCCGCTCCGACAAGGACCTTCGCCCCGGAAGCGGGTTCGCGCCCCTGCAACAGATCGCCTTCCCTGGGCGAGACACATTTGATGTCGCCGATAACGGCGACAAATCCGCGCGCCTTCTCGGCGATGATGGCCTCCGAGAACGCCTTCGCCGGGTTCTCCGTCACGATCCTCAAACCCCAAAGCTGCGCGACATTTCCCGCAATTGCGAAAGCTTGCCCGTCGCCGCACCGCTGTCGATGAGTTCACCCGCAAGCACAATCGCGTCCTGGAAGCCCTCCGCCTTGCCCCCGACCACCAGTGCGCCCGCGGCATTCAGAAGGATGGCATCGCGCCGTGGCCCCTTCACCGTCCCGGCAAACACGCCCATGATGGTTTCAGCATTGACCTCCGGGGTGCCCGCCGCGATATCGGGCAGCGTGCAGCGGGAGAGCCCGAAATTCTCCGGCACGATGTCGAGACTGGTGAGTTCGCCATCCTTGAGATAGATGATACGCGTCTTCCCCAGCAGCGAGATTTCGTCGAGACCGTCCATGCCATGGACAAACATGGCCCTGGTGTAGCCCAATTCCCTGGCGACATAGGCCACAGTATCGAGCAACTCGGGCTTATAGACCCCGAGCAGATGCCGCGGTGCGAAGGCCGGATTGATCAGCGGACCGATGATCGAATAGAAAATCGTCTTGATGCCGAGATCCTGCTCGGGTGGAAGCACCTTGCCCATCACCGGATGGAACAGCGGCGCATAGAGGAAGGCGATGCCGATCTCCTCGATCATCTTTTCCACGTCGCGCGGCTGCATCTGGATATTGATGCCGAGCGCCTCCAGCACATCGGCGCTGCCGGACAGGCTGGCGATCGACCGGCTGCCGTGCTTGGCGATGGGGATGCCCGCCGCCGCCGCAACCAGCGCGGTTGCCGTCGAAATGTTGAAGGTCGACAGACCGCCGCCGGTACCGCAGGTGTCCATCAGTTCGCCGCTCACCTTCGGCCTCAGGGGCACGCAGTTCGCCCGCATGGCTTTGGCGATATAGGCGATTTCCTTCAGGGACGCGCCCTTCATCAGAAGCGCGACCTGGAACCCCGCGATCTGCACATCACTGACCGTCCCCTGATTGATGGCATCAATCAGCTCGAACACTTCGTCTTCGTCAAGCTCTTGATGTGTCGTGATTTTTTCCAGCACTTTCTTGTACAAGGGGATCTCTTTCTGCGGCTTGAGCGCGACAAACCCTGAGCCATCCTGCAAGATTCCGGCAGGCGGAGACTTCCGGACGACAGGCCCGGTCTTTCGGGGACGGCAAGGAAAGGCGCTATAGGAACGGCCGCGAAACTGGCATCGCCGCCGATCTTTGGCAACCCCTTTGTGCCGCACGGCTTTTCCCACACTGCGCAAGCGGGCCACCGTTCCTCCCAAAAAATCAGCTTTCAGCGATCCCCGGGACCGGCGCGCCCCGACTCAAATCCAGTCGCCTGCCCGGCCCTTTGCCACCCTGAAAACCTGGCGCAATTTCCCGGAGCCGCACCTGTCGCCTGACACGCCTTTTCAGGCACCGCCGAAGCCCCAGCCGATGCGACAAGCCCAACGAACCTGGGTGAGAGCCAGCGCAGGTTCCATGCAACTTTGCAACATGTCGGGCAGGAGTTTTCCGCGCTTGCGGGTTTCAGGGGTCACACGCAGCTGTGGCGAGAACGAAAGCATTCGCCGACACCGGGACCGAGCGCGCCTCAACGCGCCGGCCTTGCGCCGCCTCCGTTCAACGCCGAGCCGTTGCCGGTCCTGATTGAGCGCATATAGCCGCGCTGGCGCATCCTGCTTTGAGATCTCCGCCAGCCGGAAACAGATCTCATGGGGAATAAGGCGGCAACAACCACAGCGTCGGGTTCCGCAGCGGCCTTCGCCAGCCATTGCCGGCGGCTGTTGCAGATACTGGTCACCCTTGAGTTGCTTCGCCGCGATCCCGTCTTTCGCCACAACTCGATCCCGATAACCGCTGACAACCGCCGACTCGCGGATGACGGGATCGGCAGGATTGAGCCACTGCTCACACAACGCGTTGAGCCGCCCTGCAGCATCGGCACTGACCTGCGCACCCGGAATGCCTGCCACGCCAGCCGCAGCAGGATCCGAACGTCAACCCGTCGGGAACCGGAAATGTCTCAAAAGTGGTACCTGGAGTGTAGCACGGATCGTTGCCAACCCCGAGCCAGGTGCAAAGCCGAAGCGACCACGGCACCTGAAAAAGGCTGTGCCGGATGTGCAGTCGGCGTCGCAAGCGATCACGATGAGTTGGTGATCCGGGCACACGGACTTCTCCAGCCACTCGAAAAGCCGGTATTTCGAAACCGCAGGAGTTGCTATGTGGCGGGCACGGTTCGCAAGTGCGGCCCACATCCCTGGCCGCGGCTCAGCCTGCCGCCACCCGTTGCGGCGATGGAGGTCGCGGTTGGTGTGTTTGCGGACCGGCTTCACATTCTCATGGACATGCTGAAACGGCGCTTCAGACAAGGGCGCTTCTTCTTCGCTCATCTCCCAGCCAAAATCGATGATCCACGTGTCGGCACCGCACCAACTTATATCCATGCCGTTGACCCATGGCCGGAGCACCTCCGAATTGGCCCTCCCGTTCGATGATGCGGCAGAAGGAGCAGCTTGAGCCAATTCCTGGGAACGGGCGATGATCCAAATCCGGCAGATCGGGGGCAAAATCCACGCTCCCGGCGCGAAGGCACGCTCACAGATCCAGGACTCTCGGCGGATACGCCGACACCGGCAACGGGACGGAGCCCGCAACCGCGCACCCCCTTCCGTGGCCCGGGCCTGATTTGGCGCATAAAGCTTTCGCCAGCGCATCCTCCTTTGAGATCTCCGCCAGCCAGAAATGGAGGGCAGCAGTCGCAGCGTCGAGTTCCGCAGGGGCGCTGGCCAGCCGTTGCGGCCGGCTATTGCAGACACGGATCAGCGTGCGGCCAGCTTCACAGACCCTGTCGCGCCCTGTCGCAGCTTTCCCGGTGACAATCTGCCGCGTCGTGGCGGGCTTGCTCGCACCGCGCTCAAAGCCATGGCACGCGCCGGTCGGATCCGTGGGGGCGGCCTGGTCAAGCATCCGGTACAGGTCGAAAAGACGGGATTGCGCCGCGGCCCCGCTCGGTGACGACTCTTCTACGACCCGTTCGCGCCTGGACCTCCCTCCTGCGGGCGTCCAGATCTCGAGCCCTTGCGTTGCACTTTACCGACCCTTTGATCGCGAGCACTCCGCAAGCAGGAGAACGGACACGGGCGGGACAGTCGTGATCGCTGTCACAGCAGGACGAATCGCCTGCGCAAACCCAGGTGCCAGGCGTTCAAGCCACATTTGATTCGCTCGGCTTTCCCGCTCCGGTGGCAGTTTTCTGGCAGGAAGACCTGGGCGATCCTGCCGCAGGCGATGCAGCACCAGGCACAGAGTGTCTCAGCGAATTACCGGCGAGATCCGAGGCGCACGCATGCAGCGCCCTTGGGCGCGGAACCTGCCCCCCAAAAAGAGGGTGCCATTCCTGCACAGGTAGCTGCCCAGGTCGCACAAGAGGCAGCTCGCACCCGGCTCGAAATCCGGGATAAACTGCCCCTCTCCAGCCGGGATGGTCATCCATTTGACACGAATCATCTCGCTTATGCAAAGCGTCTGTGCCTCGACAACGTGAAAAAGGAGCACAGTCAGTCGTTCCAGAAATGGAACGTGGGTAGAAACCCGCACAGAATGCCTGTGCCCCGCAAAAATCACGATCTCAAGAAAATACCCCAGTGGAGCATGGGGGACTCCACTGGGGCAAACCAGTCGTCTCACCTGGAGTATGGGGGAACTCCAGGTGAAGCGGACCAGAATTACCAGACGACCTTGACACCCGCACGCCCACCAACGGCGTGCTCAGGCCGGTCGAGCCCGATATTGTAGTCGACACTGCCGAACGCCGACAGGTTCTGATTCATCCGACCCGAGATACCCAGTCCGAGCTGAGCCCATGTCCCGCCAAGGTTGGACGAGATGGACTGGTTCAATGCCGGATTGGTAGCCGAGATGTAGGAAGTCGTCGGATTGTCCCCGAACTGGTGCCAGAAGTTGGCATCGAACCAGGTTGTCACAACGCGGTTGTCATTCGTCATCCAGTTCTTGGCCAGACGACCACCCAACCGCCCGTAGATTTCATCCGTCGCACCATAGTTCAGCTGACCGGACGCATTCGTCAGGCCGTTGATGCTGGTACGCTGATAAATCAACTGAGCCTGCGGGATGATGCTGTAGCCCTGACCCAGCTGGATCGTGTAGCCAGCTTCAGCCGACGCTGTCAGACCCCAGCCATCGGTACCGAAACCAAGCCCCACCACCGGCGTGGCATTGATGCTGTCGAACTTGTTCGCCTGCACCACCAGATCGGTGTACCA
>WQYW01000201.1 GCA_009781045.1 Alphaproteobacteria bacterium
CCTCCGGGCGGCGCCCTCGGGCCCCCGCACCATCCGCCAGCGCGTCCGCAAGGCCGCCGCGAACGACAATTACCTCGTAAGTCTTTTCGTCGCCTAATGAAATTTGTTCACCCGATTCCCCTGGGCGACCACGCCTGGCGCGGTGCTGAGGGTGAGCGGCAATTATGGCGGCGGCGGGAGGATCGAATTCAACACCGTGCTTGGGAGTGACAGGTCGGCAAGCGACGCGCTGGTGGTGGGGGGCACGACTTCAGGCTTGAGCGGCGTGGGGGTCAACGATGCGGGTGGTGCCGGCGCGCATGGGATGTCGAAGCCCCGTCAGCCGGGTGAAACCCGCGACCGTGTTACGTCGGATGCGCCACTTCCCGAGCGTGGACATTCGGACATAAGGTTCTGAACAGCAAAGCGAATCTCCAGATTTTCTCTTTTGCGGGCAGCCCAAAGGGGGCAAGGGCGGTATGCGGCGGCCGCAGTATGTGCGAAAACCATGGCGCGGGGTTCACGATTCTGTCCTCGGTGTGCCTGCGCGCGGCAATCCCCGAGAGGGCGTCGCAACAACGCCTGCTTCCATTCCATCGATGAGATTTTTCAGGCCGTGATATCGAGAAAGAGAGCGACGGGGGCTGGCGCTTCACCCTCACCAGCGGTCTGGATCGCATCGGGTGAGCCGGTGAACATCCGCAATGTCGATATCGGAGGCGGGCTCTTCTATTGCGGGGATCGGCTGCTCCTGCCCGATGGGCAGACGACGCAATATGCCATCAATGCCAGACTGCCGATTTCGGAATCCATCGCCGAAATCACGGGCCGCACGCTGCCTGCCCGGCCTTCCTACGCCGAAATGTCACCTGCGGCACGCCGTGCCTTTCTCGACTGGATGGCGTCGGGCAGGAAAGACCCGGCTTACGGTATCGGCCATGTCTTTCTCTTCCTTTTTGGGCTCGAGCACCGTGTCTTTGTTGAGAAGGGAAGCGATACACGGGAGATCATCGCCGAAGTTGAGAGACTGTTGGCGGTCTACCGGGGCAATCGCTCGTTCCGGGTATGTGCCACCACCTTCCTGAATTTTGCCAGGATTTCAGCCGGGATTCGTCCTGCGCCACAGCCGCTTTCTCCGCAGCCGCGCGAGGGCGAGGAACCGGTGCTGGGAACGCGTCTCGCTATGGGTGAGATCCTGGCGCGAAATCCGGCACTGTCCGCCGAAGATGCGCTGCGCTGGGTGCTGGGATCGAGGGATACCTATATCGGCATCCCGTTCCTGCGCTGCTTCGAGGAGTTCCTGGTGCTGTGGAAACTGCGCTTCGCCAGGCAATTCCCGGATGGCTGTGTGGTCGATGTGAAGAGCCGGATTTCTCTGCCCTACCAGGCTGCAAGCGGGGCCTTTGAGGTGGAGGTCCCGGGCCTGCATCAGCATCATCCGGACCCTGATCGTGCCACAGAGGAACTCGATCTGCTGCGCAAACTCTACGTGGAGTGTTCGAAAGGTCTCGCGGACTTCAGCAGATGGGTCGGACGCCGGCCATCCGAGCGACGTTCGATGGCGGCGGTGGCCGTGCTTCCAGTCGATCTCAGGAGGCTTCCGGAATTTGCTGCCACAGGTGAGTTCAGACCGCGCATTGAGGCCATAATCAACGGGGAGCAGGGTGGAATGACCAGGGCCGCTGTGCTCTACGACATTGCCGGAATCGAGGTGCCTGGGGACGGCATGGTTTCGGAACCGGTATTCTCAGCGATTGCTCGGGCTCTGGCTGACATTGACGTGGCGATTGAGCCGGATCCGCGATATGGAACGGGCGTTCCACATGCGGATGAATGGGTGCAGATGTTCCCTGCGCAATCGGGAGCGCTGGTCATGCCCGGCCAAGCCGAGTTTCGGGCCATGCGGGCGCAGGTTGAAGTGGCGGTCGTGGTCGCGGGAACGGATCGCGACTCTTGCAGGGCAGAGTTGGAACGCATGATCGCGAGGATCGAAAAGACCGCTGCGCTTGACGTCGTCGAGCAGGCCCGGTTGATTGCTTTTGCGGCGACAGCGTTCAACAACCCGCCAAAACAGGCGAGCATGTTACGCCGCATTGCCGACCTCAATATCGAAGAACGAGAGGCGGTCGCAGACGCCGCGATTGCGGTAGCCGGGAGCAGTTTGCCGCCGGATCCGGATGAAGTGAGATTTCTCGAACGGCTTCACGTCTCCCTGGGGCTTTCCAAAAAGCGGCTTTATGCGCGTCTTCATCGAGCCGCCGATGCTCCGGTTGCGTTGACGGAGGAGAAGCGCGTCCCGGGCATCGCCCTTCGCAAAAGAGGGCACCGTGCTGGAGGGAAGATCGCAATCAATGGTGCACGGCTGGAGCAGACGCGGCTGGAGACGGAAACGGCTGCGGCGCTGCTTGCCGGCATTTTCTCTGGAGAAGAGGCGGGGGCGACGCCGGCCGCTGTTCCCGCGACGCCGCTTTCGGGGCTGGACCAGCCTCACCTCAAGCTTCTGGAAAGGCTGGAGACAAGGGGAGCGATGTCGCGCTCGGAATTCGAGCGCGTGGCCAGAGCGGTTGGTCTGTTGCCGGACGGGGCGATTGAACATATCAACGACTGGTCATTTGATCGCTTCGATGAGCCGCTGATCGAAGACGGTGACGAGGTGGCGCTTCACCCCCATCTGCGGGCGCAGCTCGCTGCAATGAGAAACACATGAATACGCAAGCCAGGACGATCCGCCCACGGGAACGCGACGCCATCCTCCAGGCACTGGCCGCCGGCGTCGTGCCCAGAATAGGCCTGCCCCATATCCAGGTCGGCCGGGTCAGGGAGATTGAGGCGCTGTTGCGCGACATCGACCGCATTCTGGGCGCGGGTGCGGCGATCCGCTTCGTGATCGGCGATTACGGCGCGGGAAAGACCTTTTTCGCCAGTGTGATCCGGCTGATCGCGCTGGAGCGCAAATGCGTCACCCTGCATGCGGATCTGTCACCGAACCGGCGCCTCCAGTCGAGCGGCGGGCAGGCGCGGGCGCTATACTGCGAGGCGGTCAGCAACATGGCAACGCGCAACAAGCCCGAAGGCGGCGCGCTCCAGAGCGTGGTCGAGCGCCTGGTGGCGGACGTGGCCAGGGAGGCGGGGGAGAAGAACGTCGCCGTCGACCGCATCATCGACGAAAAGCTCGCTCAGATCACGCAGCTTTCCGGTGGTTATGATTTTGCCACGGTCCTCAAGGCGTTCTGGCGCGGCTGGGAGGACGGTAATGAAGCGCTCAAGCAGAATGCCATGCGCTGGCTGAGGGGGGAATATACCACCCGCACCGACGCGCGCAAGGATCTCGGCGTGCGGACCATCATCGATGACGCAAATGTCTACGACGCCCTGAAAGCGCTGGGATGCCTGGTCAGGATCGCGGGCTACTCCGGGTTGCTGGTCGTTTTCGACGAAATGGCCAATATCTACAAGCTCCAGAATGCCCAGGCGCGAAAGCAGAATTACGAGCAGATCCTTAATATCGTAAACGATATCCTGCAGGGCACGATTGCCGGCATCGGTTTTGTGATGTGCGGCACGCCCGAGTTCCTGATGGATACACGGCGAGGCATGTACAGCTATGATGCGCTGCACTCACGCCTCGCCGAAAACGCATTTGCCGTGGGCGGTCTGATTGATCTCTCCGGGCCGGTGATCCGGCTGCAGAATCTGACGCCCGAGGATCTCCTGGTTCTGCTCGGCAACATCCGCATGGTGTTCGCGAGCGGCGAGTCGTCGCGGCTTCCGGTTCCCGATGAGGCGCTGACGGCGTTCATGGAACACTGCAACCGCAAGATCGGTGCGGCCTATTTCCGCACCCCGCGCACCACGGTGCGGGCTTTTGTGCAGATGCTGGCCGTTCTGGAGCAGAACCCGGGTACGCGATGGCAGGACCTTGTGGATCAGGTCTCGATTGAGGCTGACGACGCCGGGCAGACCGGGGCACAGGGGGATTCCGATGAGCTTGCGACCCTCCGACTTGGATCCTGAAGCTGGCCTCGATCCTGCAGCTCGCCTGGCTCTTGAGGACGCCTATGACCATCTGCATCCGACGATCCAGCGCTGGATCATGGAACAGGGCTGGGAGGAACTGCGAGAGATCCAGGCCCGGACCATAATTGCGGTGCTCAAGGGCAACCGCGATATTGTGATCGCCGCGTCGACTGCGGCAGGCAAGACCGAGGCGGCCTTTCTGCCGGTCCTGACGAGGGTGGAGGAGCGCAAGCGACACGGATTCTCGGTGCTCGGTATCTCTCCGCTGAAGGCGCTGATCAACGACCAGTTCAGGCGGCTGGAAGGTCTCTGCGACCGGCTCGGCATCCCGCTGGTGAAGTGGCATGGCGATGCCCCGCAGGCGGCCAAGCAGAGGGCGAGGGTGAACCCGCGTGGAATTGCGCTGATGACGCCGGAATCGATCGAGGCCATGCTGGTCCGCCATCCCAAGGATGCCAAAGCGATGCTGTCGGCGGCGGAATTCATCGTCATCGACGAGCTGCACGCGTTTCTCCACGGACCGCGCGGATTGCATCTGGCCAGTCTGCTGCGGCGGATCGATGCCCTGTCACTGCGGCCGCCACGGCGTATCGCATTGTCGGCGACCATCGGCGATCTCGCGGAGGCCGCAGCGTGGTTGCGGCCCTCGGCAGCCCAGAACGTGGAGATTCTGCAGGCCAAAAGCGATGCGCCGGAACTCCGGCTGCAGATCCGTGGCTATGTCGAACCTGCGGATCTTGCCGACCCCAATCATGCCGGATCCGCACCTGCGGCGGACGGAAGCGATGAAGATGCGGTGGAGAGCCGTGTCGCTCTCGATGATATCGCCGACCACCTCTTCGCCACTTTGAGGGGAACCAACAATCTGGTCTTTGGCGGCTCCCGCAGCACCGTCGAGGCGGCCGCAGACCGGCTCCGGCTGTGCTCGGAAAAGCTCGGGGTTCCCAACGAGTTCTTCCCCCATCATGGCAGCCTGTCGAGGTTCCTGCGCGAAGCACTCGAAGACCGACTCAAGGACGGCACGCTGCCAACCACCGGAATCAGCACGTCAACGCTGGAACTCGGCATCGATATCGGATCGGTGAAATCGGTGGCGCAGATCGGCGCACCGCGTTCGCTGGCGTCGCTGCGGCAACGAATAGGGCGAACCGGGCGCCGTCGGGGAACGCCTTCGATCCTGCGCATCTATCTGCGCGAGCCGAGAATCTGGAGCACGTCGAGTGTCATTGACCGGCTTCGACCCAATACGATCCGATCGGTTGCGGTGATCCGGCTGCTGCTGGAGAATTTCGTGGAACCGGCGGGGGAGGCGCCCGAGGTGGCCTCGACACTGATCCACCAGATCCTGTCGGTGATCACCGAACGCGGCGGCATACGAGGCCGGCCCCTCTATGATCTCCTGTGTGGAGCCGGTCCCTTTGCTTCGGTCTCGGTGCCGCAATTTGTCGGGCTTTTGAAGCATCTGGCGTCTGTGGAGATCGGTCTGATCGAACAGGCAACCGACGGCACCATCATGCTTGCCGCAAAGGGGGAGGCGATCGTTCACTCGTACAGATTCTACGCTGCGTTTGAAACCGGCGTGGAGTGGCGCCTGGTGGCATCCGGCCTGACGCTTGGGACCCTGCCGATATCTTTCCCACTTTGCAGGGACAGTCTTGTGGTCTTTGGCGGCCGGCGATGGATCGTGAAGGATCTCGATGAAAGGACCAATACGCTGTTTGTCGCGCCGCATCCGGAAGGCGTGGTTCCGAGATTCGAATCCGCAGATGGCGAAAGACTTCACGATCGCGTGGCGGCAGAGATGCGCAACGTCTATCTCTCCGCCGACGAGCCTGTCTATCTTGATGCCACCGCCCGCACCCTGCTCGCCGAAGGTCGGCAGACGTTTCGCGATCAAGGTCTCGATCGCCGCCATGTTCTGGAGGAGGCTGGCGACGTCCACGTCTTCCTGTGGCGAGGCTCACAGACTACCGCAGTGTTCGGAGCGGCAGCAACCCTGGCCGGGTTTCGCGGGCGCGTCCATGAACTGGGGCTGACGCTGGCCAGGACCAGAGTAGCCAAAGTGTTGGAGTGGCTGCAGGGTCTTGCCGAAGAGCAGCCGATGGATGCGGACTGCATTGCCTCCGTTGTTGCCAACATCGCCTCTGGGAAATTCCGTGAATATGTTCCCGAGGGCCTGGCCCGCGCCTTGTGGGCAGAACAGAATTCCCGCGCAATCAATGCGATATCGCATGTCGCTCGGGACCTTCGAGGCGGTAACGATCTTTGAGAGTTACGACGAAGATCCCAACCGGAATGAATCCGTGCATGGCGACGCGCCGGAATACTGACCTCACACAGCACAGGCGCGCGCTCTTTTCGGGCGAGAATGCTGCAATCAAGGCTGTGTTCGACATCTCCGACAAGAGCTTCCAAATTCAAAAGAAATCCGCGCCTGACGCGGAACGCTCGATGCCTGAGGAAGAGGAACCGTGCGGCTGTTGTTGACAGCGCGCAGTTGCGGTCTCTCATGTGGACCTGATTATGTGCCTTTGATCCAAAGCACAGGAGCGGGCGGCTTCACCGGAATCGACGTCTTTACGCAGCGTTACCTCGCGCGGATGAGCCTTGACTCTGTCAAATCGGGAAATTGGAAATTGATTTCTCGCCCGATGGCACGGGCGGACAATTCGCATCACGCTCCGATTCATGACTTATGCAGGGCAGCGGGTCCCTGACATTTTCAACCTGCTGCAGGGCATTCATCATTCATCATCTGAAACTGAACTCATAACGGCATCTGTCGCGTGATCGAATACAGAGGAAATTGATGTAAGGCGCGTTGATGTCAGCCTTCAATCGGTTCGGTCTCTGTCAATTCAATCGGAGTCTTTGCCTATCGTCTCTCCTGCCGGAGGCTCACCATCTCGTTCATGATCAAGGTGGCGCGGTGCGGATATCCAACAGCACATGGACATGTAGACTGCGGCGCATTTTTCATCCGTGGCACAGGCCCTGGTGACCGTCGGGTAACTTCCGCTGGCTGCAGCGCAATCAGCACCGGGGTTTTGCGCAGTGTGGGGATCGGCATTTCTGTTTTCAGGTGCCGCTGTTTCTGTCGGCGAGCCTGGTTCCAATCTCGGAACCGCCCCTTGCCCGGGATCAGCGATGTTTCTGCCGCGGTTGCTCGACAAGTCGTCGGGCGGCCGCATGGGTGTTGGTTTGAGGTTCGAACCAACGGATGGAGAAATTGGGCGAAAGTGGCGCATCTTTTTGAAAATGACGCTGCTTGCCGGTTTCGGACAGCAGGGATGTGTGCAGACATCGTCTTCGCGATCCGAGAAAGCGCCCCGCCATGCCCGATCCAGGTGGTCTGTAAAAAATCGCGAAATCGCTGCGTGTTACCGAAGCGCGGTTGCAATCAAGGAGATATCGCAACGCGCGTGGAGTTCCATTCTGTGGTTGAAGCGCGGCTTTTGATGACGACGTGTCGCTTGATCTGCTCGTCCGAGAAAAAATTTCCAACTTTTTTGAAAAAGCGCTTGACGAGTGGGGGGTGTTCTGCGCATACCGCTGCCCCATTGAAGGCGCTGACACAGATAGTCAGCGTCGTTTTAGGACCCGAACCATGAGCCCGTGCTCACAGATCGCCACGCAAGCCGCCTGGGCGCTGCCGTTTCTTCGGCCGTGCGATGGGATGCGCCTGCCTGCGACAAAGCAGGGTCCGGACTATCCTGGGCGTCGTGAACGTCTCGAGACCATTGCCTTAACGGGCATAAATTAGGCGGCTTGGGAATCCTCCCTCCGCCGAACAGGCGAGGAGGGATGAGATGTCCGCGAGAACGCACAGACCACCGGAAATTCCCGATAACACGAGCGGTTCGTTCATGGCGGCGCGTCCTTTCGCACGCCTGATGGCTGCGCTTTGCGCCATCCGCGGCGTCCAGAAGCCGTTCGTGCCTGTATCGCCCCCTTCGAACCGGCCACGCGCGCGCAAGGCGTGGTGTCGGCTGGATCCGGCATGACGTGTTTTGAAGTTCAGAATTCAGGACGATCGCCCCTGCGAGGACATAAGGCGATCCACTGACCGGTAGTGGTCTCCTTCAGTGGAGCGGCCCGCACTGGTTTCCGGCAGTGTCGATATCCTGATCGCGGATGGCGCCCGGCGCCATCCGCGATTTCAAAATCGCGGGTCAGGGACTGAAAGGCTGCACGTAACACTTGCGCGGTTCGCACCGCCCCCGGCGCGCCGTCTGGTCCCGCCCGACAGGTTTCGAACCGCCGATCGACCTGACCTGCGTCCATTGGCCGGTTCGGTTCAAATTTGTCTATTTTCCTGGAAGGCAGAAGCTGGTGGCTGCGGTGAAGATGTCTGTTTCATCGTGATCGAATACCTGCAATGAGAGGTATCGTTTATCGTTTATCCACCGCCAACCCTTCGACGTTCCGTGGTGAAGATCGCTGTTACTTCGCTTGTGACGCGAGAGACGCGGGTTCGAGTCCCGCCCGTGGTGTGAACCTCGGTAGTTCAGATGGTAGAACGCTTACCGGTCGGCTTTGCCGGCTGGACTTCAGTGATCGCCGGTTCCGGGAACGTGCGTTTTGTCAAATCGGGTATCCCTTGAAGGAGTTTGTCCTGTCGGTGGTGAAGAACGCTGTTACTTCGATAACCACATAGTCGTGGGTTCGAGTCCCACCGGGCCTGACGAAAGTCGCCGGTAGCTCAGTTGGTTAAAGCGCCTTCCGGCCAGTCCTCCAGGCCGGAATTCAAGCGATCTGCGGTTCCCGGAATGTGTTTTCCATGTTTGAGCCAACAGGAATCCCTCTTGCATTGCAGGCCGTTTGCCGGTGGTGAGGAGAGCTGTTACTTCGGGTGCCGCATAGAGAGGGTTCAAATCCCTCCGGACAATCGTCCGCGGCAACAGCTTCACGTGTTCTCCGGCATTTCGCTTTTTACAGTTTCGATCAACCAGAGGAGGCGGCCGTTATGGTAAGGCTCCTGCCGAAGCAATGAAGCAATTGGCACCCTCACCCCGGAAAAGAGGGAGCCCGCACAGAGTTTGGGGTCGGCGAAACGACCTGGGCGGACGCGGTGAACGCCGGTGGCCGGATCGGGTTCCGGCAACGCGGGATGCTTTGGAATCTGGAATTGAGATCAGACCGGTGGTGAAGAGTGCTGTTCCTTCGATAGCCATGCCACGTGCAGTGAGGGTTCGAATCCCTCCGGACCAGACAAGTCCGTACAGGAACTGGTAAACTGGTGGTTCGCCTTAACCTCAAGTTTTCGCGAAAGGCGGGATCATTACTAATCAGTGCATAATTTTGATGACCCCTATTGCATTCCATGTTCTGTTAGTGTATAGTACGTTCTATGAAAATTGATGGTCGCACAATTGGTCGAAAGAAGGCCGAGGAAATCCGCTTCGAAGCGGTTA
>WQYW01000202.1 GCA_009781045.1 Alphaproteobacteria bacterium
GATTGAGACGTGAGTTCAGTGGTTAAGAGTTTGTGAGTACACCATGACCGAAACCCATCGTCCACGGGTGAAATACGTCATCGGCCCGGACGGGAGTCCATTAACGATTGCGGATCTGCCTGCACCCGGCACCAAACGCTGGGTCATTCGCCGCAAGGCCGAAGTCGTCGCCGCCGTCCGTGGTGGGCTTCTGTCGCTGGAGGAGGCCTGCAGCCGTTACACCCTGACCGTGGACGAATTCCTGTCCTGGCAGTTCTCCATCGACCAGCATGGTCTGGCCGGCCTGCGCACCACGCGCATTCAGCAATATCGCCAATAGACCCTGAGGAAATTCCGCCCCTGGCACGGGGCGCGCAGGGAGGCTGCCGTCAGAAGTCCGATTGTGCTTTAAGGCTACCGGCCTTTTGGCCACGGCAGGCCATCTCACGAAAAGGAATTGCCTGGCGCCTCCGGGCTGAAGAAGAGGTGGATCGGGTTGCCCGGCTCAAAACGCTGGCCGCGGAACATGGCATAGCCATAAAGCGCCAGATACAGGATGGCCAGGAACGACACCGCATAAAAAGCCCACCGCGCGATCCGCCTCATCCTTCCACCGCCCCATCCAAAGATTTGCAACATCACGGGTTTCCGTGAATCAATGGCCCTGGCGCAGGCCCGCATCGCCGACCGCCGCAGTCGCCGTTGCGCCCCCTCCAGTTCCACTTAAACCATTGTTCTCTATACATTTATTCCAGTTTTGCCAAGGCCGGAGGCAAATTCAATATCTTCCCCTCCAGGGGTCGCATTCCTGCCAAATAGGTCTATACTGGTGCAAGGAGAATGATGTGCGCGACAGGCCCGGTTTCGCACCTTCGTGCCAAAACCCCCAGAGCCAGAAAAGATCACGAGGTCTTTGATCATGCGTCCAGTGCGTCCCTTCAACTTCAACACCGCAGCTGAGCTTTTTCCTGCCGCCATCCGCAAGAAGAAACGGGCAGGTTTCGCCTATCGGCGCTTTGGCACAGCCGCAGAAGCCATCCGCTTCGCGATTGAGGAATTGCCGACGGACTCGTTGAATGGCGCCTATCTGCAGGTCGAGGAGGCCCGCTTCGATCAGAACGGCATCCGTTCTCTCTATGAAAGCGATGCCTTCCCGCTGCCGCGCCGGGTTAAGCCTGCGGCTGACGCCGACGCTGCATAACGCTCCTGGACGCATCCTGTTCAAAGCGTGACGGCACACCGCCGTTGCGCTTTTTTTAAAGCCTGCGCCGTCACCGGAAAGGGCGTGCGGCAGGAAAGTTTTCGTTCAACCGGGCAACAAGCAAACCGACGTCGGCCAGGCGATTTCCGCGAAGGCGACCCGGACAACAACACCGCGCCATGGACCGCCCCTGAAGGCGCTTTGGCGGAGCTTTCCGGTGGGTCTGGCATTTCCGAAAGATCAGGAAAGGCAGTCCGGGCTCTCTGCAAGCCTCCTCAGCTGCAATTTCTGAAAGCCCTGCGACCGCAACCAGGCATCCATCCGGAGAGGGTGGCGACAATGCCGGCACAGCGCGGCTCGTCGCAGTTTTTCGGGAAGAGAGCCGCAGTGACCAGATTCAGTCGCCCCATTTTGCGAATGCCTCATTCAGAACAGCAACGCCGGATGCGCCTTTTTCAATCGAAATCAGGGCGCGCTGTTTGTTCGTAAAGGTGATCGGGATTTCGAACCAGGCACGATCCCTGAGGAGCTGGAGATTGCCAGCGCGCATCGATTCCGTCAGTCCAACCAGGAAAAGCCCCCCGGTGACATTGACCACGCTGCCCGCGAGCGAAACCCCTCCGAGTTCGTCCTCATTGGTTTTCATCACGATATTCGCCATCCCCTCCACGCCGCCATTGGGCGAATCCGGCGGCGTGATGAAGCTCAGCTCCGCAGTATGGCTCGCTGGCAGCGCTGGCTCGGTGTTGCGCTGCAATGTCAGTTGCACCTTGAGTTTGCGTTCAGGAAAATCAACCACGGCGCGCACCACACCCTCCGACGGGTTGTTGCCTGGCTCAAACCTCCAGATCACCGTTCCCGGGATCTTTTTGGCCTTCTGATCCTCCTCCAGCAGCAGCACCGCCCGCTGCTGCACAGCCGGCTCGCCAAGCCGCTCCCCCTCCTTCTCCGGCAGTTTCGGCGGATGCTGCGGATCCACCTGTGAAGACTGCTGCCAGGATTCCCAGTACGGCTTGCCCCACAAATACCCCACAATCGGTACCAGGATAAGCAGAACAGCCAGGGTGATCAGGATCTTGAACGGGAACCCGGAACGGCCGCGTCCCTCCATGTCGAGCCGCGCATCATACTCGTCCTCATGGATCGGCTGATCGGCATAGGGCTTGCGTCCCTCGCGCCGGGAGGACCGCTGCGGTGGTTCCTGCTCGGGCGGCGGCGCATTGGCGTAGCTGCGACGGGTGCTCCGCCCCCCCTGACTCTGAAGATACCCGACATCTTCCGCGTCCCCCGGCGCATCCCGGAAACTGCGGCTGGCTGAAGGTTTTGACGCTGGCGGCGGCTGGGAACGCCGCGGTGGCGGCTGCGGCTCCCCCCGGGGTGGGTAAGCTGGCTGCGACCGCCCTTCCGGCTGCCCGCCGCCCGACTGCGGCGAGGACGACTCTGCACCACGCGGAGCCGGACGCGGGCCGCCCTGACGCACCGCATCGCGCGTGCGCTGCGCGGCTTCCGCTTCGACCTTGCGAACCGCCTCTTCCAGGGCCAGGCGTTCGCGAATGATCTCCGAATCAGAAAGCGGCGGCTGAACACCCCGCAACTGCGCGATCAGCGCCGTGCGTGCCCGCTCGTAAATCACACGCCGGCTTTCCCCCGGAGCACTCGGATCCAGAGCCGTAATGGCGCGGGCGATCAGCGGATAGTAATCAGCCATGTCAATTCAACTATGCGCTCACCCGGGCTGATTCCGTCAAGCCTCAAACGGATTTTGTACCAGAATAGTGTCCTCGCGTTCCGGACTTGTGGAAAGCAGGGCCACCGGGCAATCCACCAGTTCCTCAATCCGCCGAATATATTTTACCGCCTGATCCGGCAGCTGCGCCCAGCAGCGGGCATTGGCGGTCGGTTTATTCCACCCCTTCATGGTCTCGTAAATCGGGTCAACCCGGGCCTGCGCGCTCTCGCCTGCCGGAAAATAGTCAATCACAGTGCCGTCGAGTCTGTAACCCGTACAGATCCGGACCTCTTCAAAACCATCCAGAATGTCGAGTTTGGTCAACGCCAGCCCGCGAATGCCACAGGTGCGCACCGACTGGCGCACCAGAACCGCATCAAACCAGCCGCAGCGGCGCTTGCGTCCGGTATTGACCCCGAACTCTTTGCCGCGACGGCCGATCTCCTCACCCGTCTCATCCAGCAATTCGGTCGGGAACGGCCCCTGGCCGACCCTTGTGGTATAGGCCTTGCAGAGCCCCAGCACATAATCGACCATGCCCGGTCCAAGGCCAGTCCCGGTCGCCGCCTGCCCCGCCACCGTGTTGGATGAGGTGACGTAGGGATAGGTGCCGTGATCGACATCAAGCAGCGCGCCCTGCGCGCCCTCGAACAGCATGCGCTTGCCCTCACGCCGCTTGAGGTCGAGGAGCCGCCACACCGTCTCGGCATAGGGCAGGACCTGCGGCGCCAGCCCGGTCAGTTCACGCAGGATGGCGCCGCCATCGCACGGCGCCATCGCGGCGCCACGTCGCAGCGCATTGTGATGAGCAAGCAGGCGATCAATCTTGAGCGGCAGGGTCTCCGGGTCGGCGAGATCCATCAGACGAATGGCTCGGCGGCCAACCTTGTCCTCGTAAGCCGGACCGATGCCACGCTGCGTGGTGCCGATTGCGGTCGCGGCGCTGGCCGATTCCCGCATCGCGTCGAGTTCCCGATGCAGAGGCAGAATCAGCGTCACGTTCTCAGCCACCCGCAGATTTTCCGGACCGACCGCCACACCCTGCGCCTGGAGCCGCGCCACCTCGCTGAGGAAGGCCTGCGGATCGAACACCACACCGTTGCCAATCACCGACAGTTTCGACGGTCGCAGCACACCGGAAGGCAGCAGTGCTACCTTGTAGGTCTCGCCGTTGATGACCAATGTGTGACCGGCATTATGACCGCCCTGGAAGCGGACGACGACATCCGCCTGCTCCGACAGCCAGTCAACGATCTTGCCCTTTCCTTCGTCGCCCCACTGGGCGCCGACAACGACAACATTGGTCATTCGTGGGTATTCCCTCTGCGCGCAAACCCCGCTGTCCCGGATCCTTCCCGGGACATGCCGCGTTGCAATCATGCCACCCTGGGCCCGAACTCAGGAAGACCAGAACCGCTCGCAAGCGAGGCAATCCAACCGGATAAAGGAAGCTGCCCTTCGAAGCAAGTACGAAGGGAACCCGCCCGACCTCCGCCAGCCTGTTCCAAGCCTTTGAATTCCCTGAAAATACCTCAAGGGTCAGGAAAACCGGCGGCGCCATCGCCGATGCCGCATCCATCGCCTGGACAGGCCGCGAAAGCCTGCACCACACCCTCCCATTTTCGAAAAGCAGGCAGCCGGCAAAATCGGCTTTGCCGCACTGAAAAACGCACACCGGCGGGCCTTGCCGCGCCTCGGCGCACCTGGCTCGCCCTCGTCTTCAAGCCTCGCGGCGGCCAAAAAACGGTCCTGGCGGGCACGATCCCGATCAAACCGGCGGATGATCAAATCTGCTTGATCGGCCCATCAAAAGCCCCCTGAAGCGCGACGCCTGTTTCCCCTCACCGATCGGACAGACGCCTCTATCCCTGGCTTCCCGCCCCCATCCGATAGCTTCTTGAGGCCCGCTTGCGCAAGGAGGATGTTCCAGCGGGATCAGGGCATTGCGCTCAGGACCCGCTTCCTGCCCGATCAGGCTGATTTACGCGACATGGGCGGAAAACAGGGCGGGTGGGGCACGCCTGTGCTGACGCCAGCACAGGCTGGTTCCGCCCGGCACGCAGGGAAACAGCCGGCGCGGCAGAGGGCACGAGATGTGCCATTCTGTTGCGGACCGAGAATCGCCCGAAGCCCCTCGAGATTCTGACAAAGCCGCCAGGAGCCGTGGCGCACGCCCTCCTGGCTATCCACTTTCAGGGGCCCCCTGCCTTCAGGCGCCGCCAGCGCACACACGGGTGTGTGTCTGTGTCTGTGTGAAAACGCCGCCGCTGCGCGCCCTGCGCTCTGCGGCCCAAGCGCATCCCCTGTCATGCCGCCATTGCGGCCGCGCGACCGGCCGGCACAGCGACAGGCTCGTGATAGACCAGCGACTCGTCCAGTTCCTGGAGCTTGAACCAGTCGACGAAGACTTCAAGTCCCTCCGTCGAAAGCCATTGCCTCTCGAGCGGATCGCCGATGCAGATGTTGCCGTCATCCCCGATCAGCACGTCACTGCACTTCGCCCAGCGCTTGATCAGCTTTTCGAGTTCACCCTCGGCCAACAAGCCGTTGATCACTGCAATTTCACTACGGACCATCATTGACTCGCCTCGTCCTTAAGCGTTTCCCGGCAACCTCGCCCCACACACCCAGTCAGGTTTTACTACTTCTCCCCGGTCCTCAAACCGGACCTGGTAAAACAAACGGTGCAGCCTCTCGCACCAACCGACTGGTAATCTCAAGCCCGCATTCCCGCTGCAGCGGTTGCAAACGCTCAAACTTCACACTAACGAGTGCGCGGTTAATATCGGGTTAGCAATTGTGACCCGGGAGCAACACCTATGGAGGGAAATGCCGACAGCGTGCGAAGCGGCACGTCCATCATCTCCACCGCGACAGATCCCGGCAGTCATGTTTCATTAATACTTTATGCGACGTCTCGCCCCTTCACAACGGATGGAGTATGGAACGGAATTTGACGCTGCGAAAAGTGGCTTTGGCGGCCGGGCGTGCACCACGCACGGATCCTGCCGCACAACTACCGCGATCAGATCCTGTCACATGCACGGACGGATAGCTGGTTCCATAACATCCACCCCCCCTTGCCATCCTCATTATTTCCGTGATTTCGGTGAACCGCGCAGCTATCGACAAGGCCCGGCACCTCCCGTGGAAACCGCAAGATGGTTAACGAAGAACGAACAACGTGATCCACCAGCGCCAATTCTGCGCGAGCGAGGGCCCGGCACACCCCTTTTTTGCACGCCGCTGCCGCCCTTTTCGGATCGCTCTTTGAAAAAGACAGCGCAGGCTGCCTGCCTTTCCGATTTGAGGTCGCGAGCCCTTACGCCGACGCCGGGATGGATGTCGGCCTCGCTTTTAAAATGCGCCCTTGCGCGGGCGCCGCACGCCAGCTCCAACCTTGCGCCCCTTCCCTGCGAAAGCCGGACATGAGACCGGTGAAGCGCCCCTGAAAACCAGCGAACGCCGTCTCCCGGATGCGGGCGGCGGCGTTCGCGCGGATTGTTGTCACAAAAGCGATTCGTCAGGGTCGTTCGCAGCATGACCGCGCCGGGATACCAGCCCTCTCGGGCCTGGACGCGATCCGCTTCCTTCTGTTCAGGCTCCCTGGAACACCAGCGCCTTGACCTGCCTCACCTGCGGCAGATCCCCGACCTTGGCGAGAACCTCCGCTGGAACCGGACCATCGACCTCGACCAGCGCAATGGCCGCGTCGCCCTCACGGACTCGTCCGAGGTGGAAGGTCGCAATGTTGATCCTGGCGTCCCCGAGCAGGCTGGCAAACTTGCCAATGAAGCCCGGCTTGTCCTCGTTGGTGACATAGATCATCGATTTGCCGAACTCGGCATCGACCCGGATGCCGGTGATATCGACCAGGCGCGGCTTGCCGTCGTGATAGGCCGTGCCGGAAACCGAGCGCTCCCCCTGGTCGGTTGTCACCCGGACCGTGATCAGACTTTCATAATCACTTTGCGCGGCCCTTGTGACCTCATCGACCACCATGCCGCGCTCCTTGGCGACGATGGGAGCCGACACCACATTGACATCGCCCAGCATCGGCCGCAGCAGGCCCGACAGCACCGCCGAGGTCAGCGCCTTGATCTTCATTTCGCCGACCGCACCCTCATAGGTGATGGTTACCTTCTGGATGCCACTGTCGGTCAGCTGGCCGGCGAAAGAACCAAGCCGCTCCGCCAGCAGGATGAATGGCCTCAGCTTCGGGGCCTCCTCGGCAGTGATCGAGGGGAAGTTGACGGCGTTGGAGATGGCACCGGACAACAGATAGTCCGACATCTGTTCGGCGACCTGCAACGCCACATTCTCCTGCGCTTCCATGGTCGAGGCGCCAAGATGCGGGGTGCAGATCACCCGGGGATGGCCGAACACGACATTGCTGGTCGCGGGCTCCACCGCGAACACATCGAAGGCGGCCCCGGCGAGCTGGCCGCTGTTGAGGGCATCGACCACCGCCTGCTCATCCACCAGACCGCCGCGCGCACAGTTGATCAGACGCCCGCCCTTCTTCATGCGGCCAATCGCCGCCGCATCGATTATATTCCTGGTCTTGTCGGTGAGGGGCGTATGCAGCGTTATGAAGTCGGCGCGCCGCAACAGATCGGCAAGCTCAACCTTCTCAACACCGATATCCTTCGCGCGTTCCGGCGACAGGAACGGATCAAAGGCCAGAACCTTCATCCGCAGGCCCAGCGCACGGTCAGCGACGATCGAGCCGATATTGCCGCAACCGATCACGCCAAGCACCTTGCCGGTGATCTCGACACCCATAAACCGGTTCTTCTCCCACTTGCCGGCCTGGGTCGACAGGTCCGCCTGCGGGATTTCGCGGGCCAGCGCCAGCATCAACGTGATGGCGTGCTCGGCGGTCGTGATGGAGTTGCCGAAGGGCGTATTCATCACAATGATGCCTTTGGCGGTCGCCGCCGGAATCTCGACATTGTCGACGCCGATGCCGGCCCGCCCGATCACCTTGAGCTTTCGGGCCTTTTCCAGAATCTTGGCCGTGGCCTTGGTCGCGGAGCGGATCGCCAGTCCATCATAGTCGCCGATGATCTCAGCCAGCCTCTCCTTGTCCTTGCCAAGATCCGGCTGGAAGTCGACCTCGATACCGCGATCCTTGAAGATCTGCACCGCGGCTGGAGAAAGTGCGTCGGAAATCAGAACTTTCGGTATGGTCATGTACTCGCTCCCTAGCCCGCAGCCAACGCCGCCCTGGCCTCGGCAAAGGCCCAGTCGATCCAGCCCGTCAGCGAGGCCACATCGGCCGCTTCAACCGTGGCCCCGCACCAGATGCGAAGACCTGCAGGGGCATCGCGGTAGTGCCCGAAATCGTAACCGGCGCCTTCCTTTTCCACCATGGCCACCATCTTCTTGCAGAAGTCGGCCTGCGCTGCGGCGGGCAACGCCGTGATTACCGGATCGACGATCTTGAGGCAGACAGAGGTGTTGGAACGGATCGAGGCATCGGCGGCCAGGAAGTCAACCCATGGCGTCTTCGCCTTCCAGTCGGCAAGAATCCGGGTATTGGCGTCGGCCCGCGCAATCAGCGCCTTGAGGCCGCCGATTGATCTCGCCCAGTTGAGCGCATCGATATAGTCCTCGACACAGAGCATGGAGGGCGTGTTGATGGTTTCGCCAACAAAAATCCCTTCGTTGAGCTTGCCACCCTTGGTCATACGGAAAATCTTCGGCATCGGCCAGGCCGGCTTGTAGCTCTCCAGGCGCTCCACCGCGCGTGGAGACAGGATCAGCATGCCATGTGCAGCCTCACCGCCCAGTGCCTTCTGCCAGGAGAAGGTCACGACATCGAGCTTCGGCCAGTCCAGGGCCTGGGCGAAAGCCGCCGAGGTCGCGTCGCAGATCGTCAGACCCTCGCGGCTCGCAGAGATCCAGTCCGCATTCGGCACCCGCACGCCGGAGGTGGTTCCGTTCCAGGTGAAAACGACATCGCTCGCGGGGTCCACCTGGGTCAGATCGGGGATCGCACCATAGCCGGCACTGAGCTTCGTCACATCCTTGAGCTTGAGCTCCTTGACGATATCGCTCACCCAGCCCTCGCCGAACGACTCCCAGGAGAGCGTCGTCACCGGCCGCGCGCCCAGCAGCGACCACAGCGCCATTTCAACCGCACCGGTATCCGATGCCGGAACGATGCCGATCCGGTAATCAGCTGGGACCTCCAGCACTTCGCGTGTCAGATCAATGGCGTGTTTAAGTCTGGCTTTGCCGATTTTGGCCCGGTGGGAGCGGCCAAGAGGTGCTTCTTTGAGATTTTCGGCGTTCCAGCCAGGGCGTTTCGCACAGGGGCCGGAGGAAAAATGCGGCGCATTGGGCCGCGAAACAGGCTTCGCAACAGTCATTCTTCTACCCTTCCAGATAGTAAGCCTCCCGTTGGGGGGAGGTGTCCCAACGCGGCTCTTACGGGAAAC
>WQYW01000203.1 GCA_009781045.1 Alphaproteobacteria bacterium
CGATCGGCCTGGCCACCGTCACGGCCCCGAAGCCTGCATAATCTGTCGAACCGCCGGATACGGACCCGTATGTCCGGTGGTGTGGGAGGGGCGGTCTCGCGAGAGACCCCCCTATCCCGATTACGGCTGCAGCACATTGCGGACTGCCAGCCGGACATTGGACATTGGCCATCAGCGAATCGGCCGGTTGGCCCAGCACCGGGGTGAGCACCCGGCGCAGGTGCTGATCGAGCGTGTCGGCATCCATCGGCTTGATCAACACCAGATCGATGTCCTCCGAGTAGCGGGCCGCAGGCGCCAGATGGGCTTTGTGGAGCACCGTGCCACCACGCATGGCCAGATGCGTGCGCAACACCTCGTCCCCAAATATCGCCACCACACCGCGCGACAGCCGCAGATCCTGTTCGATCTGACTGCGCCTGGGCCAGGGTGCATGGATCTGCCATTCTGTGAGGTGAGACTGCTGCATCATGCGTTGGCCTTCTGCATCGGCGGCATCCAGACTTTGAAATCTGCATGGGTGCGGGTGGCGCGTGCGTCACCTTGGGGCAGCATGCCCTCAAGTGCGACCAGCCGTATCGGTTTGTCGCGCAGCCAATCTGACAATGGTGGCAGCAATGTGGTCTGATCATCCAACATCAGCAGCGCTCCGAGCCGCTGCGCCACCGGAGCAATCTGCAGAGCGTTCAACGCCTCGGTGAGCCTCTCGGGCGTGCAATGGCGCCAGAGCGCACGCAGGACTTCTCGCACCCGGGCTATGCCGCCGAGGATGACCGCGCGCTGAATCAGATTCAGCACAGTCAATTCGGGGGTGCTGACCCTGAAACGCCCACGGGCGCTCTCATGCCAGCTTGTCGGCATCGACGTGATACGTGCGCAGGCGTGAAAAACGAGTTTGTTCCGGCCAACGGTGATCGGGCGACGTGGGTTCTCCGTCATCACCTGGGTGATCATGACGCCATAGGGGGAGGCGCCGTAGGTTTCGGCGGCACTGAGCATGCCGACATAGTAGGGGGCGCCCAGGGTCTTGCGCAGGTAGGCATCAAGCCAGTTCTCCAGAGGAGGGCTGCCCATCGTGGCGTATTGCAGGGGCACGATCACCCAGTGGCCGGCACCACGAGACAGATGAACCAGGCGCCCCGCCCGCTGCTGGCGGTAGAGCGCCTTGCGCAGCGCTTCGGGGCTGGCGTCAGGAAGTGCGGCCCGCAGTTCCTCGGCACGGACATTCAGCCTGCCCCTGCGCTCAAAGCCATCCAGGACGTCGGAAAGATGAAGCATGACAGCATGGGACCTGTAATCGATTTGCGGAATATGCCATTTTTTGTGCTATAACGCAAATTAGCGGCGAATGCAGCTGGTATTGTGGCGCGCTGCCCCCTGCGCTGCGAGACATCATGACCGGGGGGAAGATGGTATCGCTGCGTTGGAATTTACACCAGACTTGCGCCATAGGACATTTTTTGTCCTGTAATGCAAACCGGATACAAGTGGTGGCTGTTTTCGCAAAAAAGGCAAATTGCCCCGTTTCCTGTTCTTCAGCGCCGGGGGACAGGGAGGGATGCATTCAGGCGTTGCCAGGAATGGCTATGTGCACGGTTTGTTCTGGAGACTGTTTCTGCCTGACCTGCTTGGCCCAGTGCCCCCTCCAGATCCCCAGGATCGCGTGGAGGCAGATCAGGGCGACCAGCGTCAGGAACGAAGCCTTGACAATCACCGGAGTGATAAAGCGGTCCCACTGAAACAGTTCGCTGAAAACATTGTCCTCTCCGGGTGTGGTGTGGATGCGGTGCAGGCTTGCCACATTGCGACCAGACTGTGGCACGGTCCTGTTGCAGATCGGGAAAGGTGCGGTTTTGCGGGCAGAGCCTTGAATGGCGGTGTCGGCATGTCCATTGTCTGTGACGAGGGCGCGCAACTGCGCCGAACCATGCGGAGACCTGAGATGACCCAGACCAACAACCGCTTTTTCGACGAGATCGGGCGGCTGATGAACGACGCCGCCGGCGCCGCACAGGGCGTCAAGCGTGAGTTCGACACCGTGATACGCAGTCAGGCCGAGAAATTCCTGCGCGACATGGATGTGGTCCGGCGCGAGGAATTCGATGCCGCCCGCGACATGGTGACAACCCTGCGCAGCGAGAACGAGGCCCTGAAAGCGCGGGTCGCGGCCCTCGAAACCAGGCTCGGGGTCACCAGCACCGCCCCCGCCAGCGGCGATGGCGCAGGGGTTTAAGGGGGTTCAGACCGCTCCTGCGGCCCGCCACTGGCGGCAGTTTCTTCGCGTTCGGCCAATCGTGGAGGAACGCCGGATGTCTGGCGGGCTTTTCGGGAGGGGGGATGCGACAACCGCGGGGGAACGGAATGCGCCGTCTTAACCATCGAGCTGACCCGGCAGCAGTATCAGAACCTGAAGGCGGTGGCTCTCCTGGAGGGCAAAAGCATCCGCCAATGCGCCATTGAGCGGCTGTTGCTGGCGACGTTGACCAGGCATGGCAGGGGCTTGAGAGTCCTGCTGACGTCACGGATCAGGGATGTCCTGGCAGGCAGGGGGTCCAACAGGACCATAAGTAAGATTGTCGCTGAAGAACCGGGCCAGGGAAGCTGGCGCCTGAATCATGGGCCAGTGTATGGCCGGGGCCGCTGTCGCGAACTCCGCCGGGGTCATCCGCCACACGCGCAAAGAGAACAGTGGCACGCTGGCACGCACGTATCACGTATCGCCATGCGCGATAAACTGGAACCAGGCATGAGCCCATGCTGGTCCGCCTGTGGCCTGACCGGAGCCGTTCAGAAATCGGAGCGCGTTCTGTCGAGGGTAGTGCCAGGGGAACATCATGACATTTTCTGCCAGATGCCGAAGGAGGCACCAGTCCCGGTTGTGGCGATTTTTAACGCATCGATTTGATGGCGCGGCCTGGCGGACCAGCCTCAAACCGGCCGCAGGAACCGACAGACATGAAGCTCCGGATATAATGTATTGAAATTTTGGATCATTTTGAATGAGTTCCGCCCCGGAGGGCGAAACACAGTCGGCAGTTTTCGGGATGCTTTCAGGCACTGCGAGGGCTGGTCGAAGACGCCGTGGCTGGCCAGGAGGCGATTGCGAAAACACGATCAGGCGCGGGCTTGCGGGTTTGCGCGGGTTTGCTTGTGTTCCTTGTCAGGCCGGCGGTTTGCGGCTAAAAGCCCGCCTTGAGTGTGCGCGGCCCCCGCACCCCTGGAGGCTTGCTGCGCAATATCTCGTGGAAACCACCTCGTGGGCCGCGTTGCGGCCCATAAACTTTTACAATAACAAGGACTTAAATCTATGGCGACCGTCAAGGAACTGAAGGCGACCGCGCGTCCGAACAGCGGCAAGGGGGCCGCCCGGGCCGAGCGTCGCGCCGGGAGAGTGCCCGGAGTGATCTATGGGAACAAGCAGCCCCCGCTTACCATCGCGATCGGCGAACGCGACCTGCGCCAGGCCATTCTGGCCGGCCGGTTCCTGACCACGCTGGTCGACATCGACCTCGACGGCAGCCGACACCGTGTCATTCCACGCGACTACCACCTTGATCCAGTCTCGGATTTTCCAATCCACGTGGATTTCATGCGCCTCGGCCAGGGCGCCACGGTGCGCATCAGCGTGCCGTTGCACGTGGTGCGCGCTGAAGTTTCGCCCGGTGTCAAACGCGGTGGCACGGTCAACATCGTGGCGCATGCGGTCGAGATCGAATGCTCCGCCGAGGATATCCCGCAGTTCCTCGAAGTCGATGTCGGCGTGCTTGAGATCGGCCATTCGCTGCATCTGTCCGACGTCAAAATGCCCCAGGGCGTGAAGTCGCTGGCTCGCGAGGATGTGACTCTGGTGACCATCGTGCCGCCGTCAGGCTATGCCGAAGAGCAGAAGGCAGCCGCCACTGCGGCTGCGGGCGCTGCTGCTGCGGCTCCTGCGGCTGCGGCTCCCGCTGCTGGCGCCAAGCCTGCGGCTGCGAGTGCCAAGCCTGCGGCCGCGAGTGCCAAGCCTGCGGCCGACAAGAAGAAGTAGCGCTTGCCCTTAAATTGAAGGGCTGAAAGAGTCCTGAGAAGCCGGGCTTTCGCGGGGAGGTCTTCCCGCGAAAGCGCTCTCACTTGAGGCGCCACGTCATGAGACTCTTTGTCGGGCTCGGGAATCCCGGCGCGAAATACGCATCGAACCGGCACAATATCGGCTTCATGGCCGTTGATACGATTGCCCGGCGTCATGGTTTCGGACCCTGGCGCCGCGGCTTTCAGGGCGAGGTAGCGCAAGGAACGTGCGGAACCGAGAAGGTCGTGGCTCTCAAACCGGCGACCTATATGAACGAGTCGGGGCGGGCGGTTCAGGAGGCGGTCCGGTTTTTCAAGCTTGAAGCCGACGCCGTGACGGTGTTCCAGGACGAACTCGAACTGCCGCCCGGCAAGTTGCGTGTGAAGACCGGAGGCGGCATTGCCGGCCATAACGGACTGCGTTCGATTTCCGCGCATATCGGCAATTCCTATCAGCGGGTGCGGCTTGGCATCGGTCACCCCGGCGTCAAGGAACTGGTTCATTCCTACGTGCTGTCGAATTTTTTCAGGGAAGAGGGACCCTGGGTCACGGCCCTCTGTGACGCGGTGGCAGAGCATGCGGCGCTGCTCGCGGGAGGCGCGGATGCGACATTTGCCAACAAGGTCCATCTCGCCATGCAGGCGAGTGGGTTGCTGAGTTCCAGCGAGGGTGGCGACGGTTCGATCTGAGGCGTTTCATGCGCGTGGTTTTCGCGAGCTTTTGCGGGCAGGAAGCCATCGGGCGCGCGCAGCCCCGTGCGCGAGGCCGCAAATCTGGGTGGTGAGCCTTGGAGCCTTGGGGAGAGCCTTGGGGAGAGCCTTGGGGAGGGGAGAGCCTTGAGCCATGAAGCCCGTGGCGCCCCAGACCTGGAAGATCAAGGCAGACCTGGAAGATCAAGGCAGACTTGGAAGATCAAAGCAGAGGTTTGGCAATGGGTTTCAAATGCGGGATTGTCGGGTTGCCGAATGTCGGCAAATCGACCTTGTTCAATGCGCTGACGGAAACTGCGGCGGCGCAGGCGGCCAACTATCCGTTCTGCACCATAGAACCCAATGTCGGTGAGGTTGCGGTCCCGGATCCACGGCTGGAGCGGCTGGCGGAGATCGGGGGATCGGCCCAGATCATTCCGACCCGCCTGACGTTCGTCGACATCGCAGGCCTGGTGCGTGGTGCATCGAAGGGGGAGGGGCTGGGCAACCAGTTTCTGGCCAATATCCGGGAGGTCGATGCCATCGTGCATGTGGTGCGCTGTTTTGAGGATAGCGACATCACCCATGTCGAGGGCCGGATTGCGCCGATCGACGACATCGAAACCATTGAGACCGAACTGATGCTCGCCGATCTTGATAGTCTCGAGAAGCGGGTGGACAATCTTACGCGCAAGGCCAGGGGCAGCGACAAGGACGCGAAGGAGCAGCTCGATCTCATCAACCGCGCGCTGGTGCTGTTGCGGGAAGGCAAGCCGGCGCGTCTGGTGGAACGCCGTCCCGAGGAGGAGCGGGGTTTCGCCATGCTCGGCCTGTTGTCGTCAAAGCCGGTGCTCTATGTCTGCAATGTCGAGGAGGCGTCAGCCGCCTCCGGCAACGCGTTTTCGTGCGCGGTGGAAGGGCGTGCGGCAGAGGAGAATGCCGTCGCGGTGGTGATCTCCGCCAGGATCGAATCCGAGATCGCCACCCTGTCACGCGAGGAGCGCACCGAGTTCCTCGACACGCTGGGTCTCCACGAGGCGGGCCTCGATCGTGTCATCCGCGCCGGATATCGCCTGCTCAACCTGATCACCTATTTCACGGTCGGACCCAAGGAGGCCCGGGCCTGGACCATCCATCGCGGCACACGGGCACCGCAGGCAGCCGCCGTCATTCACACCGATTTTGAAAAGGGCTTCATCCGCGCCGAGACCATCGCCTATGACGACTATGTCACGCTCGGTGGTGAGGCCGGGACCCGTGATGCCGGGCGGCTGCGGCTGGAGGGCAAGGAATACATCGTGGCCGATGGCGACATCATGCATTTCCGCTTCAACACCTGATGCGGTGGCGGACGCAGGCGGTTCAGGGCTGCGGTCGGTTGAGAAGCGGGGAGGGCACAAGCTCCATGGCTTGCCTCCATGCCCGTATCGCGGCTCGGGCGCCGCGCCCCGGCTGTTAAAGGGGGCCGGGGGAACGGCAGGCGCGCCGAGGCCTGGAGGAGAGTGTCACGGTGTCCGCTCGCGCTGTTCGCGGATCGCACCGAGGTGGTCGTTGATGCGGAACACGATCAGGATGAACTCGGTGATGATACGTGTGAAGACGATGGCGACCAGGGCGCTGACCACGGCTTCACCCATTTTCAGCAGGCCCGGGAAGGTGCCGGCCTTCAGGGTATCGAGCCCCTCGTAGACCCCCAGGACAGCGTGGAGGCAGATCAGGGCGATCAGAGCCAGGTAGGAATTCTTGATAATCGTTGGAGTGATGAAGCGGTCCCACTGAAACAGATCGTTGAATGAAAACATTGTCCTCTCTCGGGGTGGCGTGGATGCAGGGGGCAATCCTTATGCGTGCGTTGCGACCAGATTGCGTTATTGCGCGGTCCGCGCGTTGAAATCGACATGTTCTTGCGGCGACAATCTGTCATTCCCGCAGCGATTGCAAGACGACCCGGATTATCGGGCAATTGGGATGCCGCGACGCTACGCAATACCATGGCTTGTGTAACCGAATCTGACTCGCTGCCCCGGAGCATTCAATCCGGCAAGGTGCGGCAAGGCGACTTTTCGCGTCAAAGGTTCGGGCCTTTGCCTTCCAGCTCGTGCCAGGCTGTGCCGGTCAAGGGGGATGCGCCGGGGCCTGGACCCTGGACCACCGATTTCGCAAGCCAGGGTGTCGGCAAACATTCAGGGTTCCGTTGCCGATGGGTTTGCCCGCCAAGGCGGCTTCCGCCTCCTTCCAGGCCTGGATTCCACCGTCCCAGTGATCTCGCAAAATGCGGCACAGAGTGACATCGGCGCTGCCGACCAGGAGATGGCCGTCGCCGAGCAGGACAGGCTATTCACCCGGCAAGGCGGTATGCCAAGCAGGCAGCAGACACAAAGCAACCCCGGGCTGCTCAATGCCTGACCCTATCCGGATGAAAGAGAAATGGTTAATGGCCGGTTAACGGCTGGTGGTGGTTGGGGTGGGTTCCAGGGAGAAAGCGCCATCGGCGTACCCCTTTACCACCATACCCGCGACCAGCATCACCACCACAGTTGCCGTCGCGAACAGGAACCCGACCAGCTTAAGCGCACCGTTGTCTGCCATCACACCACCCCATCGTCTGCCCTATTGTTGAAATAGACAGCAACAGGTTCACATCAAGTTAGCAAAAAAAAGCACTGTTTCAAGGTTGACAGCGAATGAAAACGCGTCGGGAGGTTTTATGCCATTGGCCGCCAATCCCGTCCATAGCAGGCGGGCAACACTCGACAGGTTGTTTTATCGGCCCTGTTGTGGTGAGGAAGGAAAATAATACCACTAATATGGCCCAGCCCCCGGGCTGTGGCCGAAACACCCGCCAGTCCGCGTGTCCGGGGCGTCGCGCGGATGGCGGCAACCATTACCAGTTTATGACCGGAGGCTTTGGAACCCTTTTGGAATTTCACTCAGACATTCTGCAGGTCGTCGACCGCGCGGCGCCACTGAGCGACGTTGTCGGCGATCATGCGGGTGGATTTCATCGCGGCCTGGCTGAGCTGGGCATAGCCGGACAGTTCGCGCTGAACGCGCTGACCCTCGGCATGGAGGATGTCGCGGACAGCCTCAAGCTCTGTAATCAGGCTCTCGATTTCCGCCAGCGAGGTGCCGGCAACGCGCTGAATCAGGGAGGTGACACCTGCCACGGCGGCATCGGCGCTCGAATCGTGCGCGGGTTCGTTGGGGGGTGGTCGGCGCAGATAGGCGATGTCATTGCGGACAAAATCGCGGATGCCGGCCTCAACCTCGGTCACGGCGCTGAGGTTGGCATCCGTGATGTCGAGGTCATCTCTTTCGGAGCGAATAATGTTCATTCTCGTTCCCTTGTTCGCGTTACGCGATTGCCCCATAAGCCCCTCCAAAGCAGTCACCAGATTTATCATGACGATGCGATCTTGGCGATATCTGGGCAATTATAGGGCAGGGTTCGGTCATTCAGAGATATTGCCGTGCGAATATCTCCGGTCACAGGCATTTGGGCGACGTTGCTTGCTCCATTTGAGGCCAGGCCCCAAGTTGAGCAATGGGTTCAGCAATGGTCAAGCTTCTTGATAGGGCAGAATGGTTAAAGTTTGCTGGTTGAGCCCGCGCGCCCCGGCGGGCAGCTCAGCAAAGGTCTGAATAATGGGGAAAAGGGTGTCTGGATACCGGGTCTGCCATGATGCCGATCGGCTCCTGCAGGCTGCGTTGACCCTGAAACCGTCTTTGCACCAGCCGCAATTGTGGCCGACATCTTCGTGTGAGCGGTCAATGCACGACAAGCGGCATTTGATGTCGTTGCCGCGCTCCAGTGTGACGGATCGAGCCGGAAGCTTCCTTCCGGCAGGGGCTGACCCGGGCCGTCATGCCTCCAGGAAGCTGTTTTCGCGTCTCCCCCTTTACCAGGGGAGGTGGAGCGATTTGCCGGCAGCAGAATAGAGAAATGAAAACATTGCATTCCCGCTGGTGCGAAGGTCTGCGGAATCCGGCTGTCGATCGCGGATCGCGTTTACCGCCGCCGCGCGGTGAGTTTCCGTTTGTCGGGTTGCTTGCCGGGTCCTGGTTTCGGTTGGCACAGGGCGCCCGTTTCATTCACAGGGGGCGGTGGGACGGCGGTGTGGAACTCACCTGGGACGGCCTCTCCCAGTCCAGGGGAATCGAATGAATTTCATAGGCAGCGGAGGACTCTTTCAAGGAAATCGTCGCGCCAGCCAGCCAACATGCGCTTGGACCTTATGCTTCCTTGGGTGACAACTCCGTCGCGTAAACACGACGGCTTCTCAGACAAGCTATGTGGCAATCCGCTGGCGTCTGACAGCCGTGCCCCGGCTGGAATTCTGCTCTGAAGAGGACGTGTGCCGAGCTGCAGCAACATTGCGATCAATGACACAGCCGCATTCGCATCGGTGCATCCTGACAGCGAGCGTCTTCGGTTCGATCGTGCCGCACTCCGGACAGGTTTGGCTCGTCCCGCGCGGATCGACCAGCTTCACAGCCCC
>WQYW01000204.1 GCA_009781045.1 Alphaproteobacteria bacterium
AATCGGTCATGACGTGGTCTGCTGTCCCTCGCCCGCGATCAGCTCGGCTTTGAACTGGTCGAAGCCCTTGCGGTAGGGATCGGCGGCGGCAATGGTCTCGCGCGCTTTCGCGGTGAGAAATTCGGTGTCGATCATGACCTGGTTGCCGAGGCGGTTGACGTTGACCACGGTATCGACCACCTCCATGAAGACGTGACGCTTTTCGTCCGGGGTGGCGAGCATGACCTGAAGTCCGAGGTCGCGCATGAATTCCGAACACTGGGCGATGGCCCTGGTGTCGAGGCGGTTGAAGGCTTCGTCGAAGATGGCAAGCGACAAGCCGCTCCTGCCGGTGCGGCGGTTGCGGTAGGTCGCAGCCAGCGAGGCGCCGATCGCAATGTAGAAGGGCAGCTGGCCTTCCCCGCCCGATCCGGTGCCGGCGCGGCTTGTCAGCGAGGATCGGATCTTGCCCTCGGCATCCTGGATATAGAGTTCGAAATTGAAATATTTGCGCGGGTCCTCGATTTCCTCGGTGCGCGCGTCAGGTTCCGAGAGGATCTGTTCGATCTGGCGGACGGCGCGGATCATCGGTGAATTGTTGTCGACCGTGCGATCGGCAAACAGAGGCAGGTTGAACTCGGGCTTGCGTGACTCTTCGACCAGATCGATCATGTCGCTATGGCTCGGAGCCTCAAGGGCGCGGAAGGAATAATAGTCGCGGCCGTGAAACTGACGGTCCTTGAGGTGGCGGTTGAGTTCGGTCAAGGTGTTGCGGATGCCGGTGAAGGCGTCATCGAGGCGATGGAGAAGGTCATCGCGGAAGGCCGCCGTCATCTCGGTGGCGGCGTTGCGGCACTGCTCCTCATATTGCACCAGTTCGTGGGCGTCGAGACGCTCTTTCTCAGCTCCCGCCCAGTCTCCGACCGTGGCAGCGGTGGCGTCCTGAGGAGAGAAAGGCAGGGGCACCTGGTAGTCCTGGCTGTGTTTGTTGAAGGCATTGGTCATCTCGCGCATCAGAGTCGAACGGCGTGTGGTGGAACGGGTTTCGCGCTCGGTGCCGGTGGCGCTGATCTCGCCGGTCAACGCGCTGGTCTCAAGGCCGGCAATATGGCGGCGGAAATCGGCCATCGCCGGTGGCCGGGGGAAGTGGTCGCTGAGCTGACGGGCCTGACGGCGCCGGGCGTCGCGGGCCTGAGCGTGGTTCTTCTCCATATAGTCGTCATAGGCGCCATCCGCGCGGTCGCGCGCCGCTGTGGCGCGAAGTGCTGCCTCCCGGGTGCGGCTCGCCTCGGTCCTTGCCGCTGCAATCCCGGTTGTCAGCCGCTCCAGCTCGGCGACCAGCTGGGGGTCGCGATTGCGCCTTGCCGCGGCAATCTCGCGCTCGGTCTCAGCAAGCCGGCGATCGAGCGCGGCGAGGGAGGCGCCGCAGTCGAGAGTGGTCAGGGCGGCCGAGTGGAAGCTGCGGAAGCGGGTGACAAGGCTGCCGATCAGACGGCTCTCCTCGTCGGTCCGGCGCAGTTCGCTGGTCAGCTCGTAGGACTGTTTCACAAGCTGCCGCCGCTCGGCGTCGAGCTCGGCACGCATCTGCTCCTGGCTGGCACGCCCGAGCTTGAGATAGCGCGGCCGGCGCAGGCGCCGCAGGCTGTGATCGGCCTGCATCATCAATTCGGGGGTGATGGCGGCCTCACTCCTCAGCAGAAGTTCCATGGTCTCGACGCGCCGGAGGCGGCCGAGGCGGTGGTCGATGAAGGCACGGGCGTGCGGGTTATCGCTTCGGATGACGCCGGCGAGCGAGTCGTCCTGCGCCGGCCGGGTGCCACCGGTTTGGGTGGTATTGACGACTTCGGCGTCCTGGAAGGCGCGCTCACCGCCGTGGCGGAAGATCTCAAGGGCACCGGCCACAGTGTCCGGCGCCACGATCAGGGCTTCGCGGGAGGGCCCGAGCGCGGCCTCGGCGGCGAGGCGCCATTTGTCGTCGCCGATCTCGACCACCTCACAGAGCGGCGTCGCCTCGATGCCGGCGTCGGCGAGCGCGCTGATCAGATGGCTGGTGCCGGCCTCAATCGGGCTTAAGCCCTGCTCCATGCGCTTGAGGTTGATGTCGATCTGCTCAATGCGCTCCTGGACGTCCCTGAAAGCGACGCGGGCCTGGAAATCGGCTTCAGTGAAGGACTGCTGTGCGGCGCCGAGCCGTTCCTCAACAAGCGCGCCGAGGGCGGCGTCGAGATGTCGGGCCGGCCCCTGCCAGTCGGCGGGCAGGGCAAGGTTCCATTCGTTCAGTGCGCAGCGGCTGCGCGCCACCACCACTGCGTTGAGTTCCGCCTGGAGGGCAGCGTCGTGGCGGGCAAGCAGATTGCGCTCGACGACCCGGGTGATTGCTGTGATGAGGAGTTCGATGTCCCGCACTGGCGCAAGAGCAGCCGTGCGCTGGGTCTCGCTGTGCCTTTTGTCGGCTTCGTGCATCAGTGCCAGCTGTTCGCCGTGGCTGGTCCGGATTGCGACCTCGGCGTTCTTATGCGCGGCTTCAAGGCGGGTCAGCCGGTTTGCGGTCGAGTCTGCCTCCTGCCCGGCGCGCTGTGCGTTTCCACGCAATTCGCCAAGCGCGGCCTGTTGACGCCTGGCCTCGCGGCGGAACCGCTCCCACTCCAGGCGGGCGATCTGCCAGCCTGCAAGTGCGATGCTGCGTTCGTTGTCGATGACGCGGGCGACGATGCGCAGGATGCTGCCGAGGCTGGTGCTTTGGTCCTTGAGGTCCTGGATGCGCCTGGTCAGGGAGCGCCAGTGCTCGATGCCGCGGCGCAGGCGGTCGACCCGGAGCGGCTGCACGTCAAGGACATAATTGCGTACGAAGTCGGTGGGGTTGTCGACCGGCTTGAGGAGCAGGGCGTTGCGGAAGGCCTTCTGGAAGCGTCGCGGGTCGAGAGGAAATCCCTGTGGCGACAGGATGCGCAGCGATTCGGCGACGAAGTCGGTGGCGCTGGCAAAGGCATCATCAACCTCAATGCCGCGGCCGCGCAAGGCTCCGCGCACGGCGTGCCATTGCAGGGTCTCGACCTCGTCGTCATTGATCGCGGTGAGGACATCGTCCTTGCGGAGCGCGGCTTTGGCAATGAAGCGGGCCTCGCATGTCTCTTCAGAGCGCGCGGCGGCGGCGGAAAATGCCACCCCGAGGCTGACCGCGCTCCCCTCCTCAAGGTCCTCGAACACCAGGATGATATAGGTATAGGCATGGTCACGGGTGGGTTCGGAGCGTTCCCCTTTTTCGTCGAGCGAGACCACGCCGAGACAATAGTCCCGCAGCGTGCGCTTGCTGCGCACGCTGCTCTGGGCGCTGGGATTGAAGCGGATGGCGCTCATGCTGGCGCCGGAGAGCACGGTCTGCACGGCGTCGATGATCACCGATTTCCCGGCACCGTTGGGGCCGATGATGGCGGTCATGCCGCGGATGTCGATCTGCTGGAGGCGGAACAGATACCAGTCGACCAGGATAATGCGACGCAGCTCGATCACCGGGAAACCTCATGGAGTGTCGCCGCCGGCGGTGGCACCGTGCGGGCGACGAATTCTTCGAGCGACTGCAAGGTGTCCTTTGATACCACGAGCGGCAGCGCCGGGCGCAGGAACAGGGTGAAGTTGCGCTCGTCGCGGTCCTCGATCCGTACCAGGCCGCGTTGCCGGAAGCCGGACAGGATCTCCCGGAACCGGCCGAAAGCAGGGCGTTCCCGCCGTGTGCGGTCCTCGTAGATCTGGAGGATGTCCTCGGCTTCGACCTCGACCTCGCCGAAATCTCCGGCATCAAAGCGGCTGAAGGCTTCCTCGTAATGCATGCGCAGAACCAGGAGCAGCAGGCTCTCTTCAAGCTTCATACTCTGGCGCGGCGGCAGTTCGGTGGCGATCAGGCCGACATAGCCGTCGATGGGGCGGCCGACGAGGCGGTAGCCGAGGGCGTCGAACAGATTTTCGAAATAGCTCATGTGGCGGCGCAGAATGTCGTAGGAACCCTTCATGCCCCAGTCATTCTCGTAGATGAACTGGGCCCGCCACAATGACTGGGCGGCCTGCCGCAGGGCCCGCTGCAGCTGTTCGCCGTCCTGGCCTTCGGCGTCGGCGTCATCAATGAGTTTCGACAGCTCACGCAGCATCGCGTGGGGTCCTCCTGCGTTCGATCCGGAAGGCGCTGAGGTCGATCCAGTCGTTTTCCGTGCGCCGTTCCTCAATCGTGATGGTGAATTCGCCGAGTTCGGCGCGGCGCCCGATCGCCGCCAGATTGGGCAGTGCCCGATAGGCGAAGAGATCGGGCAGGTCGTCGATGACGATTTCTTCGGAGGCAAGACGATCCAGACCTGCCATCTTGCGTCGGGTGAATTCGAGCAGCCGGCGTTCGCTGATGCGCACCATGGCATCGAATTCGCTGGTGGCCTGGACATAGGCGCGCAGCCACGGGTCCTGTCGGGGCAGGCGGAAGCGGGTCGGCTGCGGCGGGGTGCGTGGTGCCGGCGGGGTATAGAGGGCCAGTTCGGTGATCGGCAGGCCCACGTCGGGGGCTGAGAGCGCGATGTCGACACTGTCGCAATCGCTCCGTGCCAGTTCATCGATCAGGCGCACGATGCGCTCCAGCGAGCCCTCACCGACCATGTCCATATAATGCACGGTGGTGCGGATGCGGCGTTCGAGCCGATCGCGGAAATCCTCGATCTTGTCCATGAAGGGACCGACGTCCTCGAAGACGCTGCGGATCTTCTCAAGCTCGGTGTGGACGCGCAAATCGGCCCCGGCCAGTGTGGCGCCGGTTCCCATGACCCCCTGGTCGAGATAGGCGCGGGCGATTTTGCCGAGGCAGAGGGGATCGGCGAGCATGTCGGCGGCGAGCGCGGTGATGGTGCGACGGTAGCGGTAGGGGTTGTTCGAGGTCTTGAGCTGCTTGTAGTCGGCGATCAGGAGGCCGTCGACGAAATCCTGGAAGAAGGTGCGCAGGATGGCGGCGGCGCTGGGGTTGCCGAGAATGCGCTCTTCGATCTCGCGCATGCCGGCGAGAATACGGCGCATGTTGCGGGCAAAGCGCAACGCGGTCTCATGGGCGTTGGCGAGGCCCTGGGCCATGGTCTCGGGGTCGCGGCAGGCGGCCTCGAGATTGTTCTTCACGTCAACGACGGCTCCGGCGACGCGCACCCGGCTGTTGCCATAATCGACGATGGCACCGAGCAGCATGAAGGCGTCCGGGTTCATGTCGACATAGCTCGACCATTTCTCGCTCTCCTCGGTGAGCCAGCCGGTGTCGCGCAGCCGGTAATAGGCGACGAGATCGGCGCGTCCGACGGTTTGATCCTCGTCGGTGTCGCCCTCGACAAGCTCGGCGGTCGAGGCGATGCCGAATTCCTTGAGCGCGAATTCGATCTGGCGCACCACTTCTTCCCGGAGCGGGGTCTCCAGGATCCGCGCCGAATAGACCCGTTCGTAGAGGCGGATCAGGATCTGGGCATAGACATGCTTCTTCGGCCCCGACAGAGGCTTGAACAAGGTCTCGGGAAGATAGCCAAAGAGTTTCACCTGGGTCCGCGCCTTCCTGATCGGACCGGCAGTCTAGCGGTTTTCCGCCCCGGGGCAAAACGGCCTGGGCCGGGCACCTGGGCTGGGCGACCCGGGCCTTTATGAGCCCCCTGGGCCAGGCCGGTCAGGGGCTGCGAGCGTTCGATGTCCGGCACCGCGCCCCAGGGCAAAGGGTACCTTCCACACGGGGGAAAATCCGCAGGTGGTGCTTTGCAGGGGCAGAAGGCTGTTGGCGGCGTCTTTTCGCGGTGTCACGGGACACCGCCCTCGCGGCGCCCAAACGAGCGTTTGCGATGGGAGCCCTGGAAGAGCCACAAAGAGCCGACTCCTGGGCGATGGTTGACTGCCAGCCACAGGCACAGACTGCGGCAGGTATCGACTGCGGTTGCCGTGGCCTTGATATCACCGGTTGCGCCGGCACCTTGGAAGACGGACCGCGCCGGGCGGTGCCCATCGCAGTGGCGTGCTGCGGAACTGCGCAAATGACGGGGCCGGTGTGGGGGGCTACGATTCCCGCGTGGCTCACAGGGGGCACTTTTTTGCCCGTTACCGCGCGCAATCGGAACTCCAGCCCTGCTTGCAGCGCCGGATGAATATGGCGGAGCGTGCTTCATCCCCGGATTTCAGGCATTCAGATGTCGCGCTGGCGCGAGCGAACGAAAGCGATCTCTATCGCCTGGCCGCAGGTTCCAATGTTCCACGGGCAACCGAGCCGGCGCGCGGGGCGGCTGATTGGCGTGGCTCATGAGGAACAGGCCCGCCTGGTTTCAGACATTCAGCTCCGTGCCAGCGGCCTGTGGAACCTATACGAGCTGTGTTGCCGTGGGTACTGGTGGCATTGTTCCACTCGAGGCCTGGTACAGGTGGGGCTGAATCGCGCGGTGCATCGGGAATATGGGCGAGCGCCAGGCTCTCCCGGCTCCTCCGCGCAGGCCAGGACATCCAGATCCATGCCGGCGCGAGGGAACCTGTGGCGCAAGTCGCGCCGGTTCCATTGCTGCAGCGCTGACGCGAGGGTCGGCTGATTCGTTGATTCTCGCGGCGCATGAGGAACATGGGCGGGCATCCCTGGTCCTCATCTTCGGATTTGAAGCATTGAACCTGCGTACCGCCGCGGGGAACCAAGGCGAATCTGTGTCATCTGTGCGTCGGTTCCACTGCTCCATTGCTGCAGGAATGGCGGGAGGTTTGGCTGAGTTTGCTGCCGGATGATGAATAATGAATATGAGAGAGCGTTGCTGCTGGCTCGTCCACGGGGCTGAGACATTCAGCCGCGCGGGTGTGGGGGAAACAAGGCGAATCTTTGACGTCTGTTTGTCGGTTTCATTGTTCCATGTTCCATTGAGGCCACGACCGCGCGAGCGGCGAAATTGTCCGCGCCAGGACGGAGCAGGAGTACAAAGAAGCAGGCTGTCAGGATGGAGCGGAACTCCCGGATTCAGGTGATCGCTCCAGGAGTGTGTCAGAGTCCGCACGGCACTTCAGATTATTTGCATTTAATCGCGGATTTTATCTTGACGACTCAAACGAACTGGAACAAGACGGGAACCACTTCGCAGGCACAAAGCGCCTGAAACCTGAAACCATCATCGACCGCCCAGCTCCTTCCTGTTGCTGTCCGAACCGCTCCCCGTCGCGGGACTTCGGATGAGACCTCGTGCCTGAAATTTGCACTTTCCAAGAAGCGCTGTGTCCTTGTTCGTTCGACCAGATATGTCGCGCGAAAACGACCGGAAAAGATTTCCAGCAGCGGAAAACTGACGGGAGCAGACCATATGCCGACCCGGATTGTCCATCTGTCGGACCTCCATTATGGCGGGTCTTTCGACCTTGCCACCTGGAACTCGGTGGTGACGGCGGTGACGGATTTTCAACCGCATCTTCTCATCGTCTCGGGCGATCTGGTGGACGATCCCTCCGAGGCTCAGCTGCGGACCGTGAAACAGGTGCTCGACGACCTGGCAGCGACAGTGGGTGCGGAACTTTTCGTCGCTCCCGGCAATCACGACGTTTCCCCCTTCGGAATCCATTGGAACGTCCAGCTCTTTGTCTATGAACCCGGGAGGCTCGCTCTCCGGTCGGTGGCAAGCCGCAGTTCGAAGCCGTCGAAGGACGGTTCACAGGAATGTTTTGTTGGGCTGGGTGACGGTATTGTTGGTGCCGCCTTCGTGAGGCGGGCAATTGTGCCCTGGGCCGCGGATGATGTAGAGAGAGCCTCCTGCAAGCCGGTCCCGGAGGAGAATCCGGACGGAGATTGGCAGACAATAGTGGCAGTACCAGTGTTCCATCCTTGGGAGCAGCAGAAGGAGAGCCCATCGCTCTGGGGGGGCATCGGCGTGGTTTGCGTCAGTTTGTCCTCTCCGGCATCCAGGATCCTGGAGCTTTTGAATGACGTCCTGCTGCCCGAAGAGGAAGAAATGGCGAGCCGTCTGCGTATGTTAACCCACATCCGTGTTCACGAAATGATCACCGAGCTCAATGGGTCGGTTCTGTAGGGCGCAGACAGCGAGTGAGAGGTTGATTCCAGATTGGATCGCATCGAATTTTGACGAAAGGGTTGCCTGGGATAGGGTTCGGGCCTATCTTTTAGAGGGGCGTTGGGGAGAGGAGAGATTACTGATGAAGGTTATTGATCTTGGTCGCGGATTGAAGGGGATCGTGCCTGAAGCCGATAAGCCGGCCGACTCGATCCGGTCATTCACCGTTGCCCGTCTCAAGCGGGGGGGGTTCGACGAGGAAACGATCCAGGCGTACAAAAATTATATCAAGCGTACTGCCAGATCTGAGTATGAAGAAGACGTCGATGATGATGAATAGAGCGGTTTCCGGTCACATGGAACCGTATCCAGCATCACGAATAAAGTTCACGCATTCCTCATCACTGATCTCCCGAATCGTTTTTCGAATAGTTCTCACTATCGATTTCTTGGTTTTGTCCATTGCTTTTCGTAGATGCGACTTCATCTTGCTGAAAAACATCTCGATAGGATTTAAGTCCGGTGAATACTTCGGAGTGAAGAGGACG
>WQYW01000205.1 GCA_009781045.1 Alphaproteobacteria bacterium
GGCTGGTCAGGAATGCAGAACTCATGGCTGCATTGAGGATCTGCCGGTTCAATGGCGACTGGTCACGGTACTGGGAGACGAAAATGGCCGCCTGAGGTCCCCCAAGGTTTTAATCGCACCCATCAGAGCCCGAGCCTGTTCGACTTCCTCTGCTGTGGTGGCGCGCGCATTGATGCCGGGACAGGCCTCAACCAGTGGCTCAATGCGTGACCCTTTGCCGTCGACCTCGCACAGGCCTTCCGCCAGCTTCGTGACGCCCAGCTCATTAGGATAGCGCAGCAGGAGGGGCAGCGGCGAAGAGCCGAGATGGGCTTCGAGTGCCTGGAGCATTGCTTTGGATACAGGCCGTTCCGTCGCCGGGGGTTATGCACAGGAGCATGCAGCAGGCGGGCAGGACCACGCCGTACCAGGCGAAACGGGCTTCCTCGTCGGCCAATTCAGGGCAGACCCGTGAAGAGCAGCTGGGCGGCGGCCAGATCTCCTCCGTCGCCTCATTCGGTTCGGTCATGTCTGGTCCGTGTCGGCGGGGTTCGGATCGCGCTTCCGATTCAACGTTTTTCGGGTCTGCAAAACGGGTGGTCGGTGGATCCTGGGCAGCTAGAAAGAAACTGGCGGCAGGGCGCCACCCCCTGGGTGCCTGCTGGGCCAGATTTCATTCAAGGGGGTCGGCGGAACGCCGGTGTGGAACTCACATGTCTGCGGCACAAGGGCCGGCCGGGGCGGGCCAGCGAGGTTGGGATCGTCACGGGGACATGACGGTATGGACCAGCGTGAGGGCAAGCAGCGCGGCGAAGACAGAGGCAAGCCCGCCGAGCAGGAGAGGCCGCAAGCCCTTGGCCCGGAGTTTCCTTATGTCGGTTTCGAGCCCCATTGCAGCGGTGGCCATGGAGAGCAAAAAGGGCGTGGCGTAGGTGATGATCGGCTGTTTCCATTCGGGCGGTATGGAGAACAGGCTGTTGACGGCGACCATGGCGAGGAAACCGAAGACAAACCAGGGCAGCGGGGCGGAGCCGCGATTTGCTCCCGGTCCACTTCCCTGGCGCCGCGCACGCAGAAAGCCGAGGCTGAGCACAAGCGGCGCCAGCAGGGCGACACGCGTGAGTTTGGCGATCAGCGCGAATTCGCCGGAAACCTGCCCGTTCTGCATCGAGGCAGCGACGACCTGGGCCACTTCATGGATCGAACTTCCTGACCACAGTCCGTAGGCGCGCGGGTCGAGATGGAGGAGCGCCGGCAGCAGCGGGTAGAGGAACATGGCGATCGTGCCATAGACGGTGACGCAGGCCACGCCATAGGCCACGTCCTCTTCGGAGCCGTCGGTCACGGTATTGGTGGCCACGACCGCAGCCGCGCCGCAGACCGCGGTGCCGGCGCCCACCAGTTCGGCGAGCTTGCGCTCGACGCCCATCAGCCGGCCGACTTTGACCGTGAAGAGAAAGGTCGATGCCAGGATGAAGGATATTGCCAGAAAGCCCTGCATGCCGACCGAGGCGACCTGCGTTGCCGTCAGCTGCAGGCCATAGAGGATGATGCTGAAGCGCAGGATACGGCGCATCGAAAATTTGACGCCGGGGATCGCGACCACAGGGGTGCGCACGATGTTGTGGAAGGCGATGCCGATCATGATCGCCAGGATCAGGGAGCTGAACATCGCCACTCCCGGGATCTGGCGCAGGCCCAGAGCGAGAAGCGCAATCACGAAGGTGAGGGCGACACCCGGCAGCGGCTGGAGCCAGCGCGGCCATAAATGGACGCGGTGGATGGTGGCGACATCGGCGGCAGTGTGTCGCGCCGCTTCAGACACGGGTGCGGCTTGTGGATCGGTCATTGGCGTTTTCTCAAAACTGACGTGGGCGGATTCGCGTCAGGGCCGGTGGTGGCGGATCAAGTCCGCCGCCGCCCGGGCTGCGCGCGAGGGCAGCGAGGTCGACCCGGAGAAGGTGAGCCCGCCGACAGGGGGGGTGAAGGCGGCCCCGGAGGATTGCCGGAGACTGAGGAATTCCTCCTGCCTTGGGGCTCGAATTTCTTGGGAAGAGAGAAATTCCTACCGGACATTGGCTGCTTCAGATAATATTTTTTTGATCTGATGCGATAGAGCCAGGTTATGCCCCTCAATCTCCATCTGCTGCGCCTTTTTGTCACAGTGGCGCGAACCGGCAGCTTTTCGCGCGCGGCGGAAGTGCTGCACATCAGCCAGCCGGCGATCTCGAAAGGCGTGCGTGACTTCGAGCTGCAGGTCGGCTGCCGGCTGTTCGACCGCAGCCCCAAGGGGGTGCGACCGACGCCTGAGGGCGAGGCCCTGATGCGCCACGCCGAGCTTTTGTTTGCGGCCGAACGCGCCGCCGAAGACGAACTGGCGTCGTTGCGCAATCTTGAAAGCGGATCGCTGCGCATCGGTGCTTCGACCACGATTGCGACCTACATGATCCCGGAATATCTCGGCATATTCCACCGCAGATATCCCGGTATCGACCTCCATCTCGTCATCGCCAATACCAGGGATATCGCCGATCTCCTGCTGGCCCACGAAATCGGCATCGCGCTGGTGGAGGGGCCGGTGGAAGACGAGGGAATTGAAAGCCGACCCTGGCGCAGCGACGGGATGAGCCTGATCGTCAGTCCGGGACATCGCTTTGCAGACCTGAAAGACGCCATTGAGGGTAGCGCGCTCGCCGACGAGATCCTGCTTGAGCGCGAGCCCGGTTCCGGGTCGCGCGAGGTGGTGGCGCGAGGCCTGGCGGCGGCGGGGATTGAGCCCAGGCGCCGGCTTGAGATCGGCAGCACGGAGGCGATCAAGCAGGCGGTGGCCGCCGGTCTCGGCGTCGCCATCGTCTCCAATGCCGCGATCGCGGATCAGGTCAGGTTCGGCACGCTCAGGGTGGTCGAGATGGAAAAGCTCCGCATTGAACGCAGACTATGGCAGCTGAAGGTGGCAGGGCGCATCGCGATTCCCGCAGCGACAGCGTTTGAGCGCATCATCTGGCAGGACAAGCCTTCTCTTGTGAGATCTTAAGAAGGAGTGTTGTGAGTGAAGCCGCAGCTTTCGCTGCATGGCGGCGTTGGTGGTCGGCGGGCTTGCGATTCCCATGCGGGGGACGAGTTGGTGAAGATGAGGTCGGATGGGATGGGCCGGTGACGATCTGGAACGGTGCGGCAGATCGGGCGCGGGCGGAGAAGCCGATGCGGACTGCCCGTCCGTCTGCTGGCCCTGGAACGATCCTGCCGCCGGGCCCGGGCCAGGCGGCAGGATCACAGATTCCTGAGGTGACACTGGCTCCCGGGCGGCTATTTTGGCCGCCGATCCGGATCGGTGATCGGCGTTCATCAGGTCAGGGCAGAGAGGCTGCGCGGCTGAACTCCCGGGACCTTTTTCCCACCCCCCACCCCTTGCCGTGAATCGGCTGAAAGGATCGGCAATGGGACTCGAAATCCTGGAACTCATCTTTGATGTTAAAAGGAAATTCCAGGTCACTCTTTCGGAGGACGATTGCAAAGAGGCTTTCTCGGATGGTGGAAAAGTCGGTGATCTCTATGGGGTCGTTCTTGCCAGGCTTGCTGCCATCCCTGGTCGTCTGACCACTCGACCTGGTTGTATGACCAGCAAAGCCTTTTACAGAACGCGCCGCGCACTGGTAAGCACTCTTGGAATTCCACGGCACGCGATCCGGCCATCTACCGGGCTCGGCCTGCTGTTTCCCGACGATACGCGCAAAGAGCAGTGGGAAAAATTCCGCGCGACTCTCGGACTTGTTGTGCCGAGCCTTCGTATCGTTGGTAATCAAAGGCAGAAAATATCCGGACTCACATTCGGTTTCGTTCTCCACCTGGCGGGTTTCTTCGCCATTTTGGCTCTCCTGGACTGGAGTGTACCTGTAGCGATATTTACAGCAGTTTTCTGGCTTTTTGTATCTGCTGGGATAACGCTCGTCAGGCTCTCAAAGCCAAAGTTTGCGATCGAGTTGCCTGTGGATACCGCAGGCGAGCTTGCCAGAGTTGTTCTCAGCGGGAATCGAGACAGGTTTCTGCCAGAGCGCACTGGAGGATTTGCTCGAGAAGATGTTTGGCACTGCCTCGTTGACATGATATGCGACGTGCTTGATGTTGAACCACACCAGGTCGTCCCGAAGGCGCGGTTCGTGGAGGATCTTGGTGCAGGTTGAATGGACGGAACCAATATTGGGTGAAATTGCGGAGGTATGGCCGGCCACTGGACCATGTGAGGGGCGAAATGCCTGCCACGAGGCGCAGGTGCGCAATCTCCAGGATGTTGGAATGTGAGGTTCGCGGGGCCATTGGTCATGACAGAGAGGACGGCTTCCGGTTCCGAGGAGCTGCCTGCTCTGGATGGCATCGGACAGGCTGCGCTCGATAATTCCTCGCGCATCGTGCGCATCCATGGCGGCTCGGCCTTGATGGTCGCCCGCAATTTTAGCTACGCCACCGAGGACGTCGACACAGGCATCGGCAACAGCCAACCGGGCATGGCGCAAACGTCAGGCCGGGACCATCCGCCCGTGCTTGCCGGGAAGCGTGCAACCTGCGCACGCGGGCCCTTTCCGCAGGTTTGGCGTATGTCGAGATTTGAGGATCGTCGATCGTCAGAGGATCTTATCCGGCACCGAGGGCGCGGGCGACATTATAGGTGATGAAGCTTGCCACATAGGCGAGGGCGAACATGTAGACAAAGCTCGCCGCCACCCATTTCCAGCTGCCGGTCTCGCGCCGGATCACCGCCAGCGTTGCCATGCATTGGGGTGCGAACACGTACCACATCAGGAATGATAATGCGGTGGCGAGCGACCATTTGCCGGCCAGCATGAGGCCGATCTGGGAGGCGGCAGCCCCCCCCTCGATCGAATAGACCGTGCCGAGACCGGCAACCACGACCTCGCGGGCGGCCATGCCGGGGATCAGGGCGATCAGGATCTGCCAGTTGAAGCCGACCGGTTCAAACAGCGGCGCAATCGTCCGGCCGATCATGGCGGCGAAGCTGTGTTCAATGGCGGGGCCGGTGGCACCAGCGGGCGCGTGCGGGAAGGAGGCGAGGAACCAGATCACCACGGTCATGGCGAAGATGATGGTGCCGGCGTTCCGGAGGAACATTTTGGCCCGGCTGGCGATGCCGATGCCGATTGATCGCAGCCGCGGCATCTTGTAGTCCGGCAGTTCGAGCATGAACGGGGCCGGGGCATAGTCGCGCATGACGAAGAACTTGATCAGGAACGAGACCACCAGGGCGGCTGCGATGCCACCGGCATAGAGGCCGAACATGACGAGGCCCTGAAGATTGATGAAACCCGCCACATGGGTGGAGGGGATGAAGGCGGCGACGATCAGGGTGTAGACCGGGATGCGCGCCGAGCAGGTCATCAGAGGAGCGATCAGGATCGTGGTCAGGCGGTCGCGCTCGTTGTCGATGACGCGGCAGGCCATGATGCCGGGAATGGCGCAGGCAAAACTTGATAACAGCGGGATGAAGGCGCGGCCATGGAGCCCGGCCCCCCCCATGATGCGGTCCATCAGGAAGGCGGCGCGCGCCATATAGCCCAGATCTTCCAGAAGCAGGATAAACAGGAAGATGATGATGATCTGGGGCAGGAAAACGATGATGCCGCCGACACCGGCGATGACGCCGTCCTGGAGGAAGCTCTGCAGCACTCCGGCAGGCAGTGTGTCATGCACCATCTGGCCTAATGAATCAAAGCCGAAGGACAATAGCTGCATCAGAGGCTGGGCCCAGGCAAACACGGCCTGGAACATCAGAAACAGCATGGCACAGAGGACGAGGAGGCCGCCGACGGGATGGAGCACGACCGCGTCGATGCGCGTGGTCCAGGTCTCGGGTCGCGCCGGCATGCTGACCGCGGCGTGGATGATGGCGTCGGCCTCATGCTGGGTGGCGCGCAGCTCGTCGGCGCTCAGGGGGTGCCACTGATTGTCCTTGCGGCGCGCTCGCGCCTCGGCGGCGAGATCGTCGACATGCTGGAGCAGATCCTCGGTGCCGCCTTTGTGCACGGCGATCGAGGTCACCACCGGGATATCGAGTTTCTGTGCCAGGTGGTCGAGATGAATGGTGATGCCGCGCCGTGTGGCGATGTCGAACATGTTGAGCACCAGCACCATGGGCCGGCCGATGCGCTTGAGTTCGAGCAGGAGGCGGATGGTGAGGCGCAGATTGGTGGCATCGGCGACGCAGAGCACCAGGTCGGGGGTGATTTCGCCTGAAGCGGTGCCCAGGATGAAGTCGCGGGTGACCACTTCATCGGGGCTGCGTCCGCGCAGGGAATAGGTGCCGGGAAGATCGACCAGCGAAACCTGCTGCCCCTTCGGGGTGACGAAGAAGCCTTCTTTGCGCTCGACTGTGACCCCGGCATAATTGGCCACCTTCTGCCGGGAACCGGTCAGCGCGTTGAAGAGCGAGGTCTTGCCGCTATTGGGCGTGCCGACCAGGGCCAGATGAAGAAGCGGTGGTTCCATGACTTTGCCGTGCTGTGTCAGGCCACGATAATCGCCATGGCTTCGCGCCGGCGCACCGCGATCGTGACATTATCGACCCGCACCGCGATGGGATCGCGGCCGATGATTCCCTCATGGAGGATTTCGACCCGGGCCCCTTCAACAAAGCCAAGTTCGATGAGGCGGCTCTCCAGCTCGGTGGCGGGCAGCGCCGACTCGACCCTGGTGGCGCAAAGCTCCTGGATCACCCCGCGATAGCCCTTTCGTGCAGTTCCGAGCCGCATCCGCGGTGGATGGACCGCGCTCAGTGAGCGCTCCCCAGCCGCCGTGCTTTCCCCATCCGGCGTCAGCACCTGCGCCAGGGCGGTGAAGGGGAGTACTTGCGGATGAGTGTCATTTGTACAGGACATGCATCTTCATTTTCAAGGAAGTGTCGTCTGGTCAAGGCTTGTCCGCCATATGAGACTGCACATTAGAGTTATTCTCAATTAACGTTGCTAAAATGCCACGGTGGAGCCGCGACAAAGCTGGCGCCATGCTAAGTTTTTGAAAAAATTCACAGGAAAATTGCAGATTTGGTGAGAATTACCGCTCACCAGGCGGTCTGGTCTTCCGCCAGAGCACGGCAGCCGGAAAACCAGGAATCTTTGCGCTTTTGCCGCACCCGCACCCCGACTGTCAGGAGAGATGGCCGGTGGACGAGACTATTCAGGGCGGCTGACAGGCGCTGCACGCGCCCGTCGCGGTGGCGCATGCTTATTGGGGCTGCGGCTTGAGGTCGAGGGCGCGGCTGCGGAAGTAATCCAGCACGAAGAGCCGGATTGCCGATGACAGATTGCCCTGTTCGCGACCGTGATCAATTTCTCCGACCAGCTCCGACAAGGTCATGTTGCGCTGGCCTGAGATCTCCTTCATGCCGTTCCAGAAGGCCTCTTCCAGGCTGACGCTGGTTTTGTGGCCTCCAACCACGATCGAACGCTTGATCACGGGCGACCTCATGTCAATTGCACGGCTGTCAACCGTTGGGCCGGTCGGCTTGCAGACATCGCGTCGTGGAGTGGTCTCTGACAGTGGTTCAATCTGACGGCGGTGGCCGTACCTCGTGTCCATCACAGCACCAGCATGATTTGGGTTGGACATTGTGCAACCGATCCGGGCATCACACCCAATAAGGGACAAAAATATTCACGCGTCTTCAATGCCATTTGAGTGGTCCTCGCGACGCATCCCTGCAACCTGTCGTGGTGACAGGAAGAGGACCCGGCGACTGTTAAAAGCAAAGAAACGATCTCGCAGTACAAAAACCAGTGATATTATAACTATCATGAGCACTGATTATGCGATTTGACTATAATCAATTGTTAATTATTCGGAAGTGCCCCTGCGGCTCTTTGGCCGGACTTGCTTAATCGCAATAAAACCGTGTAAAATCATGTGCTTACCTGGTGTGCGCGGGGGCTCTGAAGGGTTTGTCAACACGCTCTCTGAAATGTGGTCAAATTTTGTCGAGAGCCGTGACAATTAAATCATGGTCGCGCCCGGGCAGCTGTCGGGATCATGCCAGCCCCTTTTGGAATCACCTTCTGCACAGGCTTGCGGTGCATTTTTTCGCGTGGCCGGCCGGTCGCATCTGTCAAAAGCACGAGGTCCAGCCCTGAACGCCGCTGTGAGGTGGCCTGTGGCCGCAGGCGGGTTTCCGACCGAATCGGGCGGGGCCCATCAGCCGGCCCCCGGGAAGGATGACCGTTTTGCCACTCTGGTGGGGCCGGATGGCAAAAGCATCGCACCAGCCCTGTCCTTTCCGCTCGCTTTCCCCTATATTGAGGCCGCCGGTTCGCCGGCTATGGAAATAAACAGTCGTCGCAATAAACCATTCGGACCCGGGGGCAGTACCCGGCGCCTCCACCAAAGCCGGACTTCCAGAGAGCTGGACGTCCTGAGAGCCAGGCCGGGCCGGCTTTGGTGGGGGCGAAACAGGATCGACGAGGGCGTAAAGGGCGTGCTTTTTCCCGGTATTGTTCCGCCGTTATCGGGCTATTGCAATAGTTGCCAACGACAACTTTGCTCCGGTTGCTCAGGCTGCGTGA
>WQYW01000206.1 GCA_009781045.1 Alphaproteobacteria bacterium
CACTTTTTCCTGACTTTTTCATCTCTGGCACACCTCGTGTGGTTTCGATTGAGTGGCCACAGAATCGCACGGGTCATTCTACCGCGCTATGGGGGGCGGACCCTGTACCGGTTTGACGCTTACAAAGCACAACCGAACTGCCGCAGCACACGGCGCCGCAATTGAGTGCGTTCCCCTCCTGTGCGGCCCATGGACGCGGCAAGCACGCTGGCGTTCAATTGCAGGCAGCGCTCTTCGCATCCTTCTCCGCTCCCTCTCAGTACCATCCTGATGACAGGGGCGCGGAGCGCGCGCGCGTGCGCGGCAAGTGTTGGAAGGCGACAGGTCATCGGCAGTCTGCAACCCATTTCCGTCTTGACTCTTGTGCGGAGCATGTCTCGCAGTTAGGCTGATCGCAACGGGAGTTGAGTTTCCCGATAATCACCCGTCCTCTTCCATATTGGGCCAATGACTCCTGCTTGACGTGAGGCTTTGAAAGGGAGTCTTGCCGGGGCGGGAATGGATCACACGCCGATTGCGGTTTTTTTTCTCACGACGACTCCGGCCCGATAGTTCGCGGGACTGCGCCACAGATCGATACCGCAGGTTTATCAGCAACTTAGGCGCATCCATCCCATGCCGGTGCTTTCTGAAACCTGAACCGGTTTCCCCTCGCGCCGCTCCTATGTGGCTCTTGGAACCGGGTCGTTCCAAGGAGTCATCATGGCAAAGATCAAGCTCCCCAGGACCGTCGTGGAGACGGCGCAGCCCCAAGCCAAAGCCATCGAACTGCGGGATACCGTGGTGCCCGGCTTCCTTTGCAAGATTACTCAAGCGGGTCGCCAGGTGTTCATGCTCCTGTACCGGACGAACACCGGGGAGCGCCGCAAGCCCGCCCTGGGCCCCCTGGGCCTGTTCGGGGAATTGACCGTTGAGCAGCCCCGCATCATGGCACAGGACTGGCTTGCCGAGGTTCGCCGGGGCGGCGCCCCCGACGGTGCCAAGGCCGAGGCGCGCAAGGCGCCCACGATGGCCGAGTTGTGCAGGAAGTTCATGGAGGACTACTCCAGGAAGCGCAACAAGCCCAGCACGCAGGGCGGCTACCAGGGCGTCATCGGCCGCAACAACATCCCGCTGCTCGGCCGCAGGAAGGTTCAGGACGTGAAGCGGCCCGACATCGCCTGGCTGATGCAGAAGTTGGCCCACAAGGCGAACAAGGCGAACAAGATGTTCAACCCGGCCGAAATGTGGGGCTTCCGCCCGGACGGCACCAATCGGCGCCGTCACGTCACGATGTTCCCGCCTGGCAAGGAAACCCGGCTCATCGTGGACGACGAACTGGTGCGCGTCTTCCGCCAGTTGGAGAAGCAGGAAGCGGAGGGACTGGAGAACATTGCCAATTCCGGCGTCCCCATCAAAATCGGCATGAAGCTGACCGGGCACAGAACCGTGGCGACGTTCGTGCACTACATCCACACCGAGGACAAGCCGGTACGGGAAGCGGCCGAGTTGGTGGTGAACCGGCGCAAGGCCATTACCGGAGCACCGCAGGCCGAAGGAGTGGCGGCATGACCTCGCGCAAAACATCGGTTGCATCGTCCGCAGCGCCTTCGGCGCTGCTGGGCGACATTCGGGCACTGATCGAGGCGGCGCGCAAGCGCGCCGCCTCGGCGGTGAATGCTGAACTGACTCTGCTGTTCTGGCGTGTCGGCCAACGCATCCATACCGAGGTGTTGGCAGGCCAGCGGGCCGGGTACGGCGAGGAAATTCTGCCGACGCTGGCGGTGCAGCTTGTCCGCGACTACGGACGCAGCTTCGCGGACAAGAACCTGCGCCGCATGGTGCAGTTTGCCGCCGCCTACCCGGACGAGCCAATTGTCGTGACGCTGTCACGACAATTGAGCTGGTCGCACTTCTTGGCCTTGCTGCCGCTGAAAGACCCGCTCCAGCGGGATTACTACGCGCAGATGGCCAGCGCCGAACGCTGGAGCATGCGACTCGATGCTGTACGAGCGCACGACGCTGTCCAGGAAGCCGGACGAGACGATTGCGCTGGAACTGGCGGCCCTGCGCGACGCGCAGCGCATGACACCGGCCCTGGTCATGCGCGATCCCTACATCCTCGATTTCCTGGGGCTGCGCGACACCTGGCAGGAAGGCGACTTGGAGGCGGCGATCATCCGCGAAATGGAGTCGTTCCTGCTGGAGCTGGGCACGGGTTTCAGCTTCGTGGCCCGGCAGAAGCGCATCCCGATTGACGACGAGGATTTCCACCTCGACCTGCTGTTCTACAACCGCAAGTTGCGACGGCTGGTGGCGGTGGAGCTGAAGGTCGGCGAGTTCAAGGCGGCCTACAAGGGCCAGATGGAGCTTTACCTTCGCTGGCTCGACAAGCACGAACGGGAGCCGGGGGAAGCCTCGCCGCTGGGCATCATCCTTTGCACCGGCAAGAAGCGAGAGCAGATCGAGTTGCTGGAACTGGACAGGTCGGGCATCCACGTCGCCGAGTACCTGACCGCCTTGCCACCGAGGGGCGTGCTGGTGGAGCGGCTGCAACAGGCGACGCAGCGGGCGCAGTTGCAGATCGAACAGCGCAAGACCGACAAGGAGTAGTCCTGTCCCCAGCAGTCGGGCGTTCCGCCGTCGTGCTGTCGTGCTGCGCATCGAGCCTCGCTGCGCGAGTCTCGCCCCATGCGGGCTTCCTTGGTTCCCTCGTTTTGCCCGGCGGACGCCTCCGGCCTGGCTCAGCAGATCCGGGCCTGCGCGCTCCGCTTGCCCCAAAAGCCGAGGCTGTGCAGCGGCACGGGTGTGGGCGGTCTTGCTGTTCCCTTCGCACAGGGGCGCTTTGGGGAGCCAGTGAGAGGACCCAGGGGCCCTGAGCGCTCAAGACGGGCAGGAAATCTGCCGGAACTCAACGCGCGGCCGGTGTGGATAGCCGGCACAACGATGGCACTGCGCGGCAGGATTGACCGCCTCGATCTGAGAGCCGATCACTCTGCGGTCCGCGTCACCGACTATAAGAGCGCTTCGGTGCCGGCCAGACCCGACAAGCTGGTCATCGCCGGAGGACGCGAGCTGCAGCGGGCGCTCTATGCGCTCACGTGTCAGCAAGCAGATCCTGACCCGCTGTCCGAGGGTCCTGTCCCGGCTGTTCTGCCTCGGTGGGGAGGGCGCGATTGTGACCTGCGAAAAATCCCGATGAGCCACAAAACAGATTGCCGCTTTCGTCGATATCGCGGTCACCCTGTTGCGGCGTGGCAGCACGGTTCCCGGTCCCGAGACCTTCGAGCGCTCGACCCCGATGCGGCTCCTGCTTCCCGCGTCCCCCGGTCATGAACGGCGCAAGCGTCCCGGCTACAGCCCGGCCCGCAATGCCTGCGCGGTACTGGAGCCTGCCTTAACGTCACCCTTCCGATGCGGCAGGGATACGCTTGTGGCGCGCGCTGCTCCTGTCGCGAGGGGTGAACATGCCATGCCGCCTCAAAGGACCGGGGCGCTGAGGAAAATCCGCCGGCGTGTTCAGCGCAAGGCGGAGCACCGAAACCGAAGCCGTGCGGTGGGGAGTACATGGCCGGACCGTGATTTCGACGTCCTGGTCGAGGCGGGTGAGAATCTCAATCAGCTTTCCGATCGAAAAGTCTTTACGCTTGCAGCGCTTGAGCGCCGACACCCGCGGTTGCGCGATGCCGAGAATCTCTGCCGTTTCTGCCTGTTTCAGACCCAATTCGGCGATGATCTGATTTGCCACCCGGGCCAGACGGGTCTTGGTTCGGGTCTGTGGTCCGCCGGCTTCCGGGTTGCCAGGACCTGCGATAGCGTTGTGCGTCGCCTGAGGGATATCACAGCTCATGTCCGCATCTGCATCTGCCATGGGGTTGCCCTTTTCAGCATTTCCTCGTCATTGGCGTGTATTGCCGCGCGGCAGGCGCTCCTGCCCCACCACCTGCTGCGGTATCTTTCATCATCCGTGCAGGCTTGTTCGCTGCGCAACTGACACGATGCACAGCCCGATTGCCGTCAGCGCCGCCCGTGACGGCGCGATTTCGGCGCAGAATCAATGCGGAGCGAACAAAACCTCGCCAGACCACAAGCGCTGCGAAATTGGTCCCCAGTCGTCGCGCACAGGTCATCAAAATCCACGCCGAAATTAAGATGAATTAATGTCTAACGATAAATTAATTCGCCGTCAATTGAAAAAATGGTGGCATTTAATGATTCTCGTTCAGGTTGCAAGACTGCTTCTTCCCGTCCTTTGGGCATTCTTTTCCCGCCCGTGGGTTCAAATCACGCCTTCCTGCCCCCGATCACTGCCCTTTTCGATGCCGGTCCATACCGGATCCGGCTGGGTCACCACAGGCTGATGAGCGAAAGCGCAAAGGCCCATCCCTCGCACGGATCGCGCCTTTAAAGCGTCTCTCTCAAGCCCCCTTCACTTTTTGACGTCTGTCACCTTGCGCCAGTCTCCTTTGCCACGCGGGCGCGAGGTTTTGAGGCGCCGGGTGCACGACAGAAATGCGGCAGACGCAGGCCTGACATCGGATGGCCGACAGACATCCGGCCACGGGAAGATGCGTCACCGAACCATCGCCCGGGATCTGAAAGCTTCCCAATTGCCAAAACCGGGACAACAAAGACCCCCGTGCTCCGCGAAGGTACAATTTGCAAGGCACAGAATCGTCCTCCAAGGTTGCGACCGGCCGCGCTTTCCAACCGAAATCCTTCAACCTTCATGGTTCCGCACGCGGCGCTGCAATTGAGTGCGTTCCCCTCCTGCGCGACGACCCATGGACGCGGCAGGCACGCTGACGAGAATTCCAGGCAGCGCTTTTCGCATCCTTCTCCGCTCTCCGCTCCCTCTCGGTGCCGTCCTGATGACAGGGGCGCGCGAGCGCGGCAAATGTTGGAAGGCGACAGGTCATCGGCAGTTTGCACCCGATTTCCGTCTTGACTCTTGTGCGGAGCATTTTTCGCAGTTAGGCTGTTGGAAATGGGAGTGGAGTTTCCCGATAATCGCCCGCCTCCTATATTGGGCCAATGACTCCTGCTTGACGTGAGGCTTCAAAAGGGAGTCTTGCCTGGGCGGGAATCGATCACCCGCCGATGGCGGGTTTTTTGTTGCCTTGCGCCGCATCAGCACCCCGCCGCCTTTCAAGCGGCGGCGGCAGCGATCTTTGGCGACCGCATTTAGGAGGCGAGGACGTGACGACACCACAACCCGACACCCCGACACCGCCTGAGGCCGCGATCCCGCGAGGGGTCTGGGTGCTCGGTTTCGTTTCCATGCTGATGGACATTTCCTCGGAGATGATTCACGCCCTGCTGCCGGTCTATCTCCTCACCGTGCTCGGCACCTCGGCGATGACGGTGGGCGCAATCGAGGGCATTGCCGAAGCCACCGCTGCCATCACCAAAATCTTCTCAGGGGCCATCTCGGACTGGCTCGGCCGGCGGAAGCTGCTGGCAGCCTTGGGCTATAGCCTCGCCGCTCTGACCAAGCCGCTGTTTCCGCTCGCCCCGGACGCCTCCTGGCTGGTCGCCGCCCGTTTCATCGACCGCTTCGGCAAGGGAATTCGTGGCGCACCACGCGACGCAATGATCGCCGACATCACCCCGCCCGCCTCACGCGGAGCTGCCTTCGGCCTGCGCCAGTCGCTCGACACCACCGGTGCCTTCCTGGGGCCGCTGGCCGCCATCGCCCTGATGTGGTGGACCGCGAATAATTTCCGGACGGTGTTCTGGTTTGCGGTCCTGCCAGCCGTGCTCTCGGCCGCCCTGATCCTGTTTGCCATCCAGGAACCCCCACATCCGCCGCAGCCCCCTGCCGCACGCGCGCCGAAGCCGGCCGCGACGCTTCGCCAGCTCGGCCTGCCGTTCTGGCGCGTCGTCGCCGTCGGCGTGATGTTCACGCTGGCACGCTTTTCCGAAGCTTTCCTGGTCCTGCGGGCGCAGGATGTCGGTCTCGGCGCGATGTGGGTGCCCGCAGTCCTGGTGCTGATGAATGTTGTCTATGCGCTTTCCGCCTATCCGGTCGGCGTGCTGTCCGACGTCATCAATCGCACCAGCCTGCTGCTGCTCGGCCTGGTCTTCCTCGCCGCGGCCGATGTGGCGCTCGCAATCCTGCCCCATCTTGCCGGTGTCGCTCTCGGCGTCGTGCTGTGGGGGCTGCATATGGGATTCACGCAAGGCCTGTTCGCAACTCTGGTCGCCGACGCCGCGCCGCCGGAACGCAAGGGCACCGCCTTCGGCACTTTCAACTTTTTCACCGGGATTGCGACGCTCGCCGCCAGTGTCATCGCCGGCGCGCTGTGGGACAACATCGGGCCGGCGGCGACTTTCGCCGCCGGCCTCGGTTTCACACTGATTTCGGCCGTCAGCCTGTTCGCCACCGCCATCCTGACACCGCGGAGCCCATCATGACCCAGACACAAGGACTGTTGCAGTTTCTCGGCGGCGTTGTCCTGATTGCAACCGGCAGTGTGCTCGGCGGCGCGGCGCGCTATTTCATTTCCGGTGTGGTGGCCCGGCGCATCGGCGAAACCTTTCCCTGGGGCACCATGACCGTCAACGTCTCCGGGTCCTTTGTCATCGGCGTCCTCGCCGCACTGGCAACACACCGCTTTACGGTCTTTTCCTCAGCCCCGTTCTGGCTCTTCGCCGTCACCGGCTTTCTCGGCTGCTACACCACGGTCTCCTCTTTCAGCCTGCAGACCCTGATGCTGGCAAGCCATGGCGAGACCCGAGCTGCACTGCAAAACATCACGCTCGCGCTGGGACTGTGCCTGGCCGCCGTCGCTGGAGGCTTCAGCCTTGCCGACTTCCTTGCGACATCGTTTGGAGGATAGACGGTGACGACCTCCCGCACAGCCCTGTGGTCGAGCCGCAGCGCGCGGCTTTACGCCTTTGTCGCCTTCGGCAGCCTGCTCGGCGGTCTCGCCCGCGCCGGCGTCACCATCGTCTTCACCGCCAGCACATTTCCCTGGGCCACACTCTTCGTCAACGCCACCGGATCGCTCCTGATCGGCTTTTACGCCGCACTGACCGGACCGGACGGCCGCCTTATGGCGCGCCTCGAACACCGGCAATTTGTCATGACCGGATTCTGCGGCGGCTACACCACCTTTTCGGCCTTCAGCCTCGAAACCTTCAACCTGCTTCATACGGGAATGAAAATCACAGCGCTTGCCTATATACTGGCCTCCATTGTCTGCTGGATGGTCTCGGTCTGGCTTGGTCACATGCTTGCCAGCCGCTACAACCGCACCCGAAGGAGCTGAAGCCATGCAAGTCCCGAAGCAGGCGCTGATGCTGCGCATTTACATCGGCGAGGACGACGATTTCAAAGGCCGGCCGCTCTATGAAGCCATCACCCTCAAGGCGCGCGAACTCCATCTCGCCGGCGCCACGGTGTTCCGCGGCCAGATGGGTTTCGGCAAATCCAGCCGCCTCCACACCACGAAAATCCTCCGCCTCTCAGAGGACCTGCCGCTGGTGATCGAGATCATCGATGCCGAGGACAGGATCAACGCCTTTCTGCCGGTGCTCGGCACCATGATGGCGAGCGGACTGGTCACACTGGAGAAAATCCAGGTCGTGCAATATGGCACCCCGGCCACCGACTGAGGCGGGGCCTGCAGTCCGTCTTCTCCCGGCTGCTTTCTGCCGTCCTCTGCCGTCCTGCGCCGTCTTCTGCCGCACCCGCGACTCCTGCTAATGGCGGGCTTTGCGACCCCACAGCCCATTCACGAGACGCGCAGCAGGAGGCCGGAAACGTGCTCGACGACGCTGAAGAGACCCAACGCCTGATGGCGGCGCTGGAAGCCGCCCTCCCCATCGAAGCCACATTGACGCCACAGATACGTCGCAGTCTCTCCGCCGACGATCCTGCCATCCCTTCGTCCGGCAACTGCACCACCTGTGCCCTCGAGTTTGGCGGTCCTAAATCCGACAAGGCACATCTGGTGTCGATCACCCAGCTGATCTTCAGGCCCAACACCCCGCTTTACCGGGAGATCGACGCCTATCAGCGTCACCGTACCAAGAAGCTCCGGAAACAGGGAAACCTGAATCCCACGACAGAGACTTTCACCCCGACGCAGCTTCAGTAGCCTGACCCCTGAAGCCCGGCCAGGCCGCACGCGGCGGCTTCCGGGCCGCACGCGGCGGCTTCCGGAGAGGCTGGTCTTGCCGGTCCTGGAAATGAAGCCCGACTCCTCCCCTCCCAGGGGAATCGGGTGAAGAAATTTCATTAGGCAGCCAGGACACTTAGCAGGTATTCGTCGTTCATAGATGCCAGGTGGATGCGCTGACTGATCGAGTCGGGTCCGTTGGGTACCGGGG
>WQYW01000207.1 GCA_009781045.1 Alphaproteobacteria bacterium
AGACAAAAATCGCTGCAAGATCAACATGAATGGCACCCTGCTGTGTGTATCGTGCCTCCATTCGAGAACCTCAGGAAATCCTGGCAACCGGCGGCGGCCTTCATTCCCCATGGTATCTTTTGCGTTGCCCGGCCTGAAAGCGGGTGGGGTCAGGCCGGGCCAATCGGGTCTGGCGCAGGATTCGGGGACGTCGAAGCTGTCAGCGGTCGAGAATCGAGCGGATCTCGACGATCTGTGAGCGGGCGCGCATCATGTTGAATCCCATGGTGGCCAGATGGGATGGGAAGAGGATGCTGGATTCGTTGCCATTGGAGATGATCCAGGGCTGTACATCAAGCGCCGAGCGGATCTGCGACTGCATATTGTCCCATACCGTGGTCAGGTTGCGGTCGCGAATGATGGTGGCGAAGTCGTTCCTTGTAGCCTCAAGGATGCCGTAATAGGCGTAGAGCTGCCCATAGGCGAACCAGAAGCGGTCGTCGGCACGGAAGTCGAGATAAAGCGACTTGCCGTTTTCGATCTGGATACGGAGGATGTCGGAGGTCGAACCGATGTCGCCGGCGATGCGGTCGAGGAAGGTCAGGAGGTTGTCGGCCCTGGCGTCAAAGGTGGTGGTGCACTTCTCAAGGCCGGCGTTGAAGGCGTTGAGCCGGGTGATGGCCTCGCGATAGATACCGGGCGTCGCACGGGTCGGGCCGCGGCTGCCGATGTACCAGGCGGTCTCGCTCCATGCCAGCGCGGTCCTGGCGTCCTGGAGGTTCTGGTCGATCTGCGAGGTGCCGCGGGTGCGCCCCAGTGTGTCAACCAGTTCCGTGGTGGTGCGGCGCAGTACCTGGTTGATGCCGAGCTGGAAGGCCGCCTTGTTGTCGAAAATCGGGGTGTCGCGCCAGGCGATTCCGAAGAAGCCGAGCTTCGACAGCAGCATCGATGAGATCCACGAATTCTGGTTGACGTTGAAGTCGACCAGATGGGCGGTGATGGCCACGATCTCGGAACGCCTGCAGGCCTTTGGCGCTGCAGCAGAGGCGGACGGGGCAGTGGTTGCGGCTGTGCTGGTGGCAGTCCCGGCGGCGAGCACTTTGGCGGGGTAGTCGGGGTCGAAATTGGTCCAGAACTGCGTGGCGTAGAAGAAGTTGGCGTACATCAGCGCGAGAACCAGCACGATCGCGACTGCGGTGAGTTTGACGATGCGCCGCCGCCGGCTTGGGGCAGCGGCGCTCTGGGGGCTGGCGGCGCTCTGGGGGCTGGCGGCGCCTGGGGTGCTCTGGGGGCTGGTGCGGCGGAACAGGGCCTTGAAGGCACGGGCGGCCAGCGCGACGGTGGTGGCGAGGCCCTGGCGGAGGGATTCAATGAACGGCATGGCTTTCTGGCCTCGGCGGGGTTGGTTTGTGTCAGTCTATGGGAGCGGGATCTGAGAAAATCCAGCCCCTGCATGCATGGGCGACAAGCGGGCGTCGCTGGCCAGCGCGCCCCCCCAAGCTAAGCTGCAAGGCCCAAGGTCGGCGTTCAGGGCCGGCATTCAAGGGCGCCAGCGTGGAAAAAAGGGCGGCCCCCCTGAAAGCCCCGCTCCTTTTGCGGCGCTCGCCTGCGGCTCGCACGGCGGAAGATCGTCGCCAGCCTGTTGACTGGTTGTCCCGCGCCGACAGGCTTGAGCCTCCAGCGCCAGCATCTCAAGGCGGCGCAGCCCGCCAGTGCCATAAGTCGTGGCCTGAATTAAAGTTACTGCCCAGGTCGGACAAGAGGCAGCTCGCACCCGGCTCGAAATCCGGGAAAAACTGCGCCGTTCCAGCCAGGATGGTCATCCATCTGCCACGAATCACTTCGCTTATAAAAAGCGTCCGTGCCTCGACAACGTGAAAAGGGGCGCAGTCAGTCGTTCCAGAAATGGGACGTGGGCAGAAACGGCTTGCGATGGAAGCTGGCAAGGGCAGCGGCTGGCGAATGCCGATGTCGCATCTTCGGCGCGGTCGCGTGGGTCGGATGTCGACAGGCTGTCAGGCTTTGAGGCTGCATCTGCCTGTTTCCCATGTGGCCCGCGCCGACCTTCGGTCAGGACGGTTGTGCGCCGGATGGACCGAAGTTCCCTGATCTCCCCGCGCCAGATTGTGCTCTGTGACCGCCTGCTTATGGATTGCATCTCGTCACCACTTGTGTGCAGGTAGGGCGAGGAAATGCGCAGGCAATGCGATTGAAAACACGATTGATATTAAAGGGGTGGAGCGATGAGAGTGATGCTTCTTGGGCCTCCGGGGTCAGGCAAGGGCACCCAGTCACAGCGTCTGGTTGAGCGTTACGGGGCGGTTCAGCTTTCCACTGGCGACATGCTGCGTGCTGCGGTGGCAGCCCAAACCCCGATCGGGCTGAAAGCGAAGGAAATCATGGCTTCTGGCGGGCTTGTGCCCGATGAAGTTGTCATTGGCATCATTTCCGGTCGCATCGACCAGCCCGATGCCCGGTCCGGCTTCATTCTCGACGGCTTCCCGCGCACCGTGGCGCAGGCCGAGGCGCTCGACCAGCTTCTCAAGGCCAAGGGGCTCAGGCTTGATCGTGTGATCGAACTGCGGGTCGACGAGACCGCGCTTCTCAATCGTGTGGAGACCCGCATCTCGGAGATGCGCGCCCGTGGCGAGGAAGTCCGGGCGGACGATACGCCGGAGGTGCTCAAGAAGCGGCTGGATGCCTATCACAGCCAGACGGCACCGCTGATCGACTATTATGACAGGAAGGGCATGCTGGTAACCGTGGATGGCATGCGTGCCATCGACGAGGTGACGAGCGCCATTGCTGTCATCCTTGACGACGCGGTGAAAGCCGGCGGATAGCGGATCGGCGCTATAATTCGGAGGCTTGCCGTCAGCCCCGCGCAGGTCGCTGAGAGGTGGGGAGGCAGACGCCGTCCCTGCTTCCAGCAGCTTCCTGCCTCAAAATGCAGAAAATTTCAGCCTGGAAGTCGGGTTTGTGCAAACGCCCGATCGGGACGTTGCACCCGTCAGGGCTGATTCCGGTGTTCCCTTCCGGCTCCTTCGGTCCGAAGGCGTTGGCGGCCAGGCTGGTGCCGACGCCTCGCCAGTCAGGCGGTGCAGGGGCAGGGGCAGGGGTTCCAGCCCCTGGTCGAACAGTGAAGCGCGGATCTGTCCTCTCAGGGATCCGCCCTCAAGCGACAGCGTCGATGGCGAGCTGCCTGCGGCCTGTGAAGCAGGGGATCCTGCGCTGCCCGCAGGTTCGTTTTCGCGCACCGCCTGCCCGCCTGGCGCATCTTCGTCGCCTCCTGCAAGCGTCCGGGTTGTCCGCGCGGCAGGGCGCCAGTGGCACGCCGTGCTCGAATCCGTGAAGCCTATTCGAACACCCTCACGAGTTCCTCGTTGGGTGGCAGCTCTGCGCTGCGGCGCAGGTTGAGGAGGAGCGCCGTGGTGATGATGGGGGTGAGAGTGAAGGCCGTGGTGCGGAGGAACTGGGAACCCCAGGCAAGCACGGTGCGGTGCACAGGGATCGAGCGGGCAAGGCGTGGGCCGAACCAGATCAGGAGATCGGACAGCGGGGCAGCAAAGAAGAGCAGCAGGGCGGCGAGCACGACAGCATGCACCTTCCAGAGCTGCGTTTTCGTCAGTCTGAAACTGCGTCTGATGCTGCTGATGGGCCCGGCCTTCTCGATCACGCAGATGGTGGTGCTGATGGCGACTCTCACTGCTATCAGGAATGCCAGAAACGCGGTGATGGCGTGCAGGGTCAGGAGATTGCCTGAAAAGAGTGGCAGATCCGCCCGTGTCGCGAAATCCAGCAATGTGCCGGTGACGATGAAGGGAAGTGAGACCAGCAGACTGGCAAGGAGAAATGTGACGAGCAGCGCAGGCGCGCGTCGCGTCGTGTGCCGCAGACACGCGGTAAAGACGAATCGGCCCTCGCAGAGGTGTTGACCGGCACCTGAAAGGGCCATGGTGAGGGTGAAAATGAAAATCACAATGCCGTAGATGCCGGTGGCAGGGATTGACCACGAGGGAGGTTTGCGACCGGTCCATTCCATGATCTGCACTGCAAGCGGGGCGAGCGCGTAGAGGAGGAAGGCAAAAAGGGTAAGCCTGATGCCGGTTCCGCTCGCGAGTACGGCGAAAGCCTGGCGCAGGACACTGCCGACTCGAAAATCGGTGTCGGGACGGCGTCTGGCGAAGCCGGTTGATGTCATCTGCGAAAGTACCAATGCGGGGAGTTGGAGCTGCGAAAGGTTGCGGATTGAGTGCAATTCAGCGGGTGGGGCCCGCCGGGCAGGCGGGTGAGGAGGCCGTTATGCCAGGATCTCGTGAGGGCGCTCCTGTTGAGTGCGCCTCACGTTAGGGTTCTGGCTTCAACTCCGCGTCGGCCAGCGGCGCTCGTGGAACCAGATGCGGTAGTCCGAGGACATTTTGGCGCGCTGGGCCGGCGGCGCACGATGCTTGCAGGTCGCAGCCTCCTCGCTGTCGTCGGCGGCTCCCCAGCGCGCCTCGGCGCAGTCATTGGGGTTGTAGGCCATCTCAAACAGCGCGGCGCGATCAAGGATCTCCTTGAGCGTCAGCGTCCATGGCGAACCGTCGCTGCGGGTATAGGTGATCTTGCGGGAGGCAAGTTCGCTTTCAAGCACGGTCCTGAGCTCAGCTGTGACCTCGTCGACGCTTCTGTTGTCGGGCATGGCATAGCGCTGTACCCGGCGTTTGACGCGCTCGGGAAATCCGCGCACGACGTCAATTGCGATCAGGAGACGGAAATCGCGCGCCGGGGTGGAATAGTCCTCCCACGCCCCCGAGGTCCCGAAGATCGTGGGGCCGACCGGCATGGTGATGACGCCGGGCTGTTTCTGCTGATATCTGCGTCCGGTCTCGATCGAGGTGACGCGGGTGTTGACCTGTTCATTGAGACTGGCAATGGCGTCGGTCATGGCCTTGACGGGGTCGACGGGGTCGGGCGACATCACATCGTCCATGCGGTCGTAGAACTGCTCGGCGCTCATCTGCGTCTGCTCCAGCGAGAGATCGCCATATTGGGGATGGCTCTTGATCTCGGCATTGGTCATGCGCCTGAGTGCACCGGCCCGGTCGCGGACGACGGGGCGGAAATGCTTGAAGCCTGGCGTGCCGAGCGAGGGGTCATGCGTGAACAGGAAGTTGCCGCGCCAGAAACGCTTGCGGGTGATCGAGCCATCCGGTTCGGCATCGACGGCGAGGAAAACGCCGGGCTTGCCGTCGACGGGCGGCACACGATGGACCAGCATCAGAACATGGCCGTAGGGGTCGGCATAGACGGTGCCCGGGCGCAGAGCCTCCTCGGTGAGCGCCACACTGTAGAAATCCGAGCTGTCCTCGCTGGCGGGAACGCGGGCGCTGCCGCTATGAACGACATCGCCGACATCGCGCAGGAATTCGTTGAAGGTCGTCGGCGCCTTGCGCCGTGCCGGTGCCGGGGGCGTTTCCGGGGGCGGCGGCTGTTGTCCGGGGAGGAAGGCAAAGCGCGGCTGGGGAGCGACGTTGTCGGCGATGTCGGTCGGGTCGGTGGCGGGCGGACCGGGCCTCGTCTGGCTGGGATGCTCCATGTCGAACCACTGGTAGCATTTTGGGGGCTTGCCGCCGGCGCCCCTCGAGCAGTTGGAGTAGCCGAAGGGGAGGCCAACCTTGGAGGCGAAATAGGCGCGCAGGAAATAGACGAAATCGGCGCAATCGGGGCGCAGTCCTGCCTTGCCGTCGTCTTCGCCGCGCCCGAGATGGTTGAAGAGGAAGTTGCGCGAGCGGTCGCGCAACACTTCCTGCCAGACCTTCCACGACAGATCCTGATCCGGCGGGGCGTCGAAGAGCTTGGCGATCCAGGCCGAGAACAGGGCTTCGTTCTGCCGGTTCCAGCTCTTATGGGCCTGCCAGAAGCGTCCCGAGGGCACCGGCACGGGGGAGGCGTGGGTGCCGACCGTGATATCGCGGGTGATGGTGGTACAGTCGCCGATCGGGCTGTCGAGCGTCAGCCGGGCCTTCCAGGTACCGGCGGCGGGGTGGGGGACCTCGGCAAACCAGGACGAGGGGATGCCGTCACGTCGTTCCGGGGAATTGACCACCGTGCCATCGGGAGCAATCAGCGCCATATTGCCGGCAAGCGCCTTCTCCGAGACCAGCATCACCCGTAAGGGTGCACCGGTCCAGGGTGTGGCGGGCGAGGGCAGAACCGAGACTTCCACGTCGGCGCAGGCGCCTGGCGCTGCCTGTGCTGGCAGTTCTGCGGAAACAACGAGGGCAATTGTCGCAACAGACGCCGCGGCAATCCGGCTGGCAAGACGCATTTTCGACCACCTCAGTTACGGATGCAGTCCGGGTTGGCGAGACAATCTTGATGCCGCAGAATCCGAGCAGGCGCAACTTTCTTTATGACACAATGGGTTAGGTGTCGGTCAAAAAGGTCAGAAAGGCTGACCATGGGTCGGCACGCCCTGCGTGCAGGAGGCGCTGCAGGCGCATGCCGATTGTCCGCCACCTCAAGGGACATCGGATGCCGATCCTGCGTCCGGGGCTTCGGTGGGAAAGCCGCAACGACCACCCAGGGTTGTTCCTCCTCCGAAAGAACCCGGTTTCACGCCGGCAGACGATTCGGTGTGACGCGGCGGCGATAGATGTGGCGTGAGAACCGCTGCGGTTTCGCCGCGTGTCTCCGGGCAGGCGGGATTGCCCCCGGGCGGGATTGCCCTCATGTGTGGCAGCGCTCTGGCGCGTGGTGCGAAAGCGCGGCTGAACCGGGTCGCGCCAGGAAATCCCCTGGTCTCTGCAGGACTGGTCACGGTCTTCGAAGGGGGAGCCTGGTGAGGGCTGCGTTGTGGCGGGGGCGGACAATGGAACCGGAGAAGGGAAGTCCTGCGTCCGTCCGGAGGGCAGTCCGGGTCGCCAAAAAAATATTTTGCGGCCAAGGGACAAATCATGATTCTCCATAGGGATGATGATTTTGGAAAAGCTTCTCCGCCAGGCAGGCGAGGTTTTCGCAACCTTTCCGGACGAAAGGAAGGGGAAGGTGAAGTATTCGATGGCCGACATCGGCTTGTCGGGGCTGGCTCCGTTCGTGATGCAGGAAGAGTCGTTTCTGCAGCAACAACGCCATCTGGAGAGCGCGCAGGGCAAGTCCAACTGCCAGACCCTCTTTGGGATGAAGGGTATACCGCCCGACGAGTGCATCCGCGAGGTGCTTGACGAGGTTCCGCCATCGGCTCTGCAGCCGTGCTTCGATGCTGTGTTGGCGGCTCTGCAAGCCAGGAATGGTCTTTCTGTCTTTCAGCGGCTGGGTGAGCACATCCTCATCGGGCTCAACGGCATGGAGTATTTCTGTTCCGACAATAGGATGTGCGACCAGTGTCTTGCGCGCCGCATCGCGAACGGCAGGATCGAGTACCATCATGCAATGCTGGCGGCGACGATCGTGGCACCCGGCCAGAATATGGCTTTTTCACTGATGCCTGAGTTCATTAACAGCCAGGACGGCGCCGAAAAGCAGGAGCGTGAGCGCATTGCCGCCAGGCGCTGGTTTGCCACCCATGGTGAGCGTTTCCGTGACCTGCACCCGGTTTACCTCGGTGACGCTCTCTTCGCCTGCCAGCCCATTTGCGAGGCCGTGCTGGAGGCGGGCGGTGATTTCCTGTTCACAGCCAGACCCACATCCAACATCACGCTCCATGATTTCATGAGCGGTGCAACGCCTGAGGAAATGTCTCTGACCCGAAAAGTCAACGGCAAAAAACGCTTTTTCCGCTATCGCTGGTTCGTGGGGGCCCCGTTGCGCGAAGCAAGCGATGCGCTCACCGTCAATTGCCTCAATCTGACCATTTCCGACACAGAGGGGAAGATCACCTATAGCGGCAATTTTCTGACCTCGCTTGATGTCAACGCAGAAAACGTCGCCGAAATCGCCGATTGTGCCAGAGCCCGCTGGAAGATCGCGGACGAGGGCTTAAACGTGCTGAAAAATAACGGGTATAGCCTCGAACACAATTTCGGGCACGGCAAGAAACACCTCGCGATGATGTTCGCCGCCATGAACCTGCTCGCCTTCGCAATGCATACGTTGTGCGACTCCGTCGAAAGCCTCTGGATCAAGGCCCGCAATGCGGCGGGGAAGAGAAAACGCTTTTTCGACGCGATCCGAATTCTTACCACCTATACGGTTTTCCCGGATTGGTGGGCTTTGA
>WQYW01000208.1 GCA_009781045.1 Alphaproteobacteria bacterium
CACCGGGCGGGTTTTTGTTGACTATTTGGAGGACAACGCCTGTTGCCAAGAGGTGCAGGTCAATAAAAAAGTGGCCTACCGGCAACTTTTTTATTGACAACCAACGGCCCGTTACAGAAGCAAAGACAAGCGCGCATGTCGGGGTGAATTCCGAGGGCTTCAACACCATGGTGCAGCCTGCAGCAAGCGCCGGCACCACTTTGCAGGCGATCTGGTTCATCGGCCAGTTCCAGGGGGTGATCATGCCCACCACACCAACCGGCTCGCGCAGCACCATCGCACGGCCCAGCCTTTCCTCGAAAGCATAGTCCTTCAGCACCTCCAGCGTCGCCAGGATATGGCCAAGTCCGGCGGCGGCCTGCGCCCGGCGCGCCAGCGCCAGCGGCGCTCCCATCTCGTCCGAAATGGCCCGCGCGATCTCTTCGGCACGGCTGCGGTAAAGCTCGGCGATCCCATGCAGGAGTTCCAGGCGCTCGGTGCGGCGGGTGGTGGAAAAGCCTGCGAAGGCAGCTCTGGCGGCGGCAACCGCCTTGTCGATGTCGGCCCTGGAACCCAGTGCAATCTCATACATGGGCTGCTCGGTGGCCGGATTGACCACCGGCATCAACGTGGAACTCACCGGATCAACCCAGGCGCCATCAATATAAAACTGCATCCTCCTGGCCATCGGGAACCTTCCTGTTCTCAGGGAATTCGTGATCAAAGCACATGTCGCCGGATCAGGACCGCTCGTGACGGAAACCTCTTCCCTGAAAACCCCGACCCTGTCCGCCACCCCATCCCCCATCCTGACACGAAAGCCGATCTGACTGAAGACCTCGCTGTCGCCGGCCCGCCGGCCTCGCCGACTAAAGCACCTGCTGTCCGCAGAGTTCCGCCTTCAACGCCTGCCGATCAGAACTTCCCGGGATTGAACCGGGTGCCGGGATTTGCCTGTTCGGCAATCTTCGCGACACGGCGGAGAAGCCGAACCGCTCCCGCCGACAAGGCCGCTTCCGTTCCCCAAAGCCGCGATCTTTCGCACAGCCTCGCGTCGACATCTGGCGCCGGAACCCGCGACATCCTCGCCCCCGCCATCGCCTTCCAGCGCGCCGGACCGGTGGAATTGACGGATTCGCCCGCGGGCGCAATTATCGCTATCACCTTCCCAGCGCCCATCCGACACACCCTCACCAGAGGAACGCCAGAGGAACACCATGAATGCTGTGATGCCGCAAGCGACCCCGTCTTCGCCTGAATCGGTCGGCCTGTCCGCGCCCGCGCTGGCGCGCCTGGATGCCCATCTCAAAGAACGCTACATCGACACCGGCCGCTTTGCTGGAACCGATCTTCTGGTCTGTCGCCACGGCAGGGTGGCGCACCGTTCCCTCCTGGGCTTTGCCGATATCGAGCGCCAGATCCCGGTCCGGGACGACACCATCTACCGGATCTATTCCATGACCAAGCCGCTCACTTCCATCGCCTTCATGATGCTGGTGGAAGAAGGGCGCGTCGCCCTTGATGAGCCCGTGCACAGATATATTCCGGAGTGGAAGAATCTCGGCGTCTTCGTTGCCGGAACCTCGGCGGGATTCTTCACCCGACAGCCGACGCGGCCGATGCGGATCATTGATCTCCTGCGCCATACCTCGGGGCTGACTTACGGTTTCCAGCAACGTAGCAATGTCGATGCTGCCTATCGCGACAAGAAGATCGGCGACATTGAGAAATCCGGCACACTCGACAGCATGATCGCAGATCTCGCCACCCTGCCGCTCGAGTTTTCTCCGGGCGAGGCCTGGAACTATTCGGTTTCCACCGACGTCATCGGCTATCTCATCGGTAAAATCAGCGGCATTCCCTTCGAGCAGTTCCTCAAACAGCGCATCCTCGATCCCCTGGGCATGACCGACACCGATTTCCACGTGCCGCCATCCAAGGTGGATCGTTTCGCCGCCTGCTATTGCGCCGACCCGCAGGGAGCGATGAGCTTCCATGGCGGCCAGCGCAAAGCTGCCCTGACGCTGCAGGACGACCCGCGCACCAGTTCCTTCCTGTCGCCACCCGGCTTCATCTCCGGCGGCGGCGGATTATGCTCGACGACGGCCGACTATCTCACCTTCTGTCGTGCCCTGCTCAATGGCGGCACGCTCAACGGCGAGCGTCTGATCGGACCAAAGACGCTGGCGCTGATGACCGCCAATCACCTTCCCGGCGGCCGCGACCTGCCAGCAATGTCAAAATCGCTGTTCAGCGAGGCCACCTTTGAAGGCGTCGGCTTCGGTCTCGGCTTCGCTGTGACCATGCGCCCCGCCGAGACCCTGCTGGCCGGCAGTGCCGGCGAATACTCCTGGGGCGGTGCCGCCACCACAACCTTCTGGATTGATCCACGCGAGGAACTGATCACCATCTTCATGACCCAGGCGCTGCCCTCGAACGCCTATCCGATCCGCCGCGAATTGCGCAGCATGGTCTACGCCGCCATCATCTCCTGACCTCGAGGGCAAGGCGTCACCCCGCCATTGCCCCCGGTCGGGATCGGCCCCTGCAAACCAGGACGCGTCCCGGAAATTCTCCGACTTTCCGGGACGCGTGCTTGAGACCCGCCTTTCAAGGCCGACTCCCGGCCGTGACCGCGAATGCGGGAAAAAGGCGAAAAAGGGATCGTCAGGGACGGACGGCCACGACCTGCGCCTGGTGTAAGGGCATGATTTCCGCGGCTTGCCCAGGCAACCTGATACGCACGCTATGCCTCCGCACCGGCAGATGCACGAGGGCCCCGGGTGGCGACCCTATCCGAATTGCTGGCTGAGCCATGTGCTGAGATCGGTGATTCCCCCGGTGAGAAAGCCAATTCCCACCAGCACCAGCAACGCACCCATGACCTTCTCAACAATGCCAAGATATACCTTGAAACGGGCGAACAGCCGCGCGAAGCGCTCGACCATCAGCGCGGCAATCAGGAACGGGATGCCGAGACCGGCGGAATAGACCGCCAGCAGCCCCGCCCCCCTGGCCATTGTCGCCTCGGCCGCAGCCATCGACAGGATGGTGCCCAGGATCGGCCCGATGCACGGCGTCCAGCCGAGGGCGAAAGCCAGGCCCATGACATAGGAGCCCCACAGCCCGACCGGCTTCGGGATCGGCAGCCGCCCTTCCCGCATCAACAGATCAATCCGCGTCAGACCGAGAAAGTGCAGCCCCATCACAATGATGACGATGCCGGCCACAATCGACAGTTCGGATCGATGTGTCAGGGCCCAGCCGCCGATCAGCGATGCACTGGCACCGAGCACCACGAAGATCGTGGACAGGCCGAGGACAAACATCAGAGCCGCCGTCACCGTCCGCCACCGCGACACCTCTACCGGCTCGTCATTTTCGATTTCTCCGATCGTGGCCCCGGTAAGATAGACCAGATAGGGCAGCACCAGAGGCAGCACGCAAGGCGACAGAAAGCTGCCGACACCGGCAATAAGGGCCACCCAAATCGAAACATTCTGCATGACGTCGTCGCCCCGTCTCTCTGCGGATCAAGCCCCGATACGCGGCAGAACGTGGCATGTCCAGATCCCGGCCGCAAGCCAGCTTTCACGATGTGTTCCTTATACGATCTCTTCACCTTGCGATCTGTTCCGTGGCGTCGGGAATGACCCTTCTGATCGCTATCCTTCCTCCGGCACAGAGCCGACAGCTGCAGACACGGCCGTACCGAATCGGCCCCAGTGACCATGAGCCCCTCCAGATTCCCCCAGCGGGCCAGTCGCGGAGCCAGGCAAATCCTGCCAATGCGGCCTGGTCTGCCGATGAACAGCCGAGGGCCCGCCTCCGAGGTCCGGTTCTGGCCGAAAGACGCCACGCTGACGATTGAGCAACGCACACCCTCCACACAAGGCAAAACGCCTGCGCTGGGCACGGTGCGACCAGACGGCTCTGCATTTGCGCAAGCCTGGCCTCCCGGCCTCCCCCTGAGCCCTGAGCGCACATGCCCGGACCGTATCCCCCCGCCTGCCTCGCCTGCTGCAATCTGCGAAAGAACGCCACGGCGACGGCACCGACAGGATCACTGACAGCGTGGCCGGGCGCGATTCCAAAATCCGCGAGACCTGTCAATTGAGAGAAGCCTCACCCCACCTCACCGCGCCTCAGCGCTCCTGCATCCTGCATCTGCGGTCCGCATTTCAGTAAGTTAACGAGCGCATGTTGTGGTGTGCGATGCCGCGTCTCAGGCCTTACGGCGGCCGCGCTCAAAGCTGGTCCTAACACTCGGGGGCGTGCGCGGATTCAAAATCCGGGCAAAACGAGAAATGACCTGCGACGTCCGTCCGGCACGATACCCTGAAATTCCGTCGCCGATCCGCAGCGAAAGCCGCCATCGTCATCCTACGCCAGATGCCGACTCATTACTCACCAATGACAGGGCTGCGGGCGAGTATGGCCGAAGAGCGCCAGACGCCCGAGGTGAGGTGTGAGGGGTCTATGGCTTGCCGTCAGGAATCGGTGTGAAACTCATTTCGCGAAGAGGCCGCAGCGCCGTCCGTTCCGAGGCCTTGCGCAAAGCCGACAAACGGTTTTCTGAAAGACCTCGTCCTCGACTCCATTACCCACTTCATCCGCGCCCTGCTTTCCATTTTTGACGCCACACGAGAATGCCCGCACCGACCGACGCGAACCGGCCGGCCGCTGGGCAGCAAAGCCGCGAGAGCACGCCGCCAGTCTGCGCGCGGCAGGCACTGCGGATGGGGTATCTTCCCTCCTGCGCTGATCCACCAGCCCTGTGCCGCGAGAACCGGCCACCCGCCAAGGCGCTGCGCGGGCAATCAAGGCACTGCGCGGGCAATCCGGAAATATACGACCCGAAATCCACGCCTCCCCGATGAGCGGATCCGAAGGCGCTGCCGCTTCCTCCACCTCTGCGAGTGCTGTCAGCGCACCCGCAACTTACAGGTGCGATGCGCCGCCTGCCGAACCGGCGCCGCCGTTCATAACCCTGCGCCGATTGCAAGAGCGGAAGAAACCATAAGGAAATGACACGGGTCGGATTGCGCGCGATCGCATCGTTCACCCACGGCACAACTCTCCCGCGCACCAACAGGGCACCCCCTCAGTCAAGCGGAACACCACTTCTGTCATTCCATTCCTGCAACCTGAGCGTCGCGGCCTGGATGCATTTTGACGGGCGTCGCCCACGCACTCGGGACCGAGGTTGACACCCAACAACCTGCAATATCAGGCGGCATTGAATTAATTGCAGACGATCGTTGTAAATTTGTCAGCTTTGATGCTCGGAGAACCAACGAAACTGCCACACTCTGAGACATGTCACACGCATAAGATGTAATTTTTGCAACTAATAGTAGTCATAGGTTTACCAAAAAAATCGGCTGTAATGATGAATTGATGTATTAGCGTCTGCCAAAGGTGTAGTATCTTACCAAGACGCGGTTTTCTTCTGATGCGACGAGAGAGTAATGAACAGGCCGACGGCAATAAGAGCGAGGCAGCGTAGCGCTGGAAAATCCGACGTTGAACTTGGCAAGCGCATCCGTTTGCGCCGTGTCGAGCTTAAGATCTCGCAGGCCGAGCTTGGCAAGAAACTGGGCGTCAGCTTCCAGCAGGTGCAGAAATACGAAAAAGGCGTCAATCGCGTTGGGGCCTCCCGTCTGCAGCAGATCGCAGCGACACTCGACGTGCCCGTGACCTTTTTCTACGACGGTGACAACAAGGCGCGCACACTGGACAACCTGCTGTTCCTCGACAGTGCGTACAGCCTGCGGCTGCTGCGCGCCTACAGCAAGATCCGGGATCAGACCGTGCAGCGCCATCTGGTGTCGCTGATGGAATCGATCGTCACCACCCAGGAATAGGAACCGCATCCCGGGCAGAACGGACAACGGACGCCCCCACCGGGCATGGCTCAAACCGGCCATGCCCGGTTTTGCTTCCTGCGCTCGCCTTGAACTGACCTGACTCCCTGCAACAGGAACGCCCGCCCGTCGGGCCCCGCCCGGTGCGTCTTCGCCGACGGCCCGCTTGCACAGAAGCCTCCAGGCCTGGCCCCCCTTGACTCCCCTTTGGCCACACGCCGCGCACGTTGCTGGCCTGCCGGCTTTGCCCACGTGCAACGAGAACATGCCGGCGAATCAGGCTTTGACGGTTGCCACACCACAGCCGGCAAGAAAGAAGGCCACCGCACGCGCCACATGAGACGCAATTTCGCCCCGCAGCCGTTCGGCATCCTCGCCGAACACGGCGCGCATGATGATCGGCAGAACCACGAGATCCATGAAGAAGCGGGTCGTCAGTGGCAGTTGGGCGGGCGCAAACACCGCCTGCGCCGCCTCAGGCGAGGCTGCCTCGAGCAGCAGTCGGGCCACCCCCTCCTCAGCGCGCTGACGCGCCATGCAGTGGGTGCCGATCGCCAGCTCAGGGCGGTCACGGGCCTCGGAAACCCCCAGCCGCATCAGGCTGATGGTGTCCCCGGCCAGGGCCCAGTGCAGAATGGTCGCCGCCAGGCTCTCGAGCCGCTGACCGAGCGTGGCTCCGGCGGGCACAAGGCGGTCCAGCCGTGACGCGGTCAACGCCACGTTGCGCAACACGACTTCCGTGAACAAGGCCCCCTTGTCGGCAAAGCGGGCGTAGATCGAAGGTTTGCCGGCATTGGCCTGGGCGGCAATGCGGTCAATGCTGGCACCGGCAAAACCGCGCTCAAGAAACACCATTCGCGCCGCATCCAGGATCCGTTCATCGACCTCGCCAGCGAGATCCCGCCGAGGCCGCCCCCTGCGTGCTGCAGGCGCCTTCCTCTCTGTCATCCGGCCCTTCATCTGCCGCCCCCAATCACTCAAAGCGCATTTTAGCCGATTCCGGCGCAGAAGCAAATGAACGAAACCGTTTCGTTCAAAAACTCTTGACGGACGCTGCGGAGCTGACTAAGCAGTCAAATGAAACGATATCGTTCACTATTTTTCAGGTGAAGGAGACGCTTGCCGTGGACGCCATGACGCAGACAGGCGCGCAAGACCACGCATCCGCTCCGCCGCAGGCGGCCAGCCGCAGCCTCGCCCGGCGGCTCGCCGGACCCGGGCTTGGCCTCGCTGTCGCGGTCGCGCTCATCGCCGCCACCCTCCTTTATTGGGATCACAGCCAGCATTTCGAGAGCACGGACGACGCCTTCATCTCCGCCCGCGCCTTTCCGGTCGCACCAAAGGTCTCCGGCTATATCACCGAAGTCACCGTCACCGACAATCAGCACATAAGGGACGGCGCCGTGATGGTCCGAATCGACCCGCGCGACTATCACAGCGTACTCAGCCAGGCCAAGGCGCAGCTGGAACGCGATCGCACTGTGCTGGAGCAGGCGCAGAAGAACCTGGGCCGCTACCTCACACTGTCAAAGACAAATTCAATCCCCCAGCAGCAGGTCGATGACCAGGGCTTCCTGGTTGAGCAGAGCCGCAGCATCACCGTGCTCGACCAGGCCCGGGTCGATGCCGCGGAACTCGATCTTGCCCACACCAGCATCACTGCCGCTGGTGCCGGACATGTCGTCAGCCTAACAGCCGCGGTGGGCCAGTTCGTCCAGGCTGGCACCGCCCTTGCCGTCTTCGTGCCCGACGACACCTGGATCGTCGCCAATTTCAAGGAAACCCAGCTCTCCGCCATGCGCCCCGGCCAGGCCGTCAGCCTCGCCATCGACGCCTATCCGACCCGCCTCATTCGCGGCCGGGTCGACTCGATCCAGCCCGGATCCGGCACCGCCTTCGCACTGCTGCCGCCGCAGAATGCCACCGGCAACTATGTCAAGGTCGTCCAGCGGGTTCCGGTCAAGATCGTTATCGACGAACTGCCCGCCGACATCGTCATCGGCCCCGGCATGTCGGTGGTGCCCACCGTGCGCATTGATCCGACGCCCTCCCTGTTCGAACGACTGACCTCGCGGTGAGTGCGCCAGCGACAGCTCACGGCGCTGAGGCCTCCGGGCACGGCACCGCCCATTCCATGCTGATCACGCTCCTGGTCGCCTTCCCGGTTTTCATGGAGGTGCTCGACACCACCATCGCCAATGTCGCCCTGCCCTATATCGGCGGCGGCCTCGGCGTCAGCCAGGATGAAGCCTCCTGGGTGGTCACCACCTATCTCGTC
>WQYW01000209.1 GCA_009781045.1 Alphaproteobacteria bacterium
ATCCATGGCGAGGTTTGTGCGAGCGGACGGCGGGGTTCGCCGTGTTGCCCGCACGGGGTGGACGGGCAAAGGGGCGGGGCTCCTGACCTGCCGAGGGATCAGCTGCGTGGCGGCTTCTGTGGCGCCGCCGGTTTCGCAGGTTGAGGCTCAACGACGTGGACCTCATCGCCGTTGCTCAGACCGTCGGGCGGTGCGGTCACCACGCGATCGGTGGCGTCAACTCCGGAGCCGATTTCGATATCCTTGCCGAGGTCGCGGGCGATGGTCAGCGTCTTGAACAGGATCCGGTTGTCGGAGGTGACGGTGGCAACCCGCAGGCCGCTGGAGTCGAAAATCAGGGCGCTGGCGGGGATGCTGAGCGGCACCGTGTCGCGCTTGAGGTTGAGGGTGACGTTGGCGTAGCTGCCGGGCATCAGCTCACTGGTGGAATTGTCGAGTCCAAGCTGCATACGCGTGGCGCCGGAACTGATGTCGACGGACTGGGAGGAGGCCTCCACGGTCGCCCGGAAGCTGCGGTTGGGATATTCGGGCACGGTGATGATGGCTTCGGCACCGATCTTGATCGCAGGCACGTAGCTTTGCGGCACGTCGACATAGACGCGCAGCTTGCCCATGTCGGAAATCACGAACATGGCGGGTCCGGCACCGCCGCCGGCATTGATCAGAGAGCCGACATCGGTATTGCGGGCGGTCACGATGCCATCGAAGGGCGCGGTGATCTTCTTGTAACCGGCAAGGGCCTCCAGGCGTTCGACATTGGCCTCACCGGCGCGGACGGCGGCGTTCTTGTTGGAGAGATCGGCGGTGCGTTCGTCGATTTCCTGGGCCGAGACGAAGTTTGAAGCCACCAGGGTCTTGCGGCGGTTGAGCGTCGCCTCTGAGAGCCGGGCGCTGGCCTGGAGGGCGGCGAGGTCGGCGCGGGCCTGGAGCAGCTGCTGGTCGAGATCGGGGGCCTCGATCTCGGCGATGACCTGGCCGGCCTTGACCCGGGCACCGATGTCGGCGCTCCAGCTCTTGAGATAGCCGCTGACGCGCGCCGAAATCGGGGCACGGTAATAGGCTTCAAGCCGGCCCGGCAGATTGATGGCGATGTTGGGGGTCTTGGCCGCGGGCAGGGCGACCGCGACGCTTGGGATGGCCTGCTCGTCGGTCCAGCGTTCAAGCTCGGCGGCCTGTCTGTGGCGCGAGCGGATGCCGCTTGCCACGATGATGCCGGCGATGAGGAGCACCGCCACGGCGGTGAGGCCGAGCGTGCGCCGCGACACCGGGGCGGGTTTCTCAGTGAGCGGCATGGGGGGCCTCCAAAGCGGGATCGAGGGCAGTATCCAGGCTGGTGGCAGGCGGCGCTTGATGCACGTCGTGCCTGCCGTGTACCATGCTGAACACCACGGGAACAAACATCAGCGTGGCGAAGGTCGCAAAAATCAGGCCGCCGATCACGGCGCGCCCGAGCGGCGCATTCTGCTCGCCGCCTTCGCCCAGTCCAAGTGCCATCGGCGCCATGCCGATGATCATGGCCAGTGCCGTCATCAGCACCGGGCGGAAGCGGACGAAGCCGGCTTCAAGCGCCGCCTTGACGGGGTCGCCGAGCGCTTCGAAACGCTCATGGGCGAAACTGATGACGAGCACGCTGTTGGCGGTTGCCACCCCCATGCACATGATGGCGCCGGTCAGCGCCGGCACCGAGAGCGTGGTATGGGTGATGAACAGCATCCAGACGATGCCGGCGAGTGCGGCCGGGAGCGCGGTGATGATCACGAAGGGATCGGACCAGGACTGGAAGTTGACCACGATCAGGAAGTAGATCAGCACGATTGCGCCCAGAAGTCCGAACAGGAGGCCGGAGAAGGCGCTGTACATGGTCTGGGCCTGGCCGAGCAGCAGCACGGTTGAGCCCTTGGGGACCTCGGCTTTGGTATCGGCGATGGCGCGATCGATATCGGCGGCCACCGCGCCAAGATCGCGGTCCTGTGTGGTGGCGAAGATCTGGACCATCGGCTGGATGTCGTATTGCGACACCACCGCGCTCGACGAGGTGCGGGTGATATCGGCAATGCCGCCGAGGATCGGGGACTGCGGATTGCCGGTCGCCGTGATCGGCAGCGTCTGCAGGGCGCTCAGCGAATCGAGCCGGTATTGCGGGGTCTGCATCACGATCGAGTAGGACACGCCGTTGACCGGGTTGAGATAATAGGTGGGCGCGACCTGGGAGCTGCCGGCGAGATTGACCACCAGGCTGTTGGTGACGTCGCGTTCGGTCAGTCCGACATATTGGGCGCGGGTGCGATCGACGTCGATGTTGAAGGTCGGACTGTTGGGGGATTGCTGGAGGCGGGCGTCGACCACGCCGGGGATGCGGCGCAGCCGGGCGAGCAGCTTGTTGGCATAGGCGAAGTTGGCTTCGAGATTGGCCCCGCGAATCTGGAGGTCGATCGGGGCCGGGGCGCCGAAATTGAGAATCTGGCTGACGATGTCGGCCGGCAGGAAGGAGAAGCTGATGCCGGGAAACTGCCGCGGCAGCTGCTCGCGCAGGGTGCGCAAATGCGCATCGGTCGGGCTGTGGTTTTCCTTGAGCTTGATCTGGATGTCGCCGTCGTGAGGGCCGGTCATGCCGGTGTTGTTATAGGTCAGATTGATGCCGGAGTTCGGCAGACCGATATTGTCGGTCATGGTCTCGATTTCGGCTCCGATCAGGCCGCGCACCACCTTCTGCACATCGGCAAGACGGTTGGCGGTTTCCTCGGCGCGGGTGCCGACCTGGGTACGGACATGGATGAGGATGCTGCCGGCGTCGACGGCAGGGAAGAAGTTGCGTCCCAGGAAGGGCACCAGCAGGAAGGAGGCGGCGACGGCGGCGAGGAACACGGTCACGAAAACCGGGCGGTGGCCGAGTGCCATGGCCAGGAGATCGCGGTAGCGGGCGCGCACGCGCTCGAAGCCGCGCTCGAAAGCGCGCTGGAAGCGGATCAGGGGATTGCGGCTGGTCACCACCTCGCTGCCATGGGGGGCGTGGGGCTTGAGGAGATAATTGGCCATGGTCGGCACCAGGGTGCGCGACAGGATGAAGGACCAGATCATGGCGAAGATCACGGCTTCGGCCATCGGCACGAAAAGAAAACGCGGCACGCCGGTGAGGAAGAACATCGGCACGAAGACGATGCAGATGCAGAGCAGCGAGACAAAGGCCGGGGTGACGATCTGGCGGGCACCGTCGAGGATTGATTGCTGCACCTCCTTGCCGTGTTCGAGGTGGTAATTGACGTTTTCGATGGTGACCGTGGCGTCGTCGACCAGGATGCCGACGGCGAGTGCCAACCCGCCAAGCGTCATGATGTTGAGGGTCTCGCCGAGCGCCGCCAGCATGATGATGGCTCCCAGCACCGAAAGCGGGATCGAGATCGCAATGATGATGGTGGAGCGCCAGCTGCCGAGAAAGAGCAGGATCATGACGCTGGTGAGGAGGGCGGCGATGACGCCTTCGAGGGCGACGCCGGTGATGGCACCGCGAACGAAGACCGACTGGTCGCCGATGAAGCTGATCCTGAGGGCGTCCGGCATCTGATTGCGGACGTCAATGACCTTCTGTTTGATGCCGGAGATGATGTCGAGCGTCGAGGCACCGCCGGCCTTCATCACCATCATCAGCACCGAGCGGGCACCGTTGACGTGGACGATGTTGGTCTGCGGGGCGCTGCCGTTGCGCACCTGGGCCACGTCGCGGATATAGACCATGGCGCCATTGACGGTCTTGATCGGGAGGTCGCCGAGTTCGTCGATCTTGAGCGGTGAGTTATTGAGCTGGATATTATATTCGAAGGTCCCGATCTTCTGGGTGCCGACCGGGGTGATCAGATTCTGGGCGGCGAGCGCATTGGCGACATCCTGGCCGGACAGACCGTGGGCCTGCAGCGCCATGGGGTCGATATCGATCTGGATCTGCGGCGTCTTGCCGCCGAAGGGCCAGGGAATGGCGGCACCGGGGACAGTCACCAGCGGCATGCGCAACTGGTAGATGCCGATATCGGCAAGATTCTGCTCGTTAAGGCCCTCGCCCGACAGCGCCACCTGGATGATCGGCACCGTGGATGCGCTGTAGTTGAGGATCAGAGGCGGGGTTGCGCCCGGCGGCATCTGTTTGATCAGGGTCTGCGAAATCGCGGTGACCTGGGCGTTGGCGGTGCGGATATCGACATTGGGCTGGAAATAGATCTTGATGATGCCGATGCCGTTATAGGAATTGGCGACGATGTGGTCGATGTCGTTGACGGTGGTGGTGAGGGCGCGCTGGAACGGCGTGGTGATGCGCCCCCCCATCTGATCCGGCGACAGTCCGGTATATTGCCAGATCACGCCGATCACCGGGATGCCGATATTGGGGAAAATGTCGGTTGGTGTGCGCAGCGCAGCCAGCGGCCCGATGATCAGGAGCAGAAGAGCCAGCACCACGAAGGTATAGGGCCGACTCAGGGCGATTCGGACAAGGGCGATCATGCCGGCAATTTCCAGTCGGTGACAGGTTTTAAGGACCCGTTAAGGGAGCATTCGCGGTGTGCAGCGCGATTTACGCGAAATCGAGCAAGATTGCCAATGTGAATGGCGCATGGCCCGAAAGCTCTCCACCATGAGGGTGCCGCAGCGCGAAGCGCGGCCTCCGCATTCGGCGGCTTTTCGGGTAAGGGGGCGGGTCTTGCGGGTTTTCGCGAGCGCAAGAGGCCGGAGGTGATGAGCGCGTTGGCGGCCCGCCGTTCTTTCTGCGCCGGTGCGGGGCGCAGTCGCGATTGCCGGACCGTCGCCCTGGAGCCGACAAAAAATGCAGTTGCTGAACGGCGCGAGGCGGCGGGCAAGGGGCTGACGTGCTGCGGGGCTTTGATTCGTGCCTCCCCTCCTGTCGGCGGCCCGGGAGGCCCAGGCCAGGGGGCCGGGAGGCCGACGCTCCGACGATCAGGCGCTTTCCAGGGGGGCGGGAAACTCGCTATAGCTTCGCGCGATCAGGAGGATGACAATGATGACCCACGAATCCCAGGAGACCGTCCTTGGCGTGATCGGCGGTTCCGGCATTTACGATCTGCCGGGCCTGCAGGACGCGCGCGAGGAGGCGATTTCGAGCCCCTGGGGCGAGCCCTCGGCGCCGGTACGGCGCGGCACCATTGAGGGGCTGCCGGTGGTGTTCCTGCCGCGCCATGACCGGGGCCATCGCCTGTCGCCCTCTGATATCAACTACCGCGCCAATATCGATGCCCTCAAACGGGCAGGCGTGACCGATCTGGTGTCGCTGTCGGCCTGTGGCTCCTTTCGGGAGGATCTTCCCCCCGGAGCCTTCGTTCTTGTGGACCAGTTCGTCGACCGCACCTTCAAGCGCGAGAATTCCTTTTTCGGCAAAGGCTGCGTCGCCCATGTCTCGATGGCCCATCCGGTGTCACCGAGGCTGCGCATCCATCTCGCCGCTGCGGCCGAAGCCGAGGGCATCCCGATCCGCCGCGACGGCACCTATGTCTGCATCGAGGGGCCGCAATTCTCCACCTATGCCGAGAGCATGGGCTATAAAAATCTCGGTTATTCCGTCATCGGCATGAGCAACATGCCGGAGGCCAAACTCGCCCGCGAAGCCGAGATCTGCTACGCCACGGTAGCCATGGTGACCGATTTCGACTGCTGGCACCCCGATCATGACGCCGTTACCACGAAGGACATCATTCGTGTGCTGGGGTCGAATGCCGAGCGGGCCAAGGCCCTGGTGGCCCGGCTGGCCCGCGAACTGCCGCGCGAGCACGAGCCCTGTCCGATCGGCTCGGACCGCGCGCTTGAAGGGGCCTTCATTACCGCTCCCAAGGCACGGGATCCCGAACTCATGAAAAAGCTCGATGCCGTGGCCGGACGCGTGCTTGGCGCCCGGGCGGGCGCCTGACCGGCCGCCAGTTGCTGGAACTTCGAGGGGAAGATTGGGATGAAGGTCGACGGCCGGCATTATCGCAGCATCTGGCTTGAAGCCGACGGCTGGTCGGTCGGTGCCATCGACCAGCGCAGACTGCCCCATGAATTCATTGTGGAGCGGATCTGCTCCTGCGTGGCGGCGGCGGATGCCATTGCCACCATGCGGGTGCGGGGTGCGCCGCTGATCGGGGCCATGGCAGCGCTTGGGCTGGCGCTCGGCATGCGTGAGGACAGCTCGGACTGCGGCCTGGCGCGGGCCTATGACAGGCTGATCGTGGCGCGGCCGACCGCGATCAATCTCAAATGGGCGCTTGATGAGATGTGCGCGACGCTGGCGCCTCTTGCCCCTGAGCTGCGCGTGGCAGCAGCCTATGAAAGAGCGGCGGCGATCCTGGAACAGGATGTCGCCATCAATCAGGCCATCGGGGCTCACGGCCTGCCGCTGATTGATGCGGTGGCGGCGCGCAAAGGCCTGAGGGAGAGCGTCAACGTGCTCACCCACTGCAATGCCGGCTGGCTTGCCACTGTGGACTGGGGCACGGCAACGGCGCCGATCTATCTGGCGCATGAGCGCGGTGTTTCCATCCATGTCTGGGTTGATGAGACCCGGCCGCGCAATCAGGGAGCTTCCCTGACGGCGTGGGAACTCGGCCATCACGGTGTTGCCCATACCGTGATCCCAGACAATACCGGCGGTCATCTGATGCAGCACGGCATGGTCGATCTGGTGATTGTCGGCACAGACCGGGTCGCCGCCAATGGCGATGTCTGCAACAAGATCGGCACCTATCTCAAGGCGCTGGCGGCGCGCGACAATGAGGTGCCGTTCTATGTCGCGCTGCCGTCACCGACGATCGATTTTGCGATTGAGGACGGCGTCCGGGACATTCCGATCGAGATGCGGGATGGCAGCGAGGTCTCACACATCACCGGCTGTTCTGCGGACGGGCGGCTTGAGACCGTGCGCATCGTGCCGGAAGGCGCGGCGGTGGCAAATTATGGCTTCGACGTGACACCGGCACGCCTGGTTACCGGCCTGATCACCGAGCCTGGCCTGCTCAAGGCAGAGCGCAGCGCGCTGGCAGCGGCGTTTCCCGAACGAACGGCCCACGGGAACTGAGTGCATCAGATCTCTCGCGCATAGAGCTGCTCGCGGGAACGGTTGGAACACACGCGATTGCAGGTTGACAGGCGCCATTGCCGGGACATTTGCAGGTTCCATCGGGGGGCCTCTCGAATTCGATGCAAAGATCAGGTTCCGGTTCCCGCGATTCGATATTCGACGCTGGTGGGAACCGCCTCGTATCCCGATCGGTGGAGGTGGATTGGAACCCGGCACAGAACCATGACGCGAGGCGTCGGAACGGGTTGTCAGGTTCCAGCCCTCCGTCGCGCGCTCTGCTCTGTCCCTCTCAGGATGTCGATAGGACCATCCTGAGGCAGTCTGCCGGTTTGATTGCGCGCAAAGAGCGAACCTCGTGAGATGTGAGTTCCCGCATGAGGAACTCTTTCCGAGCATGCGCAACGTCTATGATTCATGGCCTTCCGGAATTCAGGGAACCCGTGTCAGCTCGCTTTGCGGCAGACACGTCTCGTGCATGGAGGTCTTCGCAGTCGCAGCCCTCCATCTGACAGACGTGATAACCGGGTATCGCAGGAGCAGGCTTCTTAAAACGCGAAATATCAAGTTCCATTGTTCCATTCCGATCTATTTTCAGATTTTTCAATTTTTCCTATTGACCTCCTCATGCGATCGGAACACAAACGGAACGTCACCATCGCGCGGTCGCAAGGGCTTCAACCTGCACCCTCACGAGAAGCGCGGATTTGTCTTTGCTTCCAGCCTGGAACCTTTCCTCTTTGAATGAGGCAAGAGGCAGAGGTTTCATGTCTGAGCTTGAGCCACAAAGCCCTCGCTGACCGCTCGATAATACGATTTCGTTTTTACGGATACGACGAGATTTCCAGCAGAGATAAATTTGCGTGGAGGAGGAGACATGCCCACTCGGATCGCTCACCTGTCAGACTTGCACTACGGGCCATCCTTCAACCCGGAGGTCTGGAATGCGGTGACGCAGCAGGTGAGGAGATTTGAACCTCATCTCCTCATTGTCTCGGGCGACCTGGTGGATGCTCCCTCTGAGGTTGGGCTG
>WQYW01000210.1 GCA_009781045.1 Alphaproteobacteria bacterium
GGCCGGAATGCTCGCGAAGTCCGTCCACAACGCCGCATGGAATCAACTCGTCCAATTCGTCACCTGCAAAGCTGCAAACGCTGGTGGGGCTGTGAAGCTGGTCGATCCGCGCGGGACGAGCCAGACCTGTCCGGAGTGCGGCACGATCGAACCGAAGACGCTCGCTGTCAGGATGCACCGATGCGAATGCGGCTGTGTCATTGATCGCGATGTTGCTGCAGCTCGGCACACGTCCTCTTCCGGGCAGAATTCCAGCCGGGGCACGGCTGTCAGACGCCAAGCCAGCGGATTGCCGCTTAGCTTGTCTGAGAAGCCGTCGTGTTTACGCGACGGAGTTGTCACCCGTAATCATCCCGCGCTCTGCGGTTACAGGTCTTAAGTTAAGGCACAACTCGCGCAAACAGCCCGTGCCGCCATCCCCGCTGCCCGGCGATCCGCCACCCGCGTCAAGAGGCGGAACGGGGCACAACCGTGTTTTCGATCACGGCATCTGCCCGTCGCGCAACCGCACCGGCAGTTTCAGCCAGTCCGAGCAGTCGTATTCGGTGCAGCTTTCGCTCCCCACCAATTGCACGCGCACGACACCCCCATAGTCGCCGCCTTCCTTCATGCGCCCGATCACCCGCAGCGCCACCAGATGCCCGCCCTTCCTCCACTGCGCCACTTCGCTGCCGTCAAGCACAGCCGTGCCACCCCGCTGCTCGATGCCCCGCACCAGGGCACGATTTCGGCTGATCACCTGGTCGAGTTCGATCGCCGTCACCACCACGCCATTGGCATAGCGGAAGGGGTTCTGGCCGATATCGACAAGCTCCGCCCATCCCGTCGCCTGCTGCGCCTGAAAGAACGCGCGCAGTCTCTGTGCGTTGAACTGGCGCTCTTCCCGATCCTTTGTCTGCTGTTCCTCCTGGCGCTTCCGGTCGCCGGCCCTGTTGCTGTAGCGCTGTACCAGGCCCGTCGGCGCCAACGGCATCATGGCCTCTGCCACAACCGGCCCGGGATTGCCCCAGCGATCATCTTCGAGCTCCGCCGTCGTCACCACCTGCACAGACAGATTCGTGCGATCGTGAGGGTCCCTCCGGTTGCTGCGCGAGAGGATCGCAAGCTGGTCACCGCAGCGCGTCTTGAGCTTGTCGACTGCCGCGGCCATTACCGCCTGTGTCGCCCCGTCAGAGACCAGCACGGCCATCGGCACGTTGGTGACATAGACCGAAGCAGCAATGCAGGGGTCGGGATAGTTGGTGAGATCCGAACTCGCCGCGACCTTGAGCGTGGCAGCAGGAACTCCCGGCTGCGCTGGCAGGGCTCCCAGGTCGAAGATGACACCCCAGCTGTTGCGGGCGCCATTCTTGCGTGCCGACACAATCCCTGGAGGGTCCGGAAGATAGATCCCGGCATGGAAGCGGCCTTCCCATGTCACCTTCACGCTGCTTTCCGATGCATGGCGCAAGGTCCACATCGCCTTGCCGGTCCCCTCCGCCAACCCGTCCCTGCAGCCTCCCTGATACTGAAAGACGTAGTCGTTGCTCTCCAGGTAGGCTGGCGCGACGACGCGGCAACCCGTCACCGCAGCACTCGTCGCGCTGCCGAGCGCCGGCGTTGCCACCGCAGCGAGCTTGTCGCCCGGTGGCGGTGGCGCTCCCGGCGCCATTTTGCCAGCCGGGGACTGTTCCGGGGCGTCCATTTTCGTTGCCGCCGGGGGCGTGCCCACCGCCATACGCTCCAGCTCCCGCAGACGGGCCCGTGCCAGAGTGGCGTAATAGTCATCGCCGAAGCGGCGGACGAATTCTTCCAGCACCTGGCGGTCGCTGCTGTTCTTCGTCGCCGCCCAGGCCCGCTCGGCCTCACTGGAGGAGGGCCCCCCTTGCGTGCCTGCCGCTTTCTCCGGCAGCGTTCCGGCGAGATAGACGCTGTCGAGAATCTGGTCGTAATAGGCCGGCTGCTGCTCATGGCCGACGCTGGCCGCCAGGCGCAGCACCTCGCGGCCGACATCCCTGGCAAGTGCGGTGAGATCACGACCGGGCCGGACCAGTTCCGGCACAAGAACGCGGGTGAACACGGAATTCGGATTGCGATCGTTGCGGTTGAGCCGGTCGAGCGCGGACTGGCCGATGCCGGCGGAATAGAGCTTGAACACACCGCGCGCCGCCTCGATCCGGGTCAGGCCCCGGGCGCCCCCCACCGAGCGCCGGCCATCCTGCCGGAACGGGTTGTCACGACAGGCATCCAGCACCACGACCACGACGCGCGCCCCGCGGGCCTGGATGTCGCCGACAATGTCGTCTTCACCAAGCGAGGCCCGCGCCAGCAGGCTCTCCTGGCCACTCTCAACCGCCGGCACATCGCTCGGCAACAGATAATTCCCGCCGCCCAGCGACACGCCATGCCCCGCGAAATAGAACAGCGCGGTGTCTCCCGGCTGTATATTGCGGGCCAGTTCATCGAGCCTGGCACTGAATTCACTGCGGCTGAGGTTCTCGCCCCGGATCACCGTAAAGCCGAGCCGGGCCAGCGCGTCGCCAACCGCATTGGCGTCATTGACGGCGGTTCGCAGCTGCTGGATCTCCAGCAGATTGCTGTAGCTGTTGTTGCCGACCACCAGCGCCAGACGCCTCTCGGCACAGGCCGGCGAAAGCGAAAGCGCGAGCACGACAGCGGATAGCAACATCGATACGGCACGCATTGAAAACCTCGACCCCACCGCGAATCACCGGACACCGCCATTGTTGCGACCGCGAAGCCGGCCGACCTCGTCACCCGCAAAGGAGGCCTCCTGTGCAAAGGACGCTCCCTGCCGATACGGCCTTGCGACAGAAAACGCAAACCTCAACCGGGCTCGCCGTCACTCGCCAGAAAGGTCCGACAGCACAGACTCTGAGACCCCCCCGCTCCTGCCGCAGTCATCTTCCAGCGAGGGCAGCCCGTTGGCCTTTGCCCTTTGTCTCTTTCGTCGGCTTCCCGCCCGCGAGACCCTCGTGCCAGACCTGATCTCACGATCTGGTCACTGCGCCAGTGGCACTGGGCGCTCACCTTTTCGTGACCGCCGGAACCCGGTTGGCGTCCTTTCGTCCCCTCTGTTGCCAGTCATCACGCCGCGGGGGAACCGCCATCCCCCACCTTCCGCCGTCAGCGGCCGTCGCTGAGTCAGCGAAAGGCCCCTTGCCATCCGCGCACGAATCGTCCCAGTCTGCTGTGCAACGCCAGCTTCTGCCGACAACAGGCCGAAAGCGAAAAATCATCTCCCCTGACGACATGCCACAGCGGGACTTCCAGCCTGTGGATCCTGTCCGCACCACACTCGGGGGGCCATCACGGCAGCGGATTGAACGCCATGCCCGCACGAAAAACAGCCTCTCCACCAGGCAGACGCCAATGGCTGCCGTCGAACCGCCCGGTCGTACCCAACAACACCGTCAAGCAGCAGATCATCGAGGCCTGTGAGGCCCTGATCCGGGATGTCCTGAAACCGCGCTATCTGCCCCGCATCAAACCCTCCAGATCCTGCTACCCGGTCGACATCTGTGGCGCCTGGGCGGCCGGGCGCTATCGCATCAGCATCCGCTATCGCTCCGGATTTCCGCAAAATCGCGGCATGGAGTTCAATGAACTCTACGCCCGCCTCGATCACATGGGGATCAACCGCTTCGATATCTTCCGCATGCGCCATACCGGACAGTGGATGCGGCGCCACACCGGCCTGACCCTCACCAAAGCGATCAAGACCCTGGAGGCCGACTTTTATCTCGCCCCACCTCTATAGGAGCCGGGCAGAAGGGAGCGAACCGCTTGCCGGTCGTGCCGGATTTTCCTGCCCTCAAGGGCCGGGTCGTGAAGCGCCCTGTCCTTCAGGGGCATGGCTGCCTGAGATCGCACCCCACTTCCCGTCACAGCCCTTGGGATCGATCCTTGGGCTCGATCCAGCGCAGTTTCGAACTCCCCTGCGCGGCCAGAACAGATACGCATCCGCCAAATCGATGGCCGCATGGTTGAGATCGGGGTGACAGCCCCCCGGCAACCCGATAAGCTTTGCCTGCCGGATGTCCAGGAAGTGGCGACCCCGCAGCGTTGTTCGAAAAAAGGTCCTCGCAAGCCGTGTTCCCACGCCATCCCATGACCCTGCCCGACGCGGCACAGGCATTGCCGGACCGGCCTCACCCGATCACTCCGGCGGCGGCGCACTTCATCAACGGACATCGTCTCACACCGCCCTACCCGGCCGGATCGGAGCGCGCGGTGTTCGCGCTCGGCTGTTTCTGGGGTGCTGAGCGCCGCTTCTGGGAACTCGGGGACGGCATATTTGTCACCGCTGCCGGCTATTGCGGCGGCTTCACCGCCAACCCGACCTATGAGGACGTCTGTTCCGGTGACACCGCCCATGCTGAAGCCGTGCTCGTGGTGTTCGACCCCGAGCGGCTCTCTTATGAACGCCTGCTGACCACATTCTGGGAAAGCCACGACCCCACCCAGGGCATGCGGCAGGGCCATGACATCGGCACCCAGTATCGCAGCGCCGTCTATAGCTGCAGCGAGGCCCGGCATCAGGCGGCGCTCGCCTCTCGCGACATCTATCAGAACGCATTGTCGCGCGACGGCTTCGGCGCCATCACCACCGAGATCGCGCGCTGCGGACCGTTCTATTTCGCGGAAGACGATCACCAGAAATATCTGGCGAAGAATCCGCACGGCTATTGCGGCAGAGGTGGCACTGGAGTGCGCTGCCGGCTCGGCGCCGGCGACAGGACCGGCTGACGTGCAGTCCTGCCGGGTTGCCCGCACCATGCATGAAGGATGCGCGGCAATCACCCGAGCGCAGCCAGGGGCGAAACGACAGGGACGCTCAAACGCTCAGGCAGAAAAGGGCGCGCGGGCAAGACTTCTCCGGAAAGACTTCTCCGGAAAGATCGGGAGCGCATCGGCCCCGCAGCCGGCACCACCGCAACCGCAGATACACCGCGCTTCGATCGACCGTTTCACCTTGCGTCATTGAGGCCGGCCTTCCTTTGGTCCGCTGCTTCGAACAGATCCCAGGCGCCCCTCCTGCGCACCCCCGCAGATCCGTGCGGCGGCAGCCTCGCGTCAGCTCGACTGCTACCGGACACATCAGGAACGGAAGTATACTGCATTGGCTGTTCCTGATCTGCTCCGTCCACGGCCGCCTTGTCTCAGCTGTCTCCTGCCTGCCGCCAGCCGATCGGCACCCCGTGCAACATGCAGCACATGACAAGGCGCTTTGCCTGCGTCCGCCCTGTGCTATGGTTGCCCGGACCTTGACGCGCGCCTTGCCCAACGCCACTGCGCGCCAGCCGGCGGGCGCTGTCTGCCGCCCTCGACCACAGGATGACAAGCGATGAGCCACGATCTCAGCGACAGCGTTGCGGATCCGGTTGCTGCAACCGGCATCGGGGATCAGCGGCAAGATCAGCGGCAAGGCTGGCTTGCGCTGACAGAGAACGGGAACGGGCGCCGCCTGGGCTGGGCGGCGCTGTCGTGGAACACCACGACCACCGCCGCCACACTGGTGCAGCTCTTCATCGGCGCACTCGTCACCTATGTCACCAGTTTCACCATCGCGCTCTGCGCCGGTGTCCTGGTCACCGTGGTCGGCGCCGCCCTGGGCTGGGCCCTCGGTCATGTCGCCTGCCGCTCGGGATTGTCCTCGACCGTGCTGTTCCGCCATTTCGCCTTCGGGCAGAAAGGCTCCCTCGTCGCCATCCTGATCTTCGGCTACATGATCATCGGCTTTCTCGGTCTGACCAATGCTCTGCTCTATTACGGCTTCCTCTTCGCCTTCGGCCTCAGGGACACATTGGCGAACGCGCTCCTCCTCCATGGCGCGATGACGCTGGCCTGGATCCTGCTTGCCGGTTTTGCCTTCCGTCTCACCTCGCTTTTCGCAACCACCACATTGATCCTGTACCTGCTCACCATCGGCGGCGTCACGGCAATCGCCCTGTGGGCCATCTTCCATTCCGACACCGGGCTCTTTTTTGCAGGCTCCCGCTTTGCCGGCGACACGCTGCCACTGGTGCCCCTCACAGGGAACACCGACAAATTCATTTTCTGCGCCAACCTCCTGATGGCCCCGGCCGGAGCGCTCGCTCTGACTTTTGCCGATATCGGACACAGCGCGCGGCGCTCCCGCGACATCGCGATCTCCGCTGTCGTCAGCAACGTCTTCATCAACATCATCCTGGTCGCCGCCGGCGGCTTCATCCTCCACGCAGCGGCACCGGCGCTGGTTGATTTCCACATCACCTCCGGCCTGCCGCTTGCCGCCGCACCGAACGGGCTCAATTCCGGCCCCCATAATATTGTGCCGGCCTTCGTCGTCCTCGGCGGCATATTCAGTGGCTTCCTGCTGCTTGCCACCCAGATCCGGACGCAGATGCTCAACACCGGCTGCGCCGCGATGTTCCTCTCCAGCCTGTTCGAAATTTTCCCGTTCCTGCGCTGGCGCCCGGGCTGGCCCATGCTCGTGATCCTCGCCAACGCACTCGGCGTCTTCGCAGTCTCGGTGCGGGTCCTGGAGCAGACGGTTCTGTGGGCCACCATCCTCGGAGTCCAGACCGCGGTTTTCGCCATGATCATCATCACCGACTACTACATCATCCGCAGACTGGCACAGCACTGCAACACCGATACGCGCCAACCACCCGAAAGCTTCAACTGGGCCGGCGTGGTCACAGCGATCCTCGGCGCCATCCTTTCCCATCACGCCTTGCCCACCCTCTTTCCGCTGCAGTTCCTCACCGCGATGGCGGTCTGCCTCATCCTCTATCCGGCCCTGCGATTGACGATTGCAAAGCCCGCAAGCACGGCAAAAGCAGCCTGAGTTTGGCGCGGCGGCGGACAGCGGTGCCCGATTGCGCCGGATCTCTGCTCTCGCTGGCTGCAGGGACGCTTTGAGATCTGATTTCGAGAGGCGACTTCGAGATCTGACTTCGAGATCTGACCTGGAAAGCGGAGCGGGCGTAGGAAAATGATCGCTTCAGAACCGCAGGAAAAAGTGAGAGCAGAGGCAGTGTTCTCGGCAGCCACACCCTGGTTTTCGACCACGGTCGAAGCCACTCATGAAGCCAACGAGGCCGGCTTCCGCCAAAACGGGTCGTCTGTTTTCCTCGGCTCCTTTGCCACCCCCGCACGGTGTCCTCGTCCAGGAACAAAACAGCCGCCACCGCTACCCAGATGAAACCCTGATCCAACAAAAGAAGGGCGTTGGCTCGCCTGGTCAGGCGGGCAACCTCGCTGCCTTCGCGCTTGTGTTTCTTCCAGTCCGTCTCGTCGAGGAGGCTCGAGCGGGCCATTCTGCCACTCGAATCCAGACCGCGCGGTTCGGCAACCCCGTCTTCGGTTATCGGGCAAGTAAGTGGATATGCAGAACAGGTCGCCCAACCACGGTCGGCCTGAACGACGAGTGAGTCAGGGTTTCGGCGGGTCGCCCTGCCGCGCTGCACCAGTGGGTGATTGTGACAAGGCAGCGTACGCTGCACGCATCTTTGCCGGGTCAAAATCTCCGGGGTCAAAGGTCAGCGATGTCATGTGTGCCGTCAGCCACGTCGCGATCGCACTTTCGGGCGATGGCAAACGACTCGCCTTGCCGCCGACCAGAGCACCCGTAACAGTCCAGATAACACCGACGCGACTCTTTGAAATCAACTTCAACTGGAGAGAGCGGCGACTTCCTCCCTTTATGAACTCCAGACTAATCAATTCGGCTGCTGTACCGTCCGCCAATTTGACTGATTTTCGTGAGTTCTTCACCAAGTCCAAATTCGGAGCAAGCTTCGCATCGGCAATCATCGTTTCGGCGAGCTCAGAAAGAGAGTCCTTTGACGGAGACGCCTTTTCGACAATGAGAGCGATCTGGAGCGGCTCTCCGGTCTCGTCGACGGCGGGCACGCCAA
>WQYW01000211.1 GCA_009781045.1 Alphaproteobacteria bacterium
AAGGAATTCGTCACCCCGGAACAGGTGGCGGCGCTGGCCGTGTTCCTGTGCAGCGATGACGCGGCCCAGATCACCGGTGCCAATCTGTCCATGGACGGCGGCTGGACCGCACGCTGAGCCGGGTTGCGGTGCGAAGACCCCAGCCCCCCCGGGAAGCCCGGCCGCTCGACGGCAGCGAACCCTGCGCAAGGGGGTACTGGTTCTGTAACGCCGCCTGGGTCGTGATTGGGCCGTGATGATGTGGCTCGCCGCCCGCGCTTTTTTCGAAGCGTGACTGCGGCAACGGCAGCAGGGGAAAGCTCAAGCCCCTGGTCAAGCCGTTGGGCGCTGGAAGCCTCCTGGCTCCCGCCAGGATTTCAGTGCTGCGCTCTCGATGTCCTGAAGCCTTGAGGGCCTGGCGCTGGAGATGCCATGCGTTCTCTCCCCAGGCTCCGGAAGGCCGGCTTCCACGGCTTCGTTCTGCTCTCGGTGGCGCTGCTCGCAGCGCTCGCAGCCCGCGTCTTTGTGGTGCAGTCGGGCCCGCCACTGTCGAGGCCGGTGCATCCGAGGCAACACAGCGCGGGCTTAAGCTCTTTTTACCTGCCGGGCGCCTGTTCGCTGTCGCATGTGGCGCTGCCGTTCCCGGTCAGCGACGGACACTATGGCATGGACGAGGCCTGCGGAGCTGTCATCACCATGGAGTTTCGAGGAATTGCGCAAACTGGTTGACGGCAGAAGCGCAGACGCGCCCTTCACAGCCCCCTGAAACGGGAGAGAGGCGGTGTCTGCTCGGTGGTTTCTTCCGAGCCGGCGCTATTCGGCGGAAGCAAGGATGCCGCGGATATGCATCGGTGACAGCGCAAACATTTCACCGAGCCGGAGCGCGATCTCTTCACGCTGGTTTTTGTTGCCGCTTCCCGCCCTCATCACCGAAAGCGCCGCAACGAGGAAGTTTTCGCGGGCCTCACAGCTGAGATAGGGCGCCAGTCCCGCAGTTCGGCCGACGATGTCGTCGATGCTGATGCCACCAGGTGGTGCGGTGCGGCAGTCCTCGAGAATTTCGCCGACATCAAGCGAGGAGCCAAGCTCCGGGGGCAGAGCGGCGTTGACGGCCTCGGCCTGGGCCGGATTGGCGGGGCCGAAGGCGCAGGCAATGGTCACCATGGCGGCGCGCCACAGTGCGATGACGCGATCTTTCTGCGCGGCATGATGGCGTGCCGGATCATATTCCAGTACCGCCGGCACATAGCTGTTGTTGCAGGCGTTGCAGGTGACGCTCTCGCCCAGCGTCGACATCGGGAACACCGGGATGAAATAGAGGGTGAACCAGCGTTGCGCCCGCCTGTGCTCGTATTGTCTGGGCGCACGGCAATTGGGACAGTTGAAGGTGCCCTGACCAATGGTCTTGATCCGGCCCTTCGTACCCCAGATGAAAATCATTGTACGCATTCCCTGAAAAATCGCACCCGGATAGCACAGGCGGGGGCACGAGAAAACATGTCTCATCGATCGTGCCGCACCCGGCCGGGGTGCTTCAATCTATGGTTGACACGCCGCCGCCGCGGCCGTTTCCCCCGAAACATGTTGAGCGGGGGGATACTTGCGAGATCCGCAACTTGGAACTTGCGCTCTGGAAGCGGGGGACACGCAATGTGGCCGCCGCAGCACGTTTGCCGGCAAAATCGCGGATGGGGCCGGAAAGGGCTGCCGGGCGGAGCCTTGTGGCGGGAGTTGTTAACGCTGGCGCCGTTTCTCCCTGCGGCGCAAGACCGGCGGAACGGCTCCCTTGCGGAGGCCGGAACACACGAGATCGAGGCGACGGAGGCTGCGACCTGGAACCGACAGGACAGTCGTGAAGCCCCCCATGGTGGTGACGACGGCAGGCTGGTTACGCCATGGCGCCGATGTCGAGCGGCAGTTGAGGTGGACGGGTCAGGAATCCCAAAGCGACGGCGAGCCGGACCAGGCCCGGCGGCGATTCGCGCATGAGGCTGCGCTTCCTGCGCCATTGCGGCCGGGATGGTGCGGAATCGGGTCTGTCACCATCTCAGTGGCAACAACCCGCTCCGTGAGGATATCGTCCTCGAACTCAGGCGCGAACAAAGGGACAGCAGGTGAGATCGCGCGCAACCAGGCCCGGGCGCGGTTTGAAACCCTGATCCGGCCGGCGCAGGGTCGAGATGCCTGCGCGTCGGCCAGGCACATACATGGTGGGCGTATTCGGGTGTCGGCATCGAGCGTGCGGGCCGGATCTGTGACAGACCACCAGAGAGCCGCACGGATGATGCGGATAACGAACCGCGTGGCAGCCGGCGAGCAGGGCTTCCTGCCTCTCATCGGTGGTTGTTGGGAAAGGATCCGCAAGGCAAGGCGAGTAACGCGACCGGGGTGCCCCTTGCGCAGTGATTGCGGCATCGGAAGCTGCCGCTGATGGCTGTCACGCCCTGGGGTCTGTGCCCCTCAGGGGGCGGCGGAAAGATCCGGATCCGCCATGGTGGCGAAGGGCTTCGGTCGGGAGCTGGCCTCAGGCCGGCCGTTGGCGAGAGCGACGCAACATCGGGCCGCTGAACGCCGCGATGCGACCGCGGCCGGAGCGGAGGGGATGGCGCAAACGGTTGTCGTGTTGGCCGCTTTCAGAGCGAGGCTTTCAACTGCCTCTCCGTCCTCAAAGCCGGAAAGGCGCGAGGTGGTGGTGGAACGGCCGATGGAGTGGCCTGGCGGAACCCATGTCGTTTCGGGTCTTCAGGTTGCCGCGCCCCGTGATGCGTGGATGCGTGCTGTTGGGCTTGCGATCTGAAAATTCCGCGGGAACGCCGCCGAATGGTCGCCCTGGCTCACAAAGCCCTGCCGTCAGGGCCGTATCCGCCTATTGGCCTCGCTCTGGGCCCATTCCTGCCGGGATAGGGCTTCCGGCGGACCGGATGTGTCGAGATCCCGAAAAAGCCAGGAAACATCCTTGATATAAAGGTCTTAGGCTGGCGTTCCAGGCCCCGATCATATGCATAATCGGTGCAAATCTGTCCGTTTCCGTATATGATCGGGGCGTGGGCGCCTTTGACCGATCACCAGCTTTCCCGGGCTGGGGTCTCGTTTTGGCTTTTGGCTCCCGTGCCCCGTTTCACGAGCTTTCCAGGGGGCGTCAAAACGACGAATCGCGAAGTAACTGTCCAGGCCGGGGAAGGAAGCAGCCGCCCGTAATCGGCTCCAGATCCTGCGAAAAACTGCCTTTCCAGCTGCAGTGGTCACCGATTTGCCACGAATCATCGGTGTCATGAACCGTCCTGCCCCCCGGCTTGAGGCCGCAACAGCGTAAAAAGGCGGCACACCCAGTCGCTTCCAGAAACGGAACACGGAACGTCGGTAGAAACGAAAAAACTTTAAATACAATAGGATGAAATGGAACTGCCTGCCCCGATCATATGCAGAATCGTTGCAAATCTGTCCGGTTTTGCATATAATCGGGGCATGGGTATCTTTGCTCGCTATCTTGATGACCAGCTTTCCCGCGGCCGGGCCTGGTTCAGCCGTGAAGAAGGATTGCGCGCGCTTGGTCTCAGCGCCGAAAGCTTCGCCGCGGCAGCAGGCCGCCAGATCCGCAAACAGCGGCTGGTGAGCCCGCGACAGGGTTTCTATCTGATCCTTCGTCCTGAAGACCGAATCGCTGGTGCTCCCGATCCGGTATGCTGGATCGACCCGTTGATGAAATATCAGGGGATCGACTACCGGATCTCTCTGTTGAGTGCGGCGGCCTATCACGGTTCATCGCATCAGGCAGCGATGGTCTTCCAGGTGATTGTGCCGCGACAGCTTCGCGACCTCGAAATCGGGGGGCATCGGCTCCAGTTCATCACCCAGAAAAGTGCCCTGTTCGCAAAAGTCAATCGGCCGGACTGGCTTGCTCAGGTCAAGAGTTCTGCCGGGTTTGCTGCCGTGGCGGGCGTAGAGCTGACCCTGCTTGACGCAATGCGCTATTTTCATAAGGCGGCAGGTATCAATGGTGTGGCGCAGATCGTCAAAGACATCGGGGGGGCTGCCGGCCTGCGCAAACTAGGGGAAGCCGGCAAATACTACGAAAATTCGACTGTGCGTCGGTTGGGGTATCTGCTTGATCTGTTCGGTCATGTACGTCAGGCGCGTGCTTTGGAGGATTGTGCCCGGCAGGCAAAATCCTCAAAACTGCTTGATCCCTCGATCATGGAACTTCCTGGGCTGCTGTCTCGATTTCGCGAGAAAGAACCCCGGTGGAAACTAATTGTCAATGAACAGGTGGAGGCAGATTTTTGATTCCAATCTCAGACATCCATGCCTGGAGCGCCACAGCACCTTGGGCCAATCTTCGTTATGTGGAGCAGGACCTCATTATTTGTCGCGCCTTGTGCGATCTGTTTAACGAGCCTGCGCTGAAGGGGAAAATTGCGTTTCGCGGAGGAACGGCGATCAACAGACTGTTGTTTGCGCAACCCTTGCGTTACTCGGAGGACATCGACCTGGTGCAAATCCAGCCAGCGCCTTTCGGGGCGATGGTTGATGCATTTCGTGCAGCCCTTCCATGGTTGGGAAAATTCAACCGCAGCCAGGCGGGGCACTCCATGCGCCTTGTCTTCAAATTCGCGCCGGAGGTCGACGCCGCGGCGACCATGAAACTCAAAATCGAGATGAATACGCAGGAGCGCGACACGCTGCTCGGATGCAGATCCTACCCGTTCTCCGTCAACAGTGGCTGGTATCGTGGAGAAACAGAAATCGTTTCATTCGAACCCGAAGAGTTGTTCGGGACGAAGTTGCGCGCTCTGCTCCAGAGGCGGAAGAACCGTGATCTGTTCGACCTGTATCATGGTCTCAAGCGGCTTGATATGGATCTGGGCGAGCTTCTCAACTGTTTCTATCACTATCTGGCTCTGGAGGGCAGGTCCATCAGTCGTGCAGTCGCCGAACAGCGCATGCTGGAGAAGCCCCTGAACAGTCTTACAGAGGATGTCTGTCAGTTTTTGCCAAAAGGAAATCAGTTTGGCGACGACGAGGCGGTGGCGGCCTTCGAGTATGTGTGGAGGGAACTTATTGTCCACTTAAAGGGGGATGCCTGGAAGCAGACGGGCAAGGCCATTGAGGAATTGCGGAAGGGCCTGTATCCGACGCTATTGGCAGGATACTGAGCCGGCGGTTGAAATTAGCGAATTCCCGCGCAAGGAAGGCGCGCCAGGACGGTCCGTGATGCCGGGGCGTGCCGTGCGGCGTGGTGCAGTTCGTGAACGACATGAGGCGGGAGCCGACGCTGCCTGGAAACGACGCGATGCGGAGAGGTATTTGCGAAAACGCGACCGGAGCAGGCGCCGGCGATCGGCCTTGATTTTGGGCGTACGGACAGGTTCGTCGGGCGCGCGCTGTGGCCAGTCCTCCAGGCTGGCTGCCCCTCAATCCGCGAGTTCTGGCGGATTGGCGTTTGGCATCGCTCTTGTGAGCGAGCCGCGCCGACAGCTCTTGCTCCCGTCAAACCGGTGTGCGCTCTTTGGAGGGACTTATTCCGTGGAGGGAATGTGGCCCGCGGCAGCAGAGGGGATCGCGCGGCGACGCTTGGGAAGCGTGACCCCGCAGCAAAGAGCCGTTCCCGGATCAATTTTGTGATCGGGCAGCGGGCTGCCTTGTGCCGATATTCGTGCGACAGGCAGAAGGCGCAAGCACCCTGCGTGAGAGCACAAACGTGCCGTGCAGTTCGCGCCTCATCTGGAGGTTCGCGCACCGTTCCTCCAGGCGGGAATTTCCGGTTTGTGTGAGAGCTGATCCGTCTGTGCCGGCCGTCCCGGGTGTGAGGGGTGCAAAAAGGCGCGCACATTCGCACCTGGGCGCCTGGCGTCGTGCGTCGTTGACGCCCGAAGAGGCAGGCTTGCGCCGCTGTGGGGGAAGCTCTACGAACCTTCCCGTCGTTCGAAGGAAGGGGATTTCCGGGGAGGAATTCGATGAAGAAGAAGAAAAAGAAGAAAAAATATGGTGCTCCCCGGACATCAAAGAGGCCGCAGTCTGTGGCGGAGGCAGGTGGCGGGGTGGAAGCCGCTGCCCTTGAGGGAGATCCCGAGGCCCAGTTGGTGCTGGCGGTTCGGTATGTGAACGGCGATGGGGTGGCGGTCGACCTGGCGCGGGGTCTGGCCTGGGCCCGCAAGGCCGCCTTGCAGGGGGAGCGCAAAGCGCAGACCGTCGTCGGAATGTTCTATTTCCATGGCATCGGTGTGGACGTGGACTATGAGCAGGCGGCTCAGTGGTATCGCAAAGCGGCGGATCAGGGGGATGCGCAGGCGCGGTGTACATTGGGGGCGATGTATGCGGATGGTCTTGGCGTGGAACGTGACGGTCTCCTCGCGGCTTACTGGTTCATGAAATCGGCGATCCAGGGCTTCGGTCGCGCCCAGGCGTATCTCGCGGGCATGTACGAGGATGGTTTCGGAGTCCCGTTTGATCCCCGGGAGGCGCTGGTCTGGCTGCGCCGATCAGCGGCGCAGGGAGATCCCGAAGGGCAGTACCGTCTTGCCCGCGCCTATGCGGAGGGCAGTCTCGTGGCGAAGGACGAGAGCCGGGCGGAGTGGTGGTTGCGCAAGGCGGCTGCGGGGAACCAGCCGGAGGCTTTGTATGAGCTGGGGCGGATGTATGAGGAGGGCCGCAGGGTGGCGCAGGATGATCAGGAGGCGGTGGCGTGGTACCGGAAGGCTGCCGAACGCGGCGATGTCGACGGCCAGGCCAGCGTCGGCCTGGCCTATCTGGAAGGCCGTGGGATCGCGCAGGACGATATTCTTGCTTTCTTTTGGCTCGAGACGGCGGCCGGGCAGGACGATGTCGAGGCCCAGGAACATGTGGCGATGATGTACCGGGAGGGACGCGGTGTGGTGAAGGACGAGGAAAAGGCGCAAAGCTGGGAGCGGCGGAGGGCCGAACTCGTGGCGACCCTGATCGAGCAGGGGCGGATGGAGCCCGAGTAGACCAGCGACGGCGACTGGACCTTGTGAAGAACGGACAAGGGGGGCTGGGTTTTCGGTTTTCAGCTTTCACGCGCGGGCTGCGCCATGGCTCTTGAGGGAGGGCTGGAGGCTGAGGCCGAACGGCCAGCGCAAGGCCCGGAAGAACGTGATGCGGCTTTTGCCCGGAGCCCGTGAACGGAGCGGCCTTTCGTTCCGGGTTTGCGGGTGGTTTGCGGTTCAAGCTGGCGCACGTCGTTGCAGAGGCGGTGTCGTTCGCGGTGCCGCAGGAAGGGGGAAGACGTGCAGCCGTTCGTACTTGAATTGAGCGATCCGCTCTGGGCCAAACTCGACAGTGGCTTTCGCGTCCAGGATATTCCGGCATTGCTTGGTGAGCTTGCCCTATCCTGGGACGAGGACGAGGCTGATTTCCTTCTCAACGGGGAACTCTGGCACCAGGGCAGCTGCTTCGGCACCGCCTACCCTGCGGTTCCCCATCTGCTTGAGATCGCCGATCGCCCGGAAAACCGCGCTCAGCGGCGCGAGATCGCGATATTTCTGGCTCAGCTTGCGCTCGACAGTCGTCGACAGCATGGGGATGATCCATCCCCGGAGGCAGCCCTTCAGGGGTTGCCCGAGACCCTTGAAGGCTGGGAGCGCAAGCTCGACTGTATCCGCGATCTGGCCCAGAGCGTCGAGGACCCGGCAGCGATTCCAAATGGCCCTTCCATCGGGTGCCGATCCCCCAGTCTGCTTTTTTTTCAGGGAGGGCGGCCAGATGCGATGGTCGTCATCAACGCCCACCAATCCGGGAAAACCGTATAGGTGGTAAGAATGCGGATCGCGTCGAAAAAGCGTTTTCTCTTCCCCGCCGCATTGCGGGCCTTGATCCAGAGGCTTTCGACGGAGTCGCACAGCGTATGCATTGCGAAGGCGAGCATGTTCATGGCAGCGAACATC
>WQYW01000212.1 GCA_009781045.1 Alphaproteobacteria bacterium
GCGCAGTGACAACTGACGCGCATAGCGGCGTGGCGAAATGCCCACCGAGGCAACACCCCTGTCTTTCTGTCGTCTGTCTTCTGTCCTTACTTGGCCTGGCTTACGCTCGCGACAGCGTGACTGCGGTGGTCTTGCGCCGCAACTTCATCTGACATCGGTCGGCGTGCGCCAACGAGTGGGTTCGAACTCTGAGCGCGGTTTCGAACATCACTGTGACTACGTGCAACATACTGCATTGCCTTACTAAGTCATTGATTGGCCGGGTGGAACCCGGCGTTCGAACAGACGACAAATAGGCGACTGTAGTGCTAGCAGTTCCCCGTGCCCGCCTTACCTCGCCCGTTCCACACACTACAGACGTCCTCTCACGTGTTTATCACGTTGCACGATAGACGCCTTCCTTGTCGTCCCACTGCAGCCGGTGGCGATGCTCATTGAGCCAAGCGCGTACGTCAGCCTGCCTCTGTGAACCGGCAAGCCATGTCTGGGGAGCCCGCTCTTTCAACGCTTCCGGCATCGGCAGAACGGCAGCCGTTGCTCTTACCGGCAACACCATGCAGTAACCTGCGCCATGATCTGTAACATATGGCTCGTCAGGGAGACGATCGAGAATCACATCCGCGATCTCGAGATCTCCGGAGAGCAGCCGTGGCAAAGAACATATCGCGACACTGATGGGATCAGATGCATCGCGGAATTGTTCCCAAAGCAGAATCGCGTGGGTGCGGTAGGCGATAAAAACGTCTGCGCCTTCTGGGGGAGCAAAATAGCGGCCAGAGGCTGGGATGTCGGACATTGTGCATTGAAGAGAAAGCATGCGAAAGTATCCGAGTGGACGGATGCGCTCTGCGATCTGCAGGTTAAGCGCCCTTTTACGTTCCTCTGCCTGTAATTCGAGCCTCCTCAGCCGACGCTCCCCAAGCCATTTTGACAGAAATTCCATCGTGTGCGGTCTCCAGCGGGGCAGGTGAACTCAATTTACCGAATGTCCGGGAACCAAAACGTTTCCTTTTCCAATCGTCAGTGCTGGAATGTCCTTTGCAGGGATGACCTTGATGACTGCGCCTTCAGGTATATTATGAAGTACGCCATGTTCAAACTCCAATTTCAGCAATGGGTATCCCTCAGCGAGGATCATTTTGTCCTTTGGTAAACGGAGAATATAGACAACACCTTGGTTGCCCGGAGCGAAACCAGATGCGACGCCCGGCAACGTCGTTGTCGGAATGCTGAGACCCCCTGCCCGAAGTCCAACAAGATCATCTGGGTGGTGCGACAAGAGATTTTCAACGCGGAGTGGGTTGTCGTGATACCTGGCCATCCAGGTTCGAATTTCGTCGTCGGTTATACCTTTCCTCTTGAGAAGTTCGTAGAGCTCTTCAGCATAGGTCCTGCCATACCTGCGTACCAGTGGAGACGTAATTCCTCCAGGATCATTATGGGTCGGAATAGTTTGCCCTCTGTAGCCCACGATAAGATTTCGTTGATTGATGTACCATCTCGACACACGGCCTGTAAGGTTGTATTTTCCTAGGATGGCCATCGTTTCTGTTACGGTCTGCGGACTCTCTTCTAACAAAATCTGCAGAATCCTCATGTCATCTCGAAAGATGCCGTAAGTCGCCAAATTGTCAATTTTGTGTAATATAGGACTACCAATATACTGGACGCCGGCACCGAATACGAAACCGATCACAGCTCCGGATGCTGTGTCGAAGATATAGAATTTTACCGGCGACATTTGGCCAGCAAAGGCGTCATTGACTGCACGACTTGCAGGGGCGGAAACAGCGCCAGCGAAAACGGAACTCCCAATCAGACCAAAACCGAGGCGTCCCCCAAGCGAAAAAGCACCAGCAGGAACTACAAAAAGAACGATTGCCTCTCCATAAGGCTGGAGATCATTCACGTGCGGAAGGACGTTATCGTTAGGGCCAGGTGCGTTTGCAGGTGTGCTTCTGGTGCAGACGTATCCAATCACCATGGCACCGAGAATGATCGGAACCCAAAAAATGGGATGAACCTGGTCTGGATGCGCTCCGCACCGCACTGGCTGCGCAAAACGCGAGAAGCTGATGGTATCAGCCTCCCGCTCAACAAGCGCTGATGGTGCAATGTTACCGGTTTGGCGCGCAATTTGCACTTGCGCCAGATGCACGAGTTCGTGCCTCACGACAAGTTCTTGAAGGTTTCCTGGCATCTCGCCGAGAAAAACCTTGTTGTGGAGAACGAACGCGGTGACGCCGAGCTTTGCGGCGGCCTCCTTGGCGGCATCATCGTGATGAATTTCGAAGTGCTCCGGGATTTGCCCGATTAATCCGCCCAGCCATTGTCGCGTCGCCGAGGAAAGAAAATGTTTGCCGTTGCATCCCTGCGATGCAGCAATGGAGCGTCCAATATCTTGATTTATATGCACCGTAGTATGGCCTTTCGTCGTTGGCTTCAAATTGGATTTCACAGTCGCTGTCAAAACTTGCGAACGCGAACGGATGGAGAGGCATTTCTGCTGGTGTCAAGCACGGGCGCACAAAGGAACAAAGGAGAATGTGAGTGATCACCGCTCCCAAAATGAGGCGCTATTATGACAACAAAAAGTAGGAGAAGGGCAAAGTGAAGGGCAGAAATTGGAAATGGGAACCGAAGGCTGCCCAACGACCAACAGAGGGCTTCGTTGGCATGAAAAACGCCTTGATGTCGGGGCGACCGAAATCGGCGCAAACATGGCGGCAATGCCATGGTGGTGTTGTGCTACAGCCTTGCCGCAATATCGCCGAAAATGTGATTCAGTCAGCCTGCCTCTGCCATTCTCTGCAGGGGCCTTCGCGGGAGGCGCTCCCCGCCGCACTGGGCACTGGTCAGCTTCCTCTTTGACCCTGTGTCAGTTTCTAATCGAATTTTCAATCGCTGAAGTGTCATCACCCAGAATCCTGTGGCAGATCGCGAGCCATGGTAGCCTCGAGCACCAATGACGCATCGTAAAACCCAGGGGACAGAAGTGGGCGAAGATTGGCCCGAAACCGACGCCAACTGGTGTCGTATCCGCCGGGACATCCGGCCGGCAGCCACCAACACTGCTCAAGATGCTGACTTTACACGACTTTTGATCGTGTTCAGCAGGGACGCCTTCTTACGGGGAAGGGTCCAATTCCCGCTCAACACGCCGCCAGAGATGCTGGCGAAAGCCGGCGACGGTTCCAGATACCGGCCCAGCACGTGCTCCTCGACCGCCTTGATGATCTCGATCATTTCGGGGTCAAGACGGTGATTTCTCTCCAGGACCGGGAGAAATTCAACCGAGGGGAGCCCCTCCTTCTCTCTGCCGGCGTATTCGGCCACAGGCCGCCGCGGCCCAGTGGTGGCCGGTTTGATGACGAACTGGAGAAGCATATCAAAGCCGCTTCGGCAGTGAACTTTTTCGCCATCTGCAAGCGGCTGCAACACCTCATCCCGCTGCGAAACGGCCTCCGCAGAACCGCCCGGGCAGCACAGCAGAGAAAGTGGGCTCCCGCCAAGGTGCCTCTCAACATCGTGTACGACGAATTGCTGGAGCTTCCCTGGCCGAGGTCCGACCACCGCGTCAGTGACGATGGTCGGTTGGGGATGATGACAACCATGCAGAAAGAGGGGCGCCAGCGCGCGAACTGGACCCGGCTCTTTGTCTGCGATGATTTGACAAGTGATATCGAACGCTGGGCCGCCGGGATGTCTGGAAAATCACGGAGTGAGATCGAAACCGAGATCCGTTTCCAGAAAACCCAGTTCGTTTCACTCAACAGATGCCGGGCCCGGGCCGAAGAATTCCGCACCACGGAAAACGAAGTGTGCGACCGGCTCCGGCGCGATCAAGACGCCCAACTGCATCAGATGATGACACTGGTTGGCGACAACGCCCTCGAACTGGATGCGCTCCTTCCCGCCGTTTATGCCGGCGACTTTGACCCGCGTCCGATCTGGTTCCGGTTATCCGGGATCACCGGCTTCGCCCTTCTCCGGGAACTCGGTCGCATTGCCCGAGGCCAATCGCCGACGGTAGAGCCTGCGCTCCTCGCAAAACGGATCGAGGCGTGCTGCGACGGCCTTGCCGGCAACCCCGGCCTGTTCTGTGTCAGCAAGCATCCTCACCTGATGAGCGGGCGGGAATTCGCCCTCCACGCGATGACCTGCCTCGATCATCACATTTGCCCCGAGGATTGAACAAAACGGCCAGCCAAGTCGGCAGACCTTTCACGACAATACACCCGGTTCGGCCCGCGAATGGCCCTCCAGGCACGTCACTGCCCACCGACAGGCTCGGCTTCTCACCCACGCCCGCCGACACGCATCGACCATCCGCAGAAAATTCGACAAACACCAGGGGAGGAACCCTCAAAACCGTCGAAAGGGCTATCGGGGGCTTCTGAGGGTTTTAAGGGTGACCGTGCGCGCCCGTTTTCCATAAGGTGAATGGTGAATGCAGTCCTGGAGCGGGCGCCCCTCTCCGATACTGCCAACCGCGATGCCGACTACCGCAATACCGGCGCAGCCACGAAATCAGCGCCGCCAGCAACACCATCGATCTCCCACTCCGCTTCGCGCACTCAAACCACAGTGGCAACGCTGTCCAGCTTCAGACTACACTTCCTCCGCAGCAAGCAGCCCCTGCACTTCGCCTGATCGATCATATCATAGCTTCAATGCACCTATTCCAGCCGACCAGGGGCTCCGCCCCTGGTCCCCGAAAGAAGAAAGAAGAAAGAGAAAAGAGGTAAAGAAACAAAGATTCAAAGGGTCCTTGCGACCCGCAATCCGCCGAAGTTGTCCCGGAAGTCGGTGATGTTCCTGCTGCGGTAGGCGGCGCGGAGGTTCCTCGGACTATTGTACCAGGAACCGCCGCGGAGCAACCGGACAAGACACTCCCAGCTACTAGTCCAGGCCGAGCCATCCGTTGGCACGCCGGTGTAGCTGTCGTGATAGCAGTCTTCGGTCCATTCCCACACGTTGCCGTGAACCTGATAGAGACCAGACGGGTTGGCCTCCAACGAATCCACCGGCTCTGTCTTCTCCCGATATTGCCCTTTCGCTCCACCGCCATAGGTGAATTTCCCGTTGTAATTCGCCTGGTTTGGCGAACTGCCCGACCCCCACCAGAACGGTGTCGTCGTTCCGGCGCGGGTCACATATTCCCACTCCGCCTCGCTCAACAGCCGATAGGCTTTCCCGGTCTTCTTCGACAGCCGAAACACATACGTCCTCGCATCAGCCCATGATACATAGATCACCGGCCGCCGGCCACGGCCCCAGCCATGATCTCCAGGCCGGTAGCCGCCGCAGCCGCCATCACCGACGCAGGCATCCCACTCGTCAAACGTCACCGCAAAACGGCCTACCGCAAAGGCCCCCGCGATCGTCACTCCATGTTGCGGGCCTCATCATCACCACGCCCCGCCTCACTCTCCGGCGAACCCATCGTTAACGACCCCGCCGGCACCACCACCATTTCCGGGCACCCGTTGTCGCACTCCTTGAACTGGTCCTTTGGTTTCAGCGCGCTCTCCTCGGCTGCCGATAACGCTCCCGCCCGCTCCCGCCCCCGCGCCCCTTCCGGCCCAGCCGCGCTAGCCGCGCCGGAAACCAAGGCCTCTCCGGAAACCAACGCCATGATCACCAATGCCAGTGCGACGCCCTCGCGCATCGTCTCTCCCCTTTGGCTGAGACACACCCGGTTACCGCACTGCGGAAAGACCCGCCGCAAAGTCAAGTACGCGGCCGCTCTCGCCCCTGACCTTCAAAGATCCGAAAGCAAGCGTTGATACCAGTCCCGGACGTCCCGGACCTCAGAGCATCCTCAGAAACCCGTGAACGGGCAGCACAGACCTTTCATCGCGCAGTAATATCGTTCCGTTGCCGTTTGCAGTTCCAGGGCCAGGTGACCGACGGGACAATCCGAAATCCGCGAGCAACGCAAATTCAGCCTTGGCCCCACCGGAGACCGAGCCACCGCCGCCGTCTATTCCTTGATCTTCGGCCTCTCGGCGCCCCCCAGTGAGCCACAGATCCTGGCCTCCCGCACCCCGCGCTACTGGGCTCCGGATCGCGCCCCGGACGCCCCATGGCGCAACCATCTGACGCTCCTGCGGACCGCTTGCGCGAGGTATCGATTTCGATGCGAGTGAATTGCCGGACCAGGGCTTTCCTGGTCCGTTCGCAAAGCAGAACGCCGCTCGCACATTGGGCCCATTGGTGCAGAAGCGCCTGGTTGCTCCATGTCGGGCTGCCAATGCAGGCAGCGACAAGGCATCCACCATCCACCGGCGCTTGCTGGCCGCTGATGGCACCGCGTATCGCGCACTTTCACCTCGATCACTTCCACAAGTTTCCAGCAAATCGTCTCTCTTCGCATGATGTCCCCCATCGTGATGCCAATAGTTGGAGGCAGTCTCACCCGACAGAGGGGAACCTCAACGTGGGTAGAAATGCACGCTTGCGTGCGCGCCTCTTGCGCGTTTCCGCGAGCACCGGCAAGTCGAAACGGCGTTTCCTCAGAGAGCTGAAACGCTGAAACAAGCCGCAGGCCACGATCGACTTCAGGACCCAGAATCCAACATGACGCATTTCTTTCGTGCATGCCTGTTGCTCCCGAACGAACTTCGGAAGGAAGAGCACAATCATGCAAGAGACCGACAAGACACGTCCGGCAATCATTGTTGCCAACGAAAAGGGCGGCGTCGGCAAATCGACACTGGCGCTGACGATTGCCGACAGGCTGACAATCGCGAACCATTCCCCCGCCGTCATTCAGATTGACCGCCAGCAGCGTCTGTCGGCCGCTCTCTGCCACGACGTCGTCACCATTGCCTCCGATCCCAAGGCGGCGCGTACCGATCCGGCGAAGGAACTGGCGCGGTTCAGCCCGGTTCTCGATGCGGTGGAGCGGGCTGAAGCCGCATTTTCATTACTGGACGACATCCCAACTGCCATCTGCCACGTCTCGGTCGTTAATCGACTAACCACTAACCCATAACCCGGAGACACATATGGAACCCGTTTCAGTATCCACCAAGGAGGCCGGCCAGGCGCTCGGCATCGGTAGGTCCTCGGTCTACATTCTGATCCAGGATGGCTCTCTGAACGCGATCAAGATCGGCAGGCGGACCCTGGGGACAACAGAATCCATCAGGCGTTTCGTGCAATCCCGATCGGTAATTCTGGTCGATGGGCACATCACGCCACCGCCGTCCTGAACCTCGTGAGTGAAGCGGGCCCATGCTCGCGGCCCGCTGATCTCAAATGGAACCGACAGTCGTGAAATCGAAATCTCGCAAAAGCCCAAGTCATACTTACGCCGCTCTGACCTCGCGTGCTGGACGGTAACTGAACCAACCGACGAAAGGACCGCAGAGGCAGGCGGCATTTCCTCCCAAACAGTCACATTGATTCAGTTCTGCCAAGTGGCACTGTTGCGGAAAAGCCACAAAATCCGCCCCGACGCCCATGGATTTACAAGCCAGCGATCGCCACGGACATGGGTGCGAGATCAATTCCGCGATCCGGCCCCTCCGCTGCGATTTTACTGAGATTTCAATGATTTAGCAGAAACGCCAAAACTAAGCGTCCGCCATGGCTCTTGGGCGCTTATTCGACGGATATTCGACAAGTGCACCGCACAATTCGCTAAGTCTTTGATTTTATTGGCGCTCCCTAGGGGAATCGAACCCCTGTTTCAGCCTTGAGAGAGCCGGAACCACGTTATTCCACCAGTTTCCTAATAGTTGATTCTCATTCCAACCATCTGAATATACAGATGTTTTTGTA
>WQYW01000213.1 GCA_009781045.1 Alphaproteobacteria bacterium
AGGAGTTCCACCAGGCGCTTGAAGCTGATCGCATGCGCGACATGGAGATAGACGATGAATGCCGCCAGGTTCGGACCGAACGGGGAGCCCGACGGCATCCCCTCCGGCGCCGGGGCGACGAAAAAATATATTTCAGCTTTTCACCTGCATTGAAGCGGGACCGCAGGGAGGTCACAAAAGCGGTGTCATCGATCAGGACTGTTTCCTCCCCGAGGCCTGAAATTCGCAATGCCGTAACGCGGGACGTCGCAACCTGAGGATCCGGTCCCGGTCCAGTAGCTTCGGATCCGGCTTCACCAGCAGGCAAAGGTCTCAACAAACGCGCGGCAACAGCGACCTTCTATGGATCGCTGCCCTTCCCGTAGTCATTGCAGCCCCTTTCAGTCCTGACCGGCGTCGGGCCTGGCCTTTCCTGGCGGACTTCCCGCCTCTTTGGCAGGCGAAACGTTGAGATCGGAGAGCGTCGCCGCGATCAGCGCGGCCAGCGCCGCATCCGGCGGCGCGGCTGGCGCTGCCGCAGGGCGGGAACTGGCTGGCTTGACCACAGCTTCCGCCGGCTTTTCCGTACTCATCGCGGAGAGCGTAGCCGCAAGCAGATCCGGAGGTGTCGCAACCGGAGCCTTTGGCGGCGGTGCCGCAGTGAGTTCGGAAAGCGTGGCCGCGATCAGTTCGGAAAGCGTGGCCGCAGGCCCCTTGAAGAGTGAGCCATCGGGCAGAACGTCCGGCGCCCGGACAGCAGGCCCGGCCGCAGTTTCCTCAGCCGCAGCTGGAGCAACCGATGAAGCGGCAACCGGCTTTTCCGGCGTCCCGGAGGGGACCTGCGGCGCTGGCGGCGCAACCACCGGCGCTGGAGACGGGGCTGCATCAGCAATCGGCGCTGGCACGGCACCCGATTGCCCTGGCGAGCTGCCATCTGCCACCACCGGTGCAGCGACCTGCCTCGCAGGCGCGGCAGTCACCGACGCTGGAGACGGCGCCGCAGCGGCAACAGGCGCTGGCACTGCAACCGGTTGCCCTGGCGACGTGCCTCCTGCTGCAACCGCCACAGGCGGAGGCGGAGCCACCACCGGCAGGTCTGGGTCTGCGGCAACCGGGGCAATCACAGCACCCGACACTGCAGATGATGCCACGACCGCTGCCGCCTCCCTCGCCGACGGCGCTGCATCGGCCCGAGGTGCTGCCGCAGCCACAGGGGCAGTTGCGACCGCCAGCACCGCGGCAGGCGCGGCTGCAGCCGGAACCGGCGGAGGAGGAGCAATGACGGCCTCAGCGGTGGCAGCCGCCACCGGCGCCTGCGCTGCGGTCGCGGAGGATGCCACAGCCGCAACAGGCGGACGCGCAGCAGATGTCGGGCGCGCCGGCGCAGAGGCGGGGGACGCCGCTGCCACCGGCACCGCAGGAGTCGCCGCGCCCGGCTCACTGCGATGCTGCGCAGAACGCCCCATGGCGGAAAACGCCGCCATCACCGATGCGGCAACAAAGGATGCCGCAGGACCGGCGCCGGACGCTGCCGGGGGTGCGGGCGGCACTGCCGGCGGCGTCAATACCGGCCCTTGAGCCCCTTTCACCACGGGCGACGCCGCTGAGTTCGCTGCCGCTATCGGCGTCGGCTGAGCCACCGGCGGCATCGGCACTTCGTGTGGCAGTTCCCGTGTATCGCGGACCACCGGTGTCACCGACACACGCGCTCCCGGCATCAGCATCGGCTCAACCGCCGCTGCGGGCGGCATCACGCCGGCAACGGGTCCCTTCGGCCCTGCGGCAGGACGTTGCCGCAGCGTTCGGGCAACCGGCGCCATCGACACTTCATGAAGATCCATTGCCATTGCGCCTCTCACTGGCGCACGCGGCGCTGGAGCAGAGGAAATGTCACTCTCCCCGTCCGCCACCTCGGACAACCGACCAAGAATCGAGGCAATGCTGTCCTCCGGCTCCGGCGGCGCCACACCTATCCCGGCAAGTGTGGCAGCCAGTGCCTCAGGAGTGCTGGCGGCCGCAGCAGGGGAAGGCCTGACCTCAACAGCGGCAGGGATGACTTCGACAGCAACAGGGATGGCCTCGACAGCAGCAGGGATGACCTCGACAGCGTCGACCACATCAACCGCAACCGGCTCACCCCCGAGCGGGGCGTGCGTCACCCTGAAGAGCGCGTGCGCCAGCTCTCCGGACGCGATGCCGGACTGCTCCGCGGTCGCTTTGGCCTGCATCGGGGTCGCGCTTTCCCCCGATCGCGTCAAGGCCGCTGCACCATGTGCGGGGAATGGCGCGTCCGGGCGCGGCGGCTTGGGATCCGGGCGGGGTGAACCGGACCCGCCATCGTCATGGGAGATCATCCTCTTGCCCAGGCGCCAGAGCAGCGAGCCGACATCATCCATCACCATGAACATCGCCGGGACAAAAACCAGGGACAGGATGGTCGACAGCAGGAGACCGCCGATCACTGCCAGCGCCATGGGGGAACGGAATTCGCCGCCGGCACCATATCCGACCGCGCTCGGCATCATGCCGGCGACCATGGCGACCGTGGTCATGACAATGGGCCGCGCACGCTTCATGCCGGCGTCGATCATCGCCGCCTCGCGGCTCATGCCACCATGGATCATCTCAAGTGCGAAATCCACCAGCATGATGGCGTTCTTGGTCACGATCCCCATCAGCATCAGGATGCCGATATAGACCGGGATGGTGAGCTGTTTGCCGGTGAGGAGCAGCGCCCCGATCGCGCCACCCACCGACAGCGGCAGCGAGAACAGGATCGTGACCGGCTGCAGGAAGGCACCAAACAGCAGCACCAGCACCGCATAGACCATCAGAAGGCCGGCGGTGATCGCGGTCGAGAAGCCTTCGGACAATTCGGCCAGGCTTTCGGCGTCACTGGAGGGACTGACCTTGACGCCGGGCGGCAGGGTTCGCATCAGATTGAGGCCGTCAATCTGCGCATTGGCCTCACTGAAGGACGAACTGCCGAAGAGGTCGGCGGTGATCGTCGCCTGGCGCTGGCGATCCCAGCGGTTGATGGTGGTGGGACCCTGATCGAGCTTGACGTCGGCGATCACCGAAAGCGGTACGCCGCCTTTTTCGCCATGCTCGCCCAGCGGCACCCGCAGCTGTTCCAGGACCTTGAGATTGCCGCGGGAGGCATTCTCCAGCTGCACCCGGATCGGCACCAGGCGGCCGCCGACATCGAACTTGGCGAGCGCCGGACCGACGTCCCCCATGGTGGCGACGCGGATGGTCTGGGACAGGCTCTCCGTCGAAACACCAAGGCGTGCGGCCAGATCGGTCTTGGGCAGGATGCGCAGTTCCGGCCGTTCCAGCGCGATTTCCGAGGTGACGTTGGCAACTGCCGGGAGCTCTTTCATCTTCCCGGCCAGATCGCTGGCGACGCTGTTGACGAGCTGGGCGTCGCCACCGGTAACGTTGAGCTGGATGGCGCGCATGCCGTTCTCGTCGAGGAACCAGAAACGTGCGTCGGGAATATCCTCCAGTTCCTTGGTGATCGAGAATTCGAGATCGTGCTGGCCGATCTTGCGCTCGGACTTGTTGACGTAGTTGATGATCAGTGAGGCGCGGCGCACTTCCTGGAGGCCGGGAGGTACCCGCCCGCCGTCCACGAACACGCTCTTGACCTCGGGACGTTTGCGCAGACGGGTGACCACGGCTTCCGTCACCCCCTCGGTGTAGGACAAGGGCGTGCCCGGCGGCAGTTCAATGGCAAGCAGAGAACGGGCGCTGTCCTGGGCCGGCAGGAAGCCCTGCGGCAGGTACCAGGCGCTGCCGATCGAGGCCGCAAACGCCAGGAAACCGATGACCACGGTGATGATATAGTGCTGGACCGACCAGGTGACGACGTTCCGATAGGCCATCAGGATACGGCCCGGAGGCGGCTCGCTGTGGGCCCGGTCTTTGAGGAAATAGGCCGCCAGCACCGGGGTGACAAAACGCGCTGCGAGCAGCGAGAAGAACACCTGCACCGAAACCGTGATGCCGAACTGCTTGAAGAACTGTCCGGCGATACCCGACATGAAGCTCGCCGGCGCGAACACCGCGATGATGGTCAGTGAGATCGCGATCACCGCGAGACCGATCTCGTCGGCGGCCTCAAGTGCGGCGCGATAGGCCGACTTGCCCATATTGATATGCCGCACGATATTCTCGATCTCGACGATGGCGTCATCGACAAGGATACCGGTCGACAGCGTGATGGCGAGGAAGCTGACCAGGTTGAGCGAGAAGCCGAGCAGGTCCATCACCCAGAAGGCCGGAAAGATCGACAGCGGCAGCGAGATCGCGGCAATCACCGTGGCACGCAGATTGCGCAGGAACAGCAGCACGATCACCACGGCCAGCGCCGCACCCTCGAACAAAGTGGAGATCGCGGCCTCGTAGTTGCCCTTGGTGTACTCGACCGAGGTGTCGATCAGCTTGAGTTCGACATCGGGATAGTCGTGCGCGAGCGCATCGATGCGTTTCTGCACCGCCTGCGCCACCACCACATCGCTTGCCCCCTTGGAGCGCTTGACCGCAAGCGCGACCACCGGTTCACCGTTGAAACGGGCAAAGGTCTGGCGCACGGCGATGGTGTCGGTGACGGTGCCGAGATCGTCGAGCCGTACCTCACCGCCGCCGAACAGCGGAATCATGGTGCCCGCCAGTTCGGCGAGCGTCTTGGCACCGGCCAACGTGCGGATGGTCTGATGGTGGCCACCGATATCGGCGACGCCGCCGGCGAGGTCGACATTGGTGCCACGCAGCATCTGGCTGACATTGACCGCGGTCAGCCCCATGGCCTGCAGCCGGTCGGGATCGAGCGACACCAGGATCTCGCGCTCGACACCGCCGATGCGCTCGACCTGGGCCACGCCGCGCACGCCCTGGAGCGAACGTTTGACCACGTCATCGACGAAATAGGACAACTGCTGCGGGGTCTTGCCGGGAGCGATGGCGGCATAGGTGACGATCGGCAGCCCGATCACGTCAATCCGCTGGATCAGCGGCTCGGTGACATTCTGCGGCAGCTGGGCGCGCACCCGCGTCACCGCGTCCTTGACGTCATTGATGGCGCGATCGGTATTGGTCTCCAGCGCGAACTGGATCGTGGTCACCGACAGGCCGTCGGTGACGTTCGATGAGATGTGGCGCATGCCCTCGACGCCGGAGACCGCATCCTCGATGGTCTTGGTGATCTGGGATTCGAGTTCCGTCGGCGCCGCACCGAACTGCGCCACCGCCACCGAGATCATCGGAATGTCGGCCGAGGGCAGACGGGTCACCGCGAGGCGGCCGAAGGAGGCCCAGCCCAGCACCAGCAGAATGATGGAAAAAACCACCGACGGCAGTGGATTGCGGATCGACCATGCCGAGATGTTGAGGGCCATCAGTGTACTCGCGAATCATCGTCAGCAAAAATGGTGTTGATGCGGTCGCCGTCGCGCAGCGACGAGCCGGCGTCGGTGACGACGATTTCACCGACCTCCAGACCTTCGAGAATTTCCGCCGAATCCTCCGATATCAGTCCGACCCGCACTTTGCGGGTTTCGACGACATTGTCCCGGACCACCTGGAGGGTCTGACGGTCGATGGCGCTCCTCGGCGCGGCGACGCCGCAGCTGCGCCTGGCATCAATGCTGACACGGGCGAACATGCCGGCTTTGACGGCAGCCTTGGAGGTGAAGGAGATCCGCACCCTGCCGATCTGGGTGGCGCGGTCGATCTCCGGAGCGACCCGGCGCACCTTGCCTGTGATGTCCGGCACGGCTTCGCCGGAAATCCGCACCGTGACCCCGGGATTGATTTTGTACATATGGACCGCCGGCACCATGGCTTCGAGTTCGAGTTCGTTGTTAATGGCGATGCGGAACATGGGGCCTGCCTGCGGCGAGGTCGGGGCGCCGACCGCGGTCCGCACCTCGGTGACAAGACCCGCAGCAGGGGCCTTGAGCACATTCGGTCCCGGCGGGCCGGGAGGCTGGCCCGGCATATGCGGGGCCGCGTTGAGCCGCACCAGCTCCTGGTCGGCCACCACCATATCGCCTTCCCGCACCAGCACCGAGGCCACCCTGGCACCCTCCTGGTTGGCCACCACCACGGCCTCGCGCCGGGCGACGAACAGGCCGATGCCGCGGACCTGATCGGAGAAACAGGCATTGGTGGCCTTGGTCACCGGGACCCGGGCCTCGGTGACGGCTTCAACCGGCTTTTCGCGGCCATATTCGGAATAATAATAATAGCCGCCCCCGAGCCCGGCGATGACCAGGAGCCCGACAATCCCGGCCAGCACCGGGGTGAGATTCGACGACTGACTCATGGCCGTTCTTCCATCCTGGGGGCGAACCCCACCTTCATCCGCCACGTGCTCCAGGCCGCAGAGCTGGCGCAGCGAGGTCCCGCCGAAGGACGGTGATTTTCCCGGCAGCCCTCTTTTCTCGACCCGCCTTGCCGGGGAGCGCAGGCTGGCGGCAGCAGGGTGACACACAGGGCCGGGTCTTGAGCCATCAAACACATCCTTGACCCGGGCAATGGCCCGGGATGGTCGGGATGCCGATCAGGGATGTGGGGTCGCCTGGGGCATCGGGGCGGCCACTCCGATGGCGGACAGCGATCGTCTGGCTCCTGGAAAAAGCGTTTTATCGGAATTGGCAAAGCGTGTTCAAGTGCCTGTAACTGCCCGACGGCCCGACACGGCCTGACTGCCCGACACGGCCCAGGTCCGGCACAGCTCGGGCACAGCTCGGGCACAGCTCGGACACAGGCCGGGCACAGGTCAGGCACAGGTCGAGCAGGGCCAGGGGGCGGTTCGCATTCGGGCCAAATCCGGGAAAAATTGCGCCTCTCCAACCGGGATGGTCACCCATCGGCCTCGAAGCACCGCCATCGCCTCACGCGGCTTTGGCCTCGACAACGTCAAAAAGGCACAGTCAGTCGCTTTCAGAAATGGAACGTGGATCGAGACTCGCGAAGATGTGATGGCAGGTCTGTTACCAACGCGGGATCCCGGTCGGAAATTTCGCCATCGGGAGTCGCCGCCCGGCAAAACGATGCAGAACCGCCTAACTGCCCAGGTCGGACAAGAGGCAGCTCGCACCCGGCTCGAATCCGGCGAAAAATTGCGCCTCTCCAGCCCGGATGATCATCCATTTGCCACGGATCACCTCGCTTGTGAAAAGCGTCTGTGCCTCGACAACGTGAGGGGCACAGTCAGTCGTTCCAGAAATGGGACGTGGGTAGAAACCAGAAATGGCGCCGGGGGTGGAGACCGAACTGGACGACCCGATCTCCAGGCCCTGATAAAGCGAAAGGCGCGAGGGACGAAAACGCCCCTCGCGCCTTTTGTCTCAACCCGGATGCCAGCGCGGGCCTCAGACCATGAACTGCCCACCGTTAATCGACAGGGTCGAACCGGTGATGGCACCGGCCTCATCGGCGGCGAGGAACACCACCCCGCGGGCGATCTCTTCCGGTTCACCGAGCCGCCCGACCGGGATCAAGGGCAGGATGGCCTTGTCCAGCACGTCCTTCGGCACCGCCTGGACCATTTCGGTATTGATATAGCCCGGGCAGATCGCGTTGACGGTGACCCCGGCCTTGGCGTTCTCCAGCGCCAGGGCCTTGGTGAAACCGAGTTCGCCGGCCTTGGCCGCCGAATAATTCACCTGCCCGAACTGGCCTTTCTGCCCGTTGA
>WQYW01000214.1 GCA_009781045.1 Alphaproteobacteria bacterium
CGTCACCGGGCGGGCTTTTGTTGACTATTTGGACGACAACGCCTGTTGCCAAGAGGTGCAGGTCAATAAAAAAGTGGCCTACCGGCAACTTTTTTATTGACAACCAACGGCCCGTTACAGAAGATTTTAAAGCCTCGAAAGGCCCCTCCATCCGGATCCCGGAGCCCGGAGGTCACCAGCCGTTGCCGAAAACCGCCTCGACACGGTGAGTCCTGTGCTTTCACGCACAAATCGCCAGCCGATCCTGGTCCCATTCCCGAAACCAGACCCCGCACCACACACAAATGCCAGGACAATGGGTCGGATCGCTGCCGCCCCACATCTTCCGGAATTCCTGGACCATTTCCGGTCGTCGCGGTCGTGCGACCGATCCTTCAACCGACCGCTGGCGCGGCACCTGGCTACCCGGCTACCTGGCTTCATCCCGTTTGCGGGCAGCGTCAATCACCTCGCCAATGCCGTTTGAAGCGGGTTGCGCCGCGTCGACTTACTCTCCCCTACTCCCACCCGCTTGCAGACGCTTGCAGACGCCCAGCCCTCTTGTCCGTGCCACATAACCATGCAGAACGGGTGCCTGGTCCGACCGTCGGTGCCGGCCCGACAGCTTGTTTCATCGACGACGATGTTCTCGCGCGCCGGGATTTCCACGATGACACCATCATTGAGGCTCGGGCCTTTCCGGAGGTTGATGTATCCGCCTGAGACCGAGTTCCTGACGCGGCGGGCTGTACTCTCCAGCCTGCCCGGTGGTGCGGCAGCGATCAATGCATCAAAGGCCGCTTTCGCATTCTCCAGTTCGGTGTCATTACAGAACTCGAAGTGTTCCCCGTCACCCTGCTCGTCACCGCTCCGGTATTCTGCCGTAAAATAGTCCTGCTGAAACTGGTGACGGACACACTTCACTCCTGACCGGCAGTAGAGCACCAGCACGTTTCGCAATCGCCCGCCACTATTTTCAGACTCGATCACGGCCCGATCCAATCTTCTATAACTGGCACGAATGAAGACATTTCGGTGCAGCTCTCGGCCCGTCTCTCCCGCGGGCATGCTGCAAAAGTCGTCCGATATGAGCCGGATCGCCGACGACACCTGGAAAACGGTTCCGTTTCCGGAAAAACTTGAACGCACAATTGTCGTCACATCGGTATCGCATTCCTTTTCCGTTCTCGGCGGCGACGGGCACGCGAACGCTCCCTGTAACAACCTTTCGGCCATTGCAGCTTCATCCTCGGCGCAACACGGAACGGATGATGCCAGAAAGGCAACCGCGGCCGCAGCAAGGAATGCAACACGTCTCACCAAGAGATTTCCTCCTCGGCTTGTCGTCAATGTCGGCAAGAGCGTCTCCGCCGTCCCGTTTCTGTTCGGGCCAACGCCTCGTTGTCAATAGCGGAGACTGTGTGACGATGCTTTCTCCAGGACCTTGCGTCCGCGCCGCATGGCCCAAACGGGTGGCGCGCCAAAAAATCGTCCTGCCTGCCTCTCCGTTGCCCCCCTTTGGACCTCCTTCTCCTCACGGTGCGAAAAAGCCGCTCTATGTCCTGTTACCGATAAGCCATGGGCACGGCGCAAAACCCAACGCCCCCCCAAAGCGGGTCTTGACACCAACTCCCCTGCTCGGTCTGTTTCGCAGAGGAAGCCCAGATGATCCAGAAGGGACGTCCGCCACAATGAGACGCGTTGCATTTGCCGTGATCGGCCTTCTTGTCGCCAGCACCGGCGCAGGCTTCTGCCAGGACATAGCGTCGTTAAGGAGCATGCTGGCAGCAAAATTCTGCCCACCGAATGAATATCAACGCATCACATATGACAGTCGCAACTGTGGTGATAATGCATTCCATTCGTGCAATCAACAATATGCCGCGCAGAATCCGGGATGGCGATCATGTTACACCGAACTGCATGCCTGCCACAAGAAGATTGATGAAGACAACCAAGTGATCGATGAAGCCAATCGTATTCATCGCTCGTGCCAGCCAAGGCAGACTAACGAAGGCTACGCCGCGAGACCAGACCCGCGCGGGAACGGCTCCGCTTCCGGCCAATCCGATCTCGCGAGACGGCTTGCGGACCAGGACAGGAACAAAGCGTCTGCAGACGCGGCGCGTCGCCAGGATGAGCAGTTCGACAACACCGTGCGCGCAACGCAGCAGAGATATCAGGAATACCAGAGCCAGCAGGAGGCGAACCGCCAGGCAGCCGCCCAGGAACAGGAACGACAACGCGACCGGGAACGCAGGGCGCGCGAACAGACGCAATCGCGTCAAGACACTTCCGGAGGGTGGAACTGCTTTTCGAACTATCGCGAGTGTCTGAGCAACTGCCGGGCCGTCAAGGGGTGGAACGACAACGGCATCTGCGGAGGAAGATGCTCGGACGGCGGAATCGGAAACGATCCGACGCCTCCTGGCATAGGCAATTGCTGGAAGTAGCGCTGAAATGACATGGCTGCCGCGCATATCCTTTCTGGCTGGATTCTGGATTTTCCCTGAGATTCTGTGTGTGCCGGGCGGACGGGCTGCGAGCGCTCCACAACGTCCGTCAAAACCGGCATCGCAAGCGGAATGTCTCGCATGGGGAAAGTCCTATCAGGCCTGCTGGGACGCTGTGATCGCAGACGCACGAACGCGCGATGAGCGATGCAAGGGCAGATTCAAAGGCGCCCCTGCCACGGTCCACGGGTTCTGTCCCAACACCGATGGCGAGGTGGAATTCCAGAGCCCCTGCGATGAAGTCACGCTGTGGACCAAATGCGAGTGGATCGGCTATTTCCATGGCGTCGGAGCCTGCCCCAAGGCTCTCGTACACAATCAGAATACCGCAGCAAAGAATGCATCTGAGGCACAGCTTACGCTTGATGAGGAGGATCTCGCGTTCCTCAGGAGGATCGCGAAACAGGACCGGTTCATAGACGAGTTGGCCAAAGCGGATGCCGGCGCGGACTGGCTGACAACTGCACTGGGATATGTCGCCAAGGGGCCGTTGGAACTTGTGGTGAAATGGAACGAGGGTCTGATCGGGAGCTGGCGCAGGGCGAACAGGACGATGGACGGCGGGAACAGGAAGATGACATGTGACGCAATTTCCGAGCATAGCTTCAGCACCAGAGCTCTGTCCTATTTCCAGAAGCTTTACGAGGCGCGAGGGTGCCACAAATTCGAATAGGGAATGGGAGACCCTGGTCAGAGCGGCAGGCCGTAGCTCGCGTGTTCCACTGGCGATACCGCTCCCCTCCGGCCTGTCCGGTCTCGGTGGAGTTCCCGGTCAACGGTCAACGCAACACCACAACCTGCTGCCTGCCCGGCGGTGATTGCGGGCGGAGGCATTCCTTCTGCCACAGACAGCGCTTTGGGGAGGTTTCTGTTTCGCGCGCGGCAGCCGCACCCTCGCCGGCGAGTTCGGGCCGTGAAATCACCTCGATAGAGAGGTTTCCGCTCAGGTTTGAATATGCCGCCAACGACCGCAGGAGGGGCAGGATTGCCAGGACGGTTCCCTCGGCATCCCCTTGAATTTGACCAGGAGCAGAGCCCATTGCACGATTCAATGTCAGCGGCAACCGCTCTATCGTGGCCTGTGCCTCGACTTAAGGTTCGGCAGTGGAACACGCCTTCTGCAAGGCAGGATCGGCCCAGTCATGGTTGCCCAGGACGGCGTGCACGCCCTGTCGGCGCCCTGAGCGTCGCCAGTACTGCAGCGCAATCCTGCGCCGCAATCGGCTGCATCGGTCGAAGATGGCCGACAGGGTCGCCGGGCAGAGCCACCAGATCGGGCACGATCGCGTTGCAGCGCAGCACGGTGTCGGCAACGTGTTCAGCGACATCCAGGGGGGCGCAGATGTGAAGATCGCTCAGCACCGCGATCCACAGCGGAAAAATCATCCGGCCACGGGTGTGGTTTAGGGTGATAGCAGCTAACCGCAGGACGCTGGCGGTTCAACCGCAACACCAAAGATCGCGCAAAGCCACTCCGGCACGCGGCACCGCCCGGCAATCTGCGACGGGTGATCATCGCTTCCCCGCTGCCATCCGCTCCTCGAAATTGTAGCAGATTACAGACAAAATGGAGTGCGGCAGGAAAACACGCGGGTCACTCATCGATCCCGGGCAGCCCACCCGGGAGGGGATCAGCCCCGGGCTCGGCAAGGCCGAGATGGCGAAAGGCATGGCCCGTCAGCAGCCGCCCGCGCGGGGTGCGCTGGAGATAGCCACACTGGATCAGATAGGGCTCGATGATGTCCTCGATGGCATCGCGCGGCTCCGACAAAGCCGCCGCCATGGTCTCCACACCGACCGGACCGCCGCCGTAATTCAGGGCGATGGTGGTCAGATAGCGCCGGTCCATGGCGTCCAGTCCGGCGCTGTCGACCTCAAGGGCACCAAGGGCATGGTCGGCGATGGCACGATCAATCGCGGCAGCATTGGCGGCGGAAGCAAAGTCGCGCACCCGACGCAGCAGCCGGCCGGCGATGCGCGGCGTGCCGCGGGCGCGGCGGGCCACCTCATTGCAGCCGTCGTCAGTGATGGCGACACCGAGCACCCGCGCACCGCGAGCCACGATCTTTTCCAGTTCCGCAATGGTGTAGAAATTCAGGCGCACCGGAATGCCGAAGCGATCGCGCAACGGATTCGTCAGGAGCCCGGCCCTTGTGGTGGCACCGACCAGGGTGAATGTCGCCAGATCAATCCGCACCGAGCGCGCCGCCGGCCCCTCGCCGATGATGAGATCGAGCTGAAAATCCTCCATCGCCGGATAGAGCACCTCTTCCACTGCGGGACTGAGGCGGTGAATTTCATCAATGAAGAGCACGTCGCGTTCTTCGAGATTGGTGAGAAGGGCGGCGAGATCGCCGGCCTTGGCAATCACGGGACCCGAGGTGGCACGAAAACCAACGCCCAGTTCCCGCGCCACGATCTGCGCCAGCGTGGTCTTGCCAAGCCCCGGGGGACCGACGAAGAGCACATGGTCGAGCGCCTCGCCGCGCTTGCGCGCCGCATTGATGAACACCGACAGATTGGCCCGCGCCTGTTCCTGGCCGACAAAGTCACTCAGCACCTGCGGCCGCAGCACGGCCTCGCTGTCCTCGCTGCGCCGCTCCGGCGTCACGATCCGGGACGTGGTCACTTCGCCAACTCCTTGAGGGCCAGACGAATGAGCTGGGCGGTGTCGGCATTGGCACCCGCGCTACGCACCACCTGCGCCACTGCGCCTGCAGCCTGCTGCTGGGCGTAACCGAGATTGAGCAGCGCCGAAACCGCATCGGCAACCGGACCCGGTGCCGAGCGGTCATCGACGCTGCCGGCCACATCGGCCACGCCAGGATCAACACTGGCAAAGGCCGGTGCCTTGCCCTTGAGTTCGGTGACGATGCGCTCGGCCACTTTGGGACCCACGCCCGGTGTTCGTGCCACCATGGCGCGGTCCCGCAGCGCTATGGCATTGGCAAGTTCGGTCGGCGACAGCGTGCCGAGCACGGCGAGCGCCACCCGGGCGCCGACCCCCTGCACCGTCTGCAGCAGGCGGAACCATTCGCGTTCGACATCGCTGCGGAAGCCGAAGAGCCGGATCTGGTCCTCACGCACATAGGTTTCGATCAACAGCACCACCGGCGCAGAAAGTGCCGGCAGCGCCTGCAGGGTGCGTCCTGAGCAATAGACCTGGTAACCGACACCGCCGACATCGACGATGACATGATCCTCGGCAACCGAATCGATCACACCTTTGAGTTTGCCGATCATGAGGCCGCCACGACGATGCGATGCGCGCGATGATGGGCATGGGTGATGGCGATGGCCAGCGCATCGGTGGCATCCGGTGACGCGGGATCGGCCCTGGGCAGAAGAATTTTCAGCATCACCGCGATCTGGTTCTTGTCGGCATGTCCCGCCCCGACCACGGTCTTCTTGATCTGATTGGGAGCATATTCCGCGACTGGAATGCCGAAACGTGCCGGTGCCAGCATCGCCACCCCCCGCGCCTGACCAAGCTTGAGCGTGGCCACGCCGTCCTTGTTGACGAAGGTCTGTTCCACTGCGGCCTCCTCCGGCTGGTAACGGGCCAGCACCTCTGAGAGCCCGTCATGGATCACGAGGAGCCGCTCGGCAAGCGGCAGATTCCGGCTCGGCTCCAGCGACCCGCAGGCCACAAAAATCAGACGGTTGCCATCGGCTTCGATCACCCCCCAGCCGGTGCGGCGCAGGCCGGGATCGATACCCAGAATACGTATGGGGGAGCGAATCGAAGGCGCGGTCATCCGACAGGGGTGGCTCCTCGAACCGAAGAAAAGCCTGAACCCCGGCTTCGGGGGCGCGCCACAATGTGGCATCGGCAAGCTTGAAGTCCCGCGAAAACTTTCCAGTGCCGGAAAGGAGCCAGAGGAAAAACAGAGCAAACGCCACGCGGAAGCGGCGAATGATGCCGTCCAGCGCCTATCCGCCCATCTTCGCCATCAGCGCGTCCGAGACCTCGAAATTGGCATAGACGTTCTGGACATCGTCATGCTCATTGAGCTGGTCCATCAGCTTGAGCAGTCGCTCACCGGTGTCATCGTCGACCGCGATGGTGTTCTGCGGCCTCCAGATCAGTCCCGACTTGCGCGGCTCACCAAATCTTGCCTCCAGCACACGGGCGACTTCGCGATGATTCTCGCTGGAGGCATAGACCTCGTGTCCGCCTTCGCTTGAGATGACATCGTCGGCACCGGCCTCGATCGCAGCATCGAGCATGGCGTCATCACCGGCCACGCTTGAGTCAAACTCGACGATCCCGGTGCGATCGAACATGAACGCCACCGAACCGGTTTCCCCGAGATTGCCGCCGGATTTGGCGAAGAAAGAGCGCACATCGGAAGCGGCTCGATTGCGGTTGTCGGTCAGCACCTCGACAATGACCGCGACACCGCCGGGTCCATAGCCCTCGTAGCGGATTTCATCATAGTTGACGCCCTCGCCCCCCAGCGCCTTCTTGATCGCGCGCTCGATATTGTCTTTGGGCATATTCTCCTGCCGCGCCGCAATCACGGCAGCCCGAAGTCGCGGATTCATGTCCGGATCCGGCGTCCCGAGCTTGGCCGCCACCGTGATTTCCCTGGCAAGCTTGCCGAACACTTTCGACTTCTGGGCATCCTGCCGACCCTTGCGGTGCATGATGTTCTTGAATTGGGAATGTCCGGCCATGCGGGATCTCTGCTCTCGGAAACGACTGTCAAACGGTGCCAAAGGGGGAAAAGGCGATCTTATAGGCCGCTCCGCCTTGAGAATGAAGGCCTGTTGCAGCCTTGACACCTCCTTTCAGTTCCGGCTCCGCTTTTCCTCAGGCCCCCCTCGCAGCGCCGCCCACGCTGGTAAAATCATTGACCGTTCAACATCTTCCAGGAAAATTTCGCAGGCCCTGCCGGGGGCCACGCCTGCCGCCTGAGCACCGTTCCTCTCGCCCCTCCCCCTGATCTTTTTCAAGGGCGGTCCCGACGGCCGCACCACGGCCGTCTTCCCGGTCCTGACGGGGGTACGCCCCATTCTCCCAGCCGATCGGGATGACGCGAAATAACCCGCCGCCCGCTTTTCCCCTGAAACCTGCAA
>WQYW01000215.1 GCA_009781045.1 Alphaproteobacteria bacterium
AAACGATTCCTGTTCGTTCCGCATCCGACTCCCATTTGTTCACGAGCGCATCTCTTGACCCAGGACTGCGGGGGGAGGGAGACCGTCAAAATTCTTTAGCTTGGGGGGCATTTAGAATCGCTGGCGACAGCCATCCGCCGGTCGTTTGCGGGATACTGCGCTGCCGATCCGGCAGCGTGGTCGAGATTCTGTTTCGGGCAGGATCCGTCAGTTCGATTCCGGCGGCTTCGAGCCGGGCAGCTTAGGATAATCCGTGGCTCCTGTGCATGAAGTTCAGGAATTCGGCGAAGGCTGCGTCGGCGCGGCAGGCACCTCCATCTGAGCGCACTTGCGACCACATCAGGGCGCAATCGCAGTTTCGCGGCACCGGATTTGCTTGTGCCTGCGGGCGCCAATATTCTCTTTAAAAGGTCCAGCGCTGCGAACTCATGCCCGATGAAGCTGCGATGGCAGCTGGATTGCTGGAGCAGAGCAACATTGAATTGTTCGCTATGCGACCACTTCCGGTGAAGGCGACCGAACCGGCGACAGGCGACGGAGCCTGTGCCATTCAGCCTGTGATTGCGATTTGTTACTGCCGATAAACGCCTGATACGCATTCTCAACGAGAAAGCTCCCGCAGAGATCGTCAATATCTGCGTATTGCTGGAGGAAACCTCCTGGTGGGGCCCTCCTGGCAGGGTGGCATCCCGCCGACGAGCATTCCGTGATTGCGTCCCCGTTCGGTGAGGGGTTAGGCGGGGTGCCGGGCGCAACCGCCTTGGGCCCTGAGCCGGGGCAGGAAGTGCGGAAGAGCAGGCTCCGTGCTGCCAGTATGCCGTTTTGCGGCGGCTCCGATCCCGTCTCATTCAGGTGATTCTTTCGGCCTCCTGTCGTCTGCGGCGCGGCCGGGGCCCCTGGTTCAGGCTGAGGCAACGGGTCTGCCCGCGGCAGGGCTGGGGTGTTGGCGAATTCGCACCCGTCCCGCGCCAATAAATCAGCCGCGCAGATTCTTCCCTGATTCGATCGCGGATAAGATGCAGTTCGACTTTCGCACCGCTTGAAGCGGGTCGGGATCGGCGGGTTCCGAAGAGACGCGGATCCTTGAGCGTCCGTCCTGCGTTTTGCAGGAAGGTTGACGTTGTGCAAAACGGCTGCGAGGAAGCGATTTCACGTCTCTCCCGGCTGTGCGGATACGGAGCGCCACAGGCGCAAGGAGAGGGGGCGCGAGCCTGCCAGCGCCTCGGGCAATCAATTGTTTTCCATCCTCTCGAGCCTGGCTCTGGCGATCGTGCTCCCGGCGTCCTCCGCCTTGCGGTACCACTGCCTCGCCTGTTCGAGGTCGCGTGGCACGACCTCCCCCTTTTCGTACATCTCGCCAAGCGAGATTGCCGCATTGCTGTAGCCCTGCGCGGCGGCCCTGCGGGTCCATTCCAGGGCCTGGTCGGGATCGCGCGGAACACCACTGCCGAGGATGTAGAGAAAGCCCAGGCTCGCCTGTCCGACAGCATTCCCCTGCAGGGCGGCCCGTCGGTACCATCCGGCAGCCTCGCTGTCATTTCGCGCGACGCCGTTGCCATTCTGGTACATCCTGCCCAGTTCAATCTGGGAAAGGGCCAGTCCCCGTTCGGCAGATTTGCGATACCAGACAGCGGCCTGCGCCGGATCCCGTGGGTAGCCATTGAAGCCGTTATAGTAGGAGAGGCCGATCAGGTATTGGGCTTCCAGATGTCCCAGGTCAGCCGCCTTGCGGTACCACAGCCAGGCCAGCCGACTATCCTGTCGTTCGACGCCCAGGCGTTTCTCATACATTATGCCGAGACGGTACTGGGCATCGCTGTCGCCGCGTTCGGCGGCCAGCCGCGTGTCTTTGAATATCGCCGCAGTTACGTGGACCTTGGGGGCGACAAAGCCCGGCTGATCGATTGCGAGGATCGACTCGATATTGGGCGCCTGTCCGACGAACCCTTCCCGATTTTCGCCCGGCCTCGCTGCTGCGGTCTGCATCGGCGCGCCGCCTGCGCCCGCCTTGCGGAGCCAGGCCTGCGCCTCGGTCTGGCTCTGGGGAACGGCCCAGCCTCTGGCATACAAGCCGGCCAGGCTGCGCTGGGCTGATTCCAGCCCCTGTTCGGCCGCCATTCGGTACCACCTCACCGCCTCGGCATAGTTTTTCGGGACGCCCTGACCGCGCTCATACATGGCGCCAAGATTCTGCTGTGCCTGAGCCACGCCCTGTTCGGCTGCCTTGCGGTAGAGGGAGGCGGCGAGCGCCGCGTCCTGCGGCACGCCCCTGCCGTACTCGTACATCTGCCCGAGATTGAAATAGGTTGTGGGCGCAGTCGAGCCAGCAGAGGGTTCCAGGTCCCGGCCGAGCACCGCTGCCGGGAAACCGAGACAGATGGCAAGCGTGACGATGGAGGCTCGAATCTTCATCCGGAATTTCTTCTTGAGTTGGGAGGCGATTGCGGCGGGTTGCCGGTGTTCGCGCGCACAGGCTGCCGGAGATTTTCCGGGAGGCTGCGGCGCGAAGGCCGCCAGGGAGCAAAAGCGCGCAACAGCTTTGGGCCGCCTCCTTGCGACGTTTGTGGCGCATCGCCGGCTCCCGGGCATTGCGTATCCGGTGCTTGTGGACGGCGTGGGACCTCCGTGTTGCTGAGGCGGTGACTGCCGGGGCCGCCTGCCGCGCGTCGCGAAGGCAGTATGGCGCCTGTGGTGGTGCCGCTCCCGTCACATTCAGGTGATCCTTTTGCGCTGTCAAGCCGGGCCTTTCTGTCTGCAGACGGCGGCTTTGGCGGTCGTGCAACCTTAAGGCGGCGAAGCGCCCTCGTGCATACTACCGTTGGGCGAATTTCACCGCCGCCGCGAACGAATGGATTGCTTCTGCCTGATTTACGCATCCATCTGTTTGGGAGCATGGCGTTCGTTTCCCGCTCACCGTGAGAGCTGGTTGCGATGGGTGGGAGACGCAGACGGGATTTGCGCTGCTGCCGTGGCTGTTATCGGGCAGGGAGGCGCACTCTTTGAGCGAAAGCGGGAGTTCTGGTGCGGTGTCGCAGGGGCTTCCCGCATGTTTTCGCGAACCGGTGCGAAATGCTTCTGGAAGCCGTCGGCAGCGGCGGGCTCCGGGCTCCCTGCTTTGATCACGATTGAGGACTCTCACTCCCTTCTCGGCGCAATCGCGCGACGCGCGCGGCCGAACCTGTGCGGGATCAGGAGCGTTGTCGCGCAGGGAGGCCTTTGCTGCCGTTCCAATGGAACCAGTGTCGTCAAGATGATGGATCTGTCCCTTTGTCCCTGAACGGCGTGAGAGGGCGCAGCTCACACTTCATGCGAAGCGCCTGGATCCGGCAGGACAGGCATTCTGCCGGCCGCGCATGTCACCATGCGCTCCTCAATGTGGCAATGGCCTCAGGACGCGGTTGAGGATCTCACAGCCGTGCTGTCGTGACATTGAAACCAGCGATCACGGCGGCGCGCGTCGTTCCGCAACATTGGCGGAAGATCAGCATCTTGTCCCGGTCGCCGATGCATGGCGCGCAGACCAGCCGGAAAATCAGACGGCCCCGCCCTTTCCGGCGATCGGATCGGGGCGGAAACAGGGGCCGACCCCCTGGCGTGCGATCGGGAGGGCAAAATCGCGTCACGATTGCATGTCCTGTCCAGATCCGCCGCCTGAGGTTGTTGCGGGGGGCCAGCCCGCAGCAGATCACCTGAATGTGACGAGATCGCTGCCGCCACTGGCGGCATACTGGCGTCTGTCGAGCCTGCTCGCAGCTGCCCTTGCGTCAATTCTCTGGAGGGACTGGAGGGAGGGGTGCCGGGCCCCCCGCACCACATCCGCCCCATGCCTGTGAGTAACTGACCGAAGATGCGCCACCCCTTGAATTGGCGGGCACCGCAAATGTCGCGCTTCGTTGGCTCCCGAGGCAATGAAATTCCCCGAGAGAACCGATGCCGCCTGCCGTATCCACGCCAAAAGCCAAAAGATCCCCGGCATCGGCGGGTCGATGCCTCAAAGCTGCTGCTGCCTGCACCGCAACAGCAGCGCCACACAGACTCAAAAAGGGTGATCGGATGAAGAATGCAGCTTCGGTTCTGGCGCTTGCCCTCTGTCTTGCCTGCAAGGTGCCAGCGCAGGCTCAGAACGCCGCAGCCCCCGGCAGTCCGGGAGACGCGACCGCCCAGTTCAATCTCGGCCTGATGTACCAGCACGGCAAGGGTGTCGCGCGTGACCCGGCACAGGCACTTTCCTGGTACCGCAAGGCGGCCGAGCAGGGCATGGCTGTGGCACAGAACAATCTTGCTCTGCTGTATGCCAGGGGCGAGGGTGTGACGCTCGATTATCAACAGGCGGCACTGTGGTTTCGCAAGGCAGCCGAACAGGGCCAGGTTCAGGCGCAGAAGAATCTTGGCGCCATGTATGAACGGGGCCAGGGGGTGCCCAGAGACTATGGCGAGGCAGTGAAGTGGTACCGCAAAGCGGCCGACCAGGGCCTGGCATCTGCCCAGCGCAGTCTCGCCAACATGTACGCCAGGGGCTGGGGGGTTGCCAGGAACGACGCCGAGGCGGCGGCCTGGCTGCACAAGGCAGGCGGGAGCAGCGCTCCGATGCAGACAGCGCCCGCCCAGCAAGCCCCGCCCGCAGCAGGGTTTGTCGGCCAGGCGCCCGATATCGAGGTGGACCGCGTACTCAGCCAACCGGGCTTCGTCACGCCACCGGTCAGTATCACTGCCGAGGACTTCAACAACATACGGCGAGCTGCCGAACGCGGCGATGCGGATGCCCAGTACCGTCTCGGCATTATCTACGAGAAACACCTCGGCGTTGAGCAGGATTACAGGCAGGCCTGGTTGTGGTACCGTAAAGCGGCCGATCGGGGACATCCGGAAGCACAATACCTCATCGGGATCGCCTACATAGTCGGTGGGAATGGCTATCCGCGCGATCCGGTTCAGGCTTCGGCCTGGTATCGCAAGTCTGCCGAAGGTGGACTGGCGGTTGCACAGATTGGGCTTGCCGAGCGGTACGAAACCGGCTCTGGCGTATTGAAAGACGCCAGCGAGGCTGCCAGGTGGTATCGAAAGGCCGCCCTGCAGGGCTACGCCAAGGCCCAATCGAAGCTCGGCTTTCTCTACACTGTCGGCAGTGGCGTTCCGCGCGATCTTGACCAGGCGGTTTCCTGGACCCGCAAGGCCGCCGAACTGGGCTATGGCAGTGCGCAAAATGACCTCGGTGAGATGTACGAAAAGGGTGAGGGCGTAGCACGCGATCCGGCTCAGGCGAGGCAGTGGTATCGCAAGGCGATCGAGAAAGGTAACAGCATGGCCGAAATCAATCTCAAGAGGTTGGACGGTAATTGATCCGGCCAATGACGACGGGCTGCTCTGATGGCAAGCCCGGCGCTCTTCGCCGGGGCTCCCCCCCTTGTGCGACAGGCGATGGTCGGCGTGGCGAAGCGGCCGCAGGTAACATCCACCTCCCCGAGCACGATGCCTTTCGTCCTCTTCCCGCCTGCCGCGCGGCAGCCATCCGTCTCGCCCCGCGAACTCAAGAGGTGTTCCTGATGAAGAATGCGGCTACCGCTCTCGCCCTTGCCCTCTGTCTTGCCTGCATGGCACCGGCACTCAGCCAGAACGCGCCAGCCCCCAGCGGCTCGGGGGACGCGACAGCCCAGTTTAATCTCGGCCTGATGTACCAGCACGGCAGAGGGGTGGCGCAGGATCCTGCACAGGCCCTTTCCTGGTACCGCAAGGCGGCTGAGCAGGGTATGGCTGTGGCGCAGAACAATCTCGCTCTGATGTACGCCAGGGGCGAGGGTGTGACGCTCGATTATCAGCAGGCGGCACTGTGGTTTCGCAAGGCAGCCGAACAGGGCCAGGTTCAGGCGCAGAAGAATCTTGGCGCCATGTATGAACGGGGTCAGGGCGTGCCCAGAGACTATGGCGAGGCAGTGAAGTGGTACCACAAGGCCGCCGACAAGGGCCTGGCATCTGCCCAGCGCAGTCTCGCCAACATGTACTCCAAAGGCTGGGGGGTTGCGAGGAACGACGCCGAGGCGGCGGCCTGGCTGCACAAGGCGGCCGGAAGCAGCGCTCCATCACAGACGGCGCCGAGGCAGCCCAGCCCGACGGAAGGCGGATTCGTCGGACAGGCGCCCAATATCGAGGCGCTGCTTGAAAGGGTACAGCCGGGCTTCGTCCGGCCGAGGGTCAGCGTGACTGCGGCGACATTCAGCGACACACGCCTGGCCGCCGAACGCGGGGACGCCGATGCCCAATACCGTCTCGGTGTCATGTACGAAAAACGCTTGGGTGTAGAACGGTGGGACTTCAAGCAGGCCTGGCTGTGGTACCGCAAGGCGGCTGACCAGGGGCACCTCGAAGCCCAATTCCTCATCGGCCTGTCCTGCTATAACGGCTATAATGACTACCCACTTGACCAGGCGGAGGCCGCAAACTGGTATCGCAAGGCGGCGGAAGGCGGGCTCGCGATCGCGCAGGTTGAACTCGCCAACATGTACAGTTACGGCATCGGCGTCCGGCTGGACGATAGCGAGGCGGCACGGTGGTATCGCAAGGCCGCCCTGCAGGGCAGCGCGACCGGACAGGAGAAGCTGGGCTTTCTCTACCTGGTCGGCATTGGCGTTCCACGCGATCCTGACCAGGCTATGGTCTGGACCCGCAAGGCCGCCGAGCAGGGTTCCAGTACTGCAGCCATAACCCTTGGGGACATGTACGAAAAGGGGCAGGGCGTGCCTCACGATCTGGAGCAGGCGAGGCGGTGGTATCGCAAGGCGGACGACGCTGGGAACGCGTTGGCAAAAGGCAGACTCAAGAGCCTGGACAGCAATTGATTCGGCCTATGGCAACAACCTGACGCGCGGCACCGACATCTTGCCCCGGGAGGCTCCCGCCTTGTGCGACAGGCGACGGTCATCGTGGATCGTGGCGAAATAGCGGCAGGCAGCCCCCTGGAGCGCGGTGCCTTTCGTCTCCCTTGCCGTTCCCGCCAGCTGCGGCTCTGTCTGCCCTCGATGAACAACAAACAACCCGTGTGCGCGGCATCCGCCATTGTCGTTTCCGGCTGCCGCAGCGCATCGGCCCATATCCTGTTCGAACCGCGAATGCCGCGCGGCCGCGTCTCACCGGCCGACGATTGAGAACATGCGTGATGATCGATGATCGCTACTGAGGCGTGACGGCCTGCCCACTGGAAGCCGCTGTCGCTCCCTGCCGGCCCGCCATGTGCGTTCCTTCCGAGGAGGCCCTTCCGCGTCTCCGCGCCCCGAAAACCCGCATTCTTCTCTCCTACTAATCCGTGCATAATATTGATGACCTTAAGCTGCGGCGTACTTACAATCCTTATGCCTGAAAAATGCGCGGACGGAATCTGGCATCATTTGTAGCTTACGCAATCCACGCCTAACCGCCCCCTTAAGATCCGAAAAGCTGAATATTTGTGTCTTGCCAACGTTGTTATTTTTAACTTCGTTCCAAACCTGCTCGTCCGGGTTCAGTT
>WQYW01000216.1 GCA_009781045.1 Alphaproteobacteria bacterium
CGAAGCGGATTTCCTCGGCCTTCTTTCGACCAATTGTGCGACCATCAATTTTCATAGAACGCACTATACACTAACAGAACATGGAATGCAATAGGGGTCATCAAAATTATGCACGGATTAGTAAGCATGTGGACGTGGTCGGGCATCAGCTGCCCCTCCTCCACCTGACACTCCTTGCGCCGGGCCAAGTCGCGGAAGACGCTGCCCAGGCGCGGCCGGATATTCGAGAACAGCAGCCTCTTCCGGTACTTCGGCGTGAACACGAGATGGTACTTGCACTCCCATGTCGTGTGGCTTAAGTGGTTGTTATTCTGTGACATTATGATCTCCTTGTGGGGCTTCGGGTGCCCCCAGGGAGATCCTAAGATTCTGTGAATCTATTCCCGCAGATGTAGAACTGCCGTTATTCGCTCCGGCATAGCCGGAGGCTTCGCGGGTAGAGTGAAGTACAGTTCCGCGAGTTTGACCTGTGCATCCCCATCGCCCGCTTCCGCTGCGGCCCGATATTTGCGAAAGGCCTCACCAGCAGAGTTCTTGTCGGTGACGTTCATGGACATGTTCCTTGAGGGATGGAGAACTCACTGGGCGACCCGGTTTTCAGCGCCTTCTGGCGTGTCCTGATCCGCCACGGATCGGCGCGTTGCCGCTCTTTGACGGACCCGAAACCGTCATGCGGGGGAAGGCTGTGGCGGCCGAGGTCTGCCAGCGTCGTTACGCCTGGCTGTGACAAAGGAGGACGTGGAAGATTTCGTCTGCTGTCCGATCGGCCACTTGTGCAGAATCAGGGAAGACCTGGAACAGGATGGCCGGCATTTGTCGCGGCCTTGAAGCTCAAAAGCCAGAGCACGCATCTCGTCGACCCCGGCAGATCCAAAGGGCAAGGCCCGACATCCCTCATGCGAGAGCCGCGAGCCCCAAAATCGATGGATCACCGGCTGATCTCCAGCCGGTGATCCATCGCGCAAGCCCAGGCTCCCGAGGAGCCGGGGGAATCTGCAGCCTAATCGAGATGGAACTTGTCCAGTTGCCGGTGTTCGGCCTTGATCACGCGCACGGTGCCAGTCACGGAACGCATGACCACGGTCTCCGTTTCGATGACGCCGTCTCTGCGCACCTTGACCCCCGACAGCAGCGAGCCGGTGGTGACACCGGTGGCGGCAAACAGGCAGTCACCCTTGGCCATGTCCTCGATCTGATAGATCATCTTGGGATCAAGGGTGCCCATCTTGGCCGCGCGTTCCCGCTTCTCCTCGGTGTCGAGGATAAGACGACACTGCATCTGTCCGCCGATGCAGCGCAGCGCCACCGCCGCCAGCACGCCTTCCGGTGCGCCGCCGATGCCGAGATACATGTCGACCCCGGTGTTGTCGGGATCTGCGCAATGGATCACGCCGGCGACATCGCCATCGGTGATCAGCCGGACCGAGGCACCGGTGGAGCGCACACTCTGGATGATGTCGGCATGCCGGGCACGGTCGAGGACCAGCACGGTGATGGCATCCGGAGCCACCCCCTTGGCTTTGGCCAGACGGCGCACGTTTTCCGCCGGTGAGGCGTCAATATCGACCACGCCCTTGGCATAGCCGGGGCCAACCGCGATTTTGTCCATATAGACGTCCGGCGCATGCAGGAGCGAACCGCCCTCGGCCATGGCCATGGTGGCAATCGCGCCCGGCATGTTCTTGGCACAGAGCGTGGTGCCTTCAAGCGGATCGACGGCGATATCGACATCCGGTCCGGCCCTGGTGCCGACCTTCTCACCGATATAGAGCATCGGCGCCTCGTCGCGCTCACCCTCGCCGATAACGATGGTACCCTCGATCGGCAGCTTGTTGAGTTCCCGTCGCATGGCATCGACGGCGGCCTGGTCGGCAGCCTTTTCGTTGCCATGGCCACGCAGCCGCGCCGACGACACCGCCGCCCGTTCCGTCACCCGCACCAGTTCGATGGTGAGAATGCGCTCCAGCATCAATTGTTTGGGGACCTGAATTTGGTTCGTCGACATCGCATTCTCCTTTTTGCAGCGGAATCCGCCGTCCGCTTCAATTCGCCATTGGCGCCACTACACTTCATTCAATCCGCGCCCGGATCGACCTGCCTTGAGTCATCTCAAGTCTCAGGCCCTTAAGGTTGCCCTCCCGACCCATGCCCCGCTTTTCGCTGTGCGCAGGGCCGTTCGTTGAGGATCAGGGGGACACCATCCGCGCCACCGACCTATCCCACTGAAATCCCGTCTGTCCTTTCCCAAATCCCGCCCGCTGGACACGCATTCTCCGATCCTTTTCGGGCAAAATGATACCTCAGTTTTTCTCGATCCGTATCACTTGCGGCCGCCCCCGGATGACCTTGTCGCGCTGGACCGCAGCCAGCGCCCGACGCACGCCATCCTCGTGGGTGGCATAGGTGATCAGGATCACTGGGGTGATCGGGATCACCGGCACCGGCGCATCCATGGAAACGTCAGCAGCCACATCAGCGTGACGCTGCACAATTGATTCAATCGAGATTTTCTCCTCCGCCAGGCGGCTCGCGATGGCCGCCACCGCACCCGGGAAATCGCGGGCCATGAGGCGGATGTAATAACCGCCCTCGTGGCGCTCCATCGGCGCGCGGGCGACATCGCCAAGCGCGGTCACGGGCAGACCGAACGGCCACACCCGCAGTCCCCGCGCGACATCGGCAATATCGCTCAGCACGGCGCAAGCCGTCGCCGCCCCTCCCGCGCCGGGGCCGACCAGAGTGATGGGATCGATCCCCTCGCCATCAATGGTGAGCGCGTTGGTGACACCCATCACCTGGGCGATCGCCGAGGATATCGGTATCATGGTAGGGTGAACGCGCTGCTCGATACCCTTGTCGGTGCGCACCGCCACCCCTAAGAGCTTGACGCGATAACCAAGATCGGCTGCGGCGCGCAGATCCTCCGGGGTGATCGACGAGATGCCTTCGACATGAACCGCGCTCTGGGCAACCTTGCCGCCGAAGGCAAGGCTGGCAAGAATGGCAAGCTTCTGCGCCGTATCATGGCCGTCGACGTCGAATGACGGATCGGCTTCGGCATAGCCAAGCCGCTGGGCGTCCTTGAGGCAGTCGGCGAAGCTCCGTCCTTCCTGTTCCATGCGGCTGAGGATGTAATTGCAGGTGCCGTTGAGGATGCCGTAGACCCGCTTGACCGTGGTCGCCGCGAGCCCCTCTCGGAGCGTCCTGATCACCGGGATCGCCGCGCCTGCCGCAGCCTCGAAATTCAGCGCCACACCATGTTTTTCCGCCAGCCTGGCCAGCCGGAGGCCATGTCTGGCGAGCAGCGCCTTGTTGGCGGTGACGACGGATTTGCCCGACGTCAGCGCTGCCTCGACGCAGGAAAGCGCAGGATCTCCGGCCCCGCCCATCAACTCGACAAAACAGTCGACTTCGCGATGCACCGCGAGCGCGAGCGGATCCCGGATCCAGTGGACGCCGTCGAGACCAAGGGCACGCTTGCCGGCTTTGGAACGCGCGCAGACCCCGACCAGACGCAGCTCCCGGCCACAGCGCGCCGCAAGCAGGTCCGCCCGGGCTCTGATCTGGCGAACCACTTCGGCGCCAACGGTGCCAAGTCCCGCAATGCCCACTCTCAGGGGTGCGACCATCAACGGAAACGTCCCTCGGGAAGAATCAACGCCTGTCGGCGTGCGCAGAATTCACGTTGTGCGCCGTTTTGCCGGCGCTTTCAAGAAACTGTAACTGCCCGACTGCCCTACCGCCAAACAAGGGGACAAGAGGCGGCTCACAGCCGGCTCGAAATCCGGGGAAAAATTGCCTTGGTCCGGTCTGTCACTCCGGAAATGGAACGTCGGACAGAAACAGCAGCAGTTTTCATCGGCAACATTGTGCCGGTTTACGTCAGCCCGCATCTTTCTGCATGCTGATTTCCCGGGAGAACCCGACCAGCCCTGCAACAGGCTGCGCAACAGGCGGGCTTTTGCCCCTCCTTACGCTGCCGCTGGCAATGTCTTTCTGTCCGCGCGGCATCTCCTTCGCCTTCGATGCCTGAGGGGAGCGGAAAATCAGCACCATCCGGCCGCATATTCAAACCGCCGGCCGTTTTCGAAAGCACCAGACCCCGGCCATACCCTTGAGGCGATTTCAGCAAAAACAGTGCGTTCAGTGCAGCTGACTGCTGGGCGAAGCTTCAGGCGATGTCTTTTTCTTGCCAGGGTGGCTCGTCGCGCGATCTGCATCCCGGATCAGCGCTTCCTGGTGTTCCCGCGCCGCCTTCAGTTCCGCCTCGATTTTTGCCCTCTGTTCCGGGGAGATAACGGCATTCTCACGGGTCTGCGGCACGCTGTTCACCGGCTGGCTTGTCACCGGCTGGCTCGCCGCTGGCGGGCTGGCGCTCGCCTGGCCCGTTGCCGCCGTATCCTTCGGTCGCCCCACCAGGTCTTCAGCACTGAGATCAAGGACCTGGCTTGAACAGCCGCCAAGCGCCAATGCAGCCAGCAGAGCTGACAGGCCAGACCTTATCGCTGTCCGTTTGCTCACCATTGCGCTCTCGTAAAAATCCCTCACGACCGCCACAGGCCGGGTCGACAATACATAATTTCAAACCCTGCGACGCCAAAAATGGCGGAACAGTGACCAAAGCATGCCTCAGGGAGGACGATAATCACAATTGCTTCAACCCCACCACGTAAATCCGTAAATCCTGCCGCAGGACGGCACAGAATCGGCCGGTGGGGCCCCGGAACGCGCGACTTTGCGGTGACGGGAAGGCTGCGAATCAGTACTGTCCCCTGATAGGACCCGACGCCACCAACCCGGTGACCCGGGAATTGAGATGTTTCGCCCCGCTGTCTGCGCCTGATTTGCCATTAACCTCTTCTGGGAAAACGATGAACACCAAGACACCCGACACGTCATCCGGGGAAACCGGGTTCGACGCCGAAGCCTTCGCCATCAACATCGCGCGTGCCATGGAGAGTGGCGGCAAGGCGTTGGCGGCCTATTTTGAGCCACGGGCCACCGGTGAGGTCAAGGATCGGCCAAACGAGATGATCGATGTGGTCAAGACCCTGACGTCGGTGGCCGAATACTGGCTCTCGGATCCCGGTCGCGCCACCGACCTGCAGTCGCGGCTGGCCCGGGATTATCTCGATCTGTGGGGGACGACGATTCGCCGCATGGCCGGTGAAGACGTGAGCCCAGCCATCGCGCCGGCCCCGCGCGACAGGCGCTTTGCCGACCCGAGCTGGACCTCGAACCAGTTCTACGATTTCATCAAACAGGTCTATCTCCTGACCTCGAAGCAGGCCGAGGAACTGGTAAAAAAAACCGCTGACCTCGATCCCCACACCCGCCACAAGGCGGAATTCTATGTCCAGCAGATCATCAATGCGCTGTCCCCGTCGAATTTCCTGCTCACCAATCCCGAGGTGATGCGCGAAACCATCGCCACCAATGCCGACAATCTGGCCCGCGGTCTGACCATGCTGGCCGAGGATGTCGCAGCAGGCCACGGCAATCTCAAGATCCGGCAATCCGACCCTGCCAATCTCGAGGTCGGCGTCAACATGGCGACCACCGCCGGCAAGGTGGTGTTCCAGAACGATCTCATACAGCTGATCCAGTACCAGCCGAGCACGGAGAACGTCCTGCGCACGCCGCTTCTGATCGTGCCGCCCTGGATCAACAAGTTCTACATCCTGGATCTGCGCCCGGAGAAATCCTTCATCAAGTGGTGCGTCGATCAGGGCGTCACGGTGTTCGTCATCTCCTGGATCAATCCCGACAAGAGCCTCGAACACAAGACATGGGAGGACTATGCCAAGGAAGGCCCGATCGCCGCGATGGACGTGGTCCGGAGCCTTACCGGCGAGTCGCGGGTTCACACCTTGGGCTATTGCGTCGGCGGTACACTGCTCGCCAGCACGCTGGCGCTGCTTGCCGACCAGCCGCAGCGCTCCAGCCAGATCGCCTCGGCGACCTTCTTCACCGCCCAGGTCGACTTCACCTTTGCCGGCGATCTCCTGGTGTTCATCGACGACGAGCAGCTGACGGCGCTGGAGCAGGAAATGCAGGCCACCGGCGTCCTTGAAGGCTCGAAGATGGCCATGGTCTTCAACATGCTGCGCTCCAATGACCTGATCTGGTCCTATGTCGTCAGCAATTATCTCAAGGGCCAGAAGCCGGGCTCGTTTGATCTGCTGCACTGGAATTCCGACTCGACGCGCATGACGGCGGCCAACCACTCCTACTATCTGCGCAACTGCTACCTGGAGAACCGTCTGTCCAAGGGCACCATGGTCATGGACAATACCCAGCTGGATCTCTCCAAGGTCACGCTGCCGATCTATAATCTCGCCACCCGCGAGGATCATATTGCTCCGGCGGAATCGGTGCTGCGGGGATCCCACTGTTTCGGGGGCCCCGTGAAATTCGTGGTGGCGGGCTCCGGTCACATCGCCGGCGTCATCAATCCGCCGGCGACGAACAAATACCAGTACTGGACCAGGGACGGCATCGAGGGTGCCACCGTCGCCGAATGGCTTGCCGGCGCCGAGGAACACAAGGGGTCGTGGTGGCCGGACTGGCGCGCCTGGCTTGGCGGACTCGATCCCGAGGAAGTCCCCGCCCGCAGCGTCGGCAGCGAGGAGTTTCCCGCGATCGAGGACGCCCCCGGCAGCTATGTCAAGGTCCGCTCCTGATCCTGAGCGGGATCCTGCAGATCGGCAGGAAAACAACTGGTCGGGCATCTGGCGTTGGGGGGCGATTGATTCCGCCCTCACCGGTCCCATTCAGCCGGAACGATTTTCTGCCCGGCCGGCGAGCGTAAGCTGAACAATATCTGCGACCATAAGCTGGAGAATGTTCAATGTTTAGTAGCTCCCCTCGGCAGTCCAGTGGCAGGTGTTGTTCGGTGGATTGAGGCGCCTCTGGCGAAACTAGGGCGTTGTGCGCGGCGATGCCGCAAGCACGCAAGCTTCGTTTTGGTTAGGCCAATGGAGAGTTGAGACATTGGGGCCAACGATGAACACGGAAAGTTGCATCACTAATAAGATGCGCGGATAGTGTCGCGCCACGGGTGCCAGATCGAAGAGTTGCTTGGTGTCTGTAAACGCCTCCGCGTGACACAACCTTTTGGATAGCGAACGAGACGCAGCGCACGCTGAGTATGCGGTGAGGCAGGGAAGCTCCCAAACCTCGATCGTTTTATTTCGTAAACGATGGAGGTAACGACTACAGACTATATCCGACAACATGAAATATCGAACGCACTGTTTCTGTGAATGCCAAACGCGGCTGTTCGCGACGGGTCACGAAGACATCGACCGAACTTACTGAACCGATCGGGTGCGAACCAAAGTGTGGTCAGATGCTACGCTGCCATTTTGGCGTCCCAGAAGTCGCCCCAGCCGTCATTGGCCCGGCAGATGCGGATGGCAATCATGCTCTCCGCATTCTTGACCCGCC
>WQYW01000217.1 GCA_009781045.1 Alphaproteobacteria bacterium
CGGCGGATCAGTCCCATCACCGGCACATAGGTGACGAGATGCTCGGCGAAGAGCTTCTTGCGGGCGTCGGTGGCGAGATCGACGAAACGCCGCCCCGCATCCGTGATCACGAGATCGCCCTCGCTGAGCTGGGCGAAGCGCAGCAGTTGCAGGGCTTCGCCGAGATGAAGGAGATCGTCGGCTTCGAGCTGGAGCTGGGCGGCCAGCACCGGCAGGTCGGCGTGACCGTTATAGGGCGGGCCGGCGAGGGTTTCGATCAGACCGGAGAGCACGTTGGAGGAGACGTGATGGAGCGTCATGCCGACACCGGTGCCGGGGATGCCTTCGGCGGCCAGCGAGCGAGGTTCGGCGCGCTGGGTCATGCGGGCGTAGATGGTGTCGACGATCTGGCGGAAATTTGGATCAAGACGTTTGCGCGGATGTTTGAGATCGACCTTGATCTCGCTGGCGACACGACCGGGATTGGACGAAAAAATCAGGATGCGGTCGCACATCAGCACCGCTTCCTCGATATTATGGGTCACCATCAGCACCGACTTGATCGGCAGCCGGCCTTCAACCCAGAGATCGATGAGGTCGGTACGCAGAGTTTCCGCCGTCAGCACGTCGAGGGCCGAGAAGGGTTCGTCCATCAGCAGGAGATCGGGATGGACGACAAGGGCGCGGGCAAAGCCGACGCGCTGGCGCATGCCGCCGGACAACTCTTTCGGATAGGCCGATTCAAAGCCGTCGAGACCGATGAGGTCGATGGCCTCGAGGGCGCGCTTGCGCCCCTCATGGGCCTCGACACCGAGTGCCTCAAGTCCGAGTTCGACATTCTGGAGCACGGTGAGCCAGGGAAACAGGGCAAAGGACTGGAACACCATGGCAAGGCCCTCAGGCGCGCCGGCGATTGCGGCGCCACGGAAGGTGGCGTCGCCCGAGCTTGGCCGGATCAGGCCGGCGATGATGCGCAGCAGGGTTGACTTGCCGGATCCGGAGCGGCCGAGCAGGCCGACGATCTCACCGGAGCGGATGGTGAGATCGACATTCTCCAGCACCGTCAACTGCTCGCCGCTGGCCTTGGGGAAGGAGCGGCAGACATTGCGGATGCTGACCAGGGGGGCTTGTGCCACGGGTCCGAGCATGATGGTCTCCTTCTCAGCCCAGACGCAGGCGGCGTTCGCTGAACAGATAAAGCGGTCGCCATAACAGGCGGTTGAACAGGGTCACCAGGACGCACATGGTGGCGACGCCGAGCACGATGCGCGGCCGGTCGCCAGCCGTAGTGGCGTTGGCGATATAGGCGCCGAGGCCCTCGGCCTTGAGCTGCGTGGTGCCCCAGTTCGCCACCTCGGCGACGATCGAGGCGTTCCAGGAGCCGCCCGAGGCGGTGATGGCACCGGTGACATAATAGGGGAAGATGCCGGGCAGGATCACCTTGGTCCACCAGCGCCAGCCTTTGAGGTGGAAGCTCGAGGCGGCCTCACGCAGGTCGGTGGGAAAAGCGCTGGCTCCGGCGATGACGTTGAACAGGATATACCACTGGGTGCCGAGGATCATCAGCGGGCTCAGCCAGATATTGGGGCTGAGATGGAAGTCGACGATGCCCTGGACGAAGACGCCGAAGGCGATATTGGCAGGGAAGGCGGCGAAAAACTGTGCCAGCGGCTGCATGCGTTCGGCAAGTCTCGGCCGCAGTCCGATCCACACCCCGACCGGGACCCAGATCACGGAGGCGATCGCGATCAGCACCACGACACGTAAGAGCGTGATCATGCCCTGCCCGATCACCACGAAAATGTCGGAGAACTCAAGGTGGTGGGCGAGATAGGCATAGGTCTGCCAGCCGGCATAGGCGGTAGCGGAGACGACCACGAGCAGCCACAGCGCATCAATCAGTTTCGAGGGAGGCGTGCTCGAAGCCGCAGGGCTGCGCAGACGGGGCAGCGAGATCGGCAGATTGGAGATCTTGCGGTTTACGGCGGCAAAGGGAAAGGTCAGGGCGCGCAGCGCGCGGGTGCGCCGGAAGAGGTCGAGCATCCAGGATGAGGGCGCATCGCCCGAGGCGGTCTGCTCGAAGCGGAATTTGTCGGCCCAGGCGACAATGGGGCGAAACAGCAGCTGTTCGTAGATCAGAATGACGAGGAACATGGCGGCGATGGCATAGTAGATCGCTGCGGTGTTCTGGTGCTGGATGGCGAGTGCCACATAGGAGCCGACGCCGGGCAGCGTGATGGTGGTGTCGCCGACCGTGATGGCTTCCGACGCCACCACGAAAAACCAGCCTCCGGACATCGACATCATCGCGTTCCAGATCAGTCCCGGCATGGCAAAAGGCACGTCGAGGCGCCAGAAACGCTGCCACTGCGACAGGCGGAAGCTCTGGGTGGCGTCCTCGAGATCTTTGGGCACGTTGCGGATCGACTGGTACATGGAGAAGGTCATGTTCCAGGCCTGGCTGGTGAAGATTGCAAACACCGAGGCCAGTTCGGCACCGATCACCCGTCCGGGAAACAGGTTCATGAAGAACAGCACGGTGAAGGCAAGAAAGCCCAGGATCGGCACCGACTGGAGAATGTCCAGAAGCGGCACCATCACCATCTCGGCGCGGCGGCTCTTGGCGGCGATGGCGGCATAGATGAAGGTGAAAATGGTCGAACAGACGATGGCCAGCAGCATGCGAAGCGTGGTGCGGAGCGCATAGAAGGGCAGCGCCGAAGGATCAAGCGTCACCGGTGTGCGCTCGAGTTCGCTGAGCGGCACCACGGTCTGCTTGCCGCCATAGGCGATCGCGACCAGGGCGCCGAGCACCAGAAGCAGTGCGGCAAGATCCCAGATATTGGGGCGCAGCGCGCGGCCAATTCCCGCTGAGCGGTTGTCCTGGAGTTTCATCGGTCGGTGCCCCGAAGGTGGTTAGAATTCAGCATGAAGACGGCCCGAGAAGATCGAGGCCGGTCCGCGATCGGCGTTATAGGCCGGGTTCGTGATCAACTGATAGTCGGCCGTAAGTGTCAGATTCCTGTTCACCGCATAGGCATAATAGGCTTCCAGGGCACGCTCGGGACGGTAATTGAGCGCTCCGTCGCCGATTACAAGACCAAAGCCCCCGGCGGCGAGAAAGGCGCGATGGCTTGTCGTCAGGCCGTTGACGGCCCCGCCGATGCCGATGGTGTCCTCGGGTCGTCCCCAGAAACTGCCCTTGATCGACAGTCCGCCACTGAGGCTGCGGTCGATATCGCTGAAGGACAGGGACTCGGTGCGGCCGTCGTTCCAGCTCAGCCGCGCGAACAGTCCGACATCGGTCATGATCTGCTGTTCGAGATTGGCATAGAAGCCGTATTTGGGGCGCAGCCGCCGGTTGAGGTCGGTGAGCGCGTTGATGTCGGCATCGGGAAGGGCGGTGAACTGCGCCAGCGTCTCGCGGTAGCTGGCGGTGTTGCCATTGTTGAGAAAGGCGCCGAGGCGGAGCTTGCCAGGCTGCTGGGCGAGGCTGTGGCGCTCCTCGAATTCGATGACGCCAGCACCGCCTTTGCTGGAGAGAACGTCGCTGTTGGGGGCCGCAGGCAGCTGGACCAGCGCGGCGCGGACCGCCCAGGCCTTGCGGTTGAGCTCGACCATGGCGCCGCGGGTATAGCCGGGGAGATCGGCCGGGAAATCATAGGCACCCGCTTCCCACAAGGCCCAGTTGGAGAAGTCGGCGCGGGGATCATGGGCATAGGCGTTGTTGTCGAAGAAATCGCCGATGGCAAAGCGCCCGAGAATCACCGTGATGCGGTCGATATCGCGCTTGCCGGCGAGCTGGTTGGGTCCGTCGGCGACCTCTTCCTCACCGCCGCCGAAGCCGAAAGTCTGTTTGAGGTAATAACGCTGGGCGCGAATCCGCGGGTAATCGGCGCCCGCTTTCTGGGCTTCTCCGGAGGGAAAGCCGGCAATGCCCTGGGTGCCGTTGATGCCGAAGCCCTGGGCGGTCTCGCCGTTGAAATAGAATTCGGCCCCCTGCCACAGCCGCACACCGAGAAAAGCGGTTGCGGTCCAGGTCTGGCGCGTCTCGCCGCCGCCGGGGATGGAGAGGGGGCTGGCATAGGGCGAGCGGATGGGGCCATAGAACTGCGGTTGCAGGGTGGTCTGGGCGTGGATGTTCCAGTTGTCGGATTCGGGCAGAATCGGGGTGGCCTTGACCGGCAGGATGCCAGCGGTGGCGAAGTGATAGTTGAGACCGGCCTTGACGAGATCAAGGCGGGGGGTGACGGTGACGAAGCCGAGACCGTGTTCGGAAAGATCGAAGTGTCGCCCTGCCAGTTCGACATGGTCATATTCGGCGCGGACGCTCCAGTCGCCTTCGAGCGCCCATTCGATGCCGAGCCCTGCGGTCCAGCCGGCGTGGTAACCGCCGGGGGCGGCCACGGGGTCGCCGCCGTCGGGCGCGTTGATATTGATGTGGCTGTGCCCCCAGGCCAGGCCTGCGGTGGCGTAAGGCATCACGCCCTGGAAATCGGCGCCAATGCGGCCCCGGAGGGTGCCGACATAGTCGATGGCGCTGTTGAACGGCGCGGGCGTCAGTCTGGCGTGGTCCTCGGGGCTCGGGAAAGTGGCCTCGGCCTCAGCGCCAAGGACGATGCCGCTTTGGGTGCGGTGACTGAAGCCGACCTGGAATCCGCCGATCAGCCCGGTGACACTGCCGGGCAGGAATTCGCCCTGGCTCGGCATCGGATTGGTGCCCGGTCCATAGGAGGCATTGCCGGTGCCGAAATGGCCGCCGGCATAAAATCCATTCCACATCAAAGCCGGCACGGGCGCCGCGGCTTTGACCGCCGGCTCGGCGGCGCGGGCGCCGCCTGCGCCGACCAGCGTGCCCAGAGCCCCAAGCGCCAGAACCAGTTTCATCCTCCTGCCCGCACGTCGCTGCATCATGTCAAAACCCGTGAGAGTCGCAGAGTGCGCGCGAAAGGCGCTCAGGCCCGGGGATTTCAGGGTTGGGGATTTCAGGGGGGGCGCGCAGGGCTTCGGGTGCCGGAGGTCGACCGTTCTCAGGCGATCGGTTCGGGCAAGGGTAACTGCCCAGGTCGAACAAAGGGCGGTTCGCACCCGGCTCGAAATCCGGAAAATTTGCGCATTTCCAATCGGGATGGTCATCCATTCGCCACGAATCACTTCCATCAGGGACGGCGGCTGGGCCTCGACAGTGCAAAAAAGCGGGCGCAGTCAGTCGCTTCCAGAAATGGAACGTGGGTCGAAACTGGCAAGGAAACACTACGGTTTTGTGACAGGGCAGGTGGTGGCGTTGTTCGTGATCTGAGGCTGCATTGGCCGGCATCAGGTGGCGAGCACGCGCCCCCGCCTGAGCGTGGAGAGACGGCAGATGTGGACAAAGTCTCTGTTGTGCGGATGTTTCGAACATCACTCACCTTCCTGCCCGCCACCGGCGACAGGGTCGGTGAAAACGCGCCCGCACGGCTTCTAGCCGGTCCTGACGCCTCTCACACGGCTCGCGCCGTCGCGGTTCACATTTATTTCCTGCGACGATGCGGGTCCGGCACCCTGTGCTGAACCGGCAACGCCCTTGTGACTACTGCCCATCGGCTTTTCGGTGCACTCATGGTGAGAGTTAAGGGGTGGCGCGGCGAAAGCGATCGGAACACGGAGGTTCCCGACAACGAGCGGGCCTTAGCCTTGCCAGCGCATCCGAGTCAACCCTAATCTCCCCGTTTGCGCCACGTCGCGTCATCACCCGGGAGTTGCTGCAACATGGACGACATCTTCACAGAACCTGCGAATATTTCACCGGACACGCTGGCCAATCTTGGCCCGCTGCGGCCTCTTGCCGGGGTCTGGCTGTCCGACCACGGCGTCGATATCAGTCCGAAGGCCGACGGTCCCGAACAGCGGCAGTTCCAGGAACATGTCCGTATGGAGGCCATCGATCCCCAGACCAACGGACCGCAGCTGATTTACGGGCTGCGTTACTACATCCGGGCGATGACCGCCGGGGAGGCCGGGACGTTCCACGACCAGACCGGCTATTGGCTGTGGGAGCCGGCGACGGGGCTTATCATGCAGACGATTGCCATTCCCCGCGGTCAGGTGGTGCTGGCCGGCGGCAGGGCAGGTGCCGATGACCGGACCATCACGGTCGAGGCACGCCGCGGCGACACCCGCTTCGGCATCTGCTCCACCAGCTTTCTCGAACAGGCGTTTCGCACCGAGTATTACCGCATCGACATCACCTTCAACGACGACGGCAGCTGGACCTATGTGACCCGCACCGATCTGGCGGTGGCAGGCAGAGACGGAATTTTCGATCACCGCGATACCAACACGCTGCGGCGGATCAGGGCGGCGGAGCCCAATCCGCTGCTGAGCGCGCTCCAGGGGCGCCAGCTTTCGCAGTGATGGAAGAAGAACTGGCTTGAGACGCCAGCGCCAGGATGCCGGCCTGCTCTGGCCGCTGTCCGCCTCACGCCCGCCCGGATCAGGCGGGGCCGGAAGCAAAAAAAGCCGGGCAAACGAATCACTTCCGGGGACCGCCAGGGCCAGGTGCTTCCTGCCCTGCCTGCCCTGCATCGCTCCACAATCCCTGGTCTTTTCTGCAGTCCGGCGCTCCTTGTCGGCCAGGGCTTTATCACCCTGGCCCGGAGCGCCGGGTCAGACGACTCCTTCAGCCAGGGTGGCGAGGTCGACCTGGTCGATCTCGGCCAGCAGCTGGCAGAAGGCCTGTGCCCCCGCTTCGATCAGTTCTCTGCCTTTCTCGGCGCTGGCAAGGCGGGTGTCGCCGACCGCGCCCGCGGGGTGGAGATCCTGCGCCTGCCAGGCAGGCGCTGCGGCGCGCGGCGGGGCGAGCGACAGAATGAGGGGATTGGCGCCCATGGTTCTTGCCCTTGAGGGGTAATCGGCGATGTCGGCGAGACGGACATGCTCAGGGTGAGATGCCAGCATGATCGAGGTCTCGACCGCGCCGCCATGGATACCGTATTCGACTTCCGGTTGGGGAAAGAGGGCGCTGGCGCCGCAGAGCCGCGACCATGCTGTGGTGACGACGAAGAGATTGTGCCGCGCCCGCAGTTCCTGTGCGGCCAGCGTCATGGCGGCGTTGTTACCGCCATGACTGGAGACCAGCACCAGCTTTTTGACGCCGGCACGGGCCACGCCTTCGCCGATCGCGACCCAGGTCGCAATCGCAATCTCGGGGGGGAGCGTCAGCGTTCCCGGATAGTCCCGGTGCTCGGTCGAAATGCCGATCCCCTGCAGGGGCAGAAAGGCCGCCGGGATGCCCTTACCCGGTTCCTGACCTGGTTCCTGGCCAAGCTGCGCCCGGACCTCTTTCAGATAGGCCTTCGCGATCAGGACATCGGTGCCGAGCGGCAGATGGGGACCGTGCTGCTCGGTGGCGGCGAGCGGCAGGACCGCGATCCAGCGTGCGGCCTCC
>WQYW01000218.1 GCA_009781045.1 Alphaproteobacteria bacterium
CGGCCGTCCCCTCGTGACGTGGCGCGGCGTTCGCATGCCTTGTGCGAACCCGCCATTGAGGCGGGACCTCCAGGATTTGGCACTAAATTGGCGAACACTACCTCGCTTGCGGCGGAAAGCCAGAGCTATGGTGTCGGAATGACTTGCTGCACATGATTCTGAGTGGCGTCAGCAGTTCCGACCACCGGTTTTGAATCGATTACGTTACCTTCTCGAAACGGGTGGATTCTGTTCAGACGTGCAAAGAAGTGCGCTGCCTCAATGGCAAATTCAGGACGATCCAGACCACGCAGACAGTCGTTCTCCTTCAGCTGCCACATGAGGGGCATTCAGCTCGAGCGGGATCTGGTTGCCAATGGCGAAAATATTCGCGCCGCCCTCCTTATGGAAGGCAGGTTCCTGAGCGATCGTTCCATCGGACAGTTGGAATTTCTCGTGCCGGAAGTGCCCGGCCCACTCAAAGACGTCCTGGAACAGGTGGTTGTGGAGAGCCCTCAGGTAGTCCACATCGAATGTCGGTTCCGGGCTACCACCGAGAAAAATTTCTGTCCGCCGTAGCAGACTATGTGTTGCCGCCGCACGTTCAACTTCATCGGGCGTTGCCGCGCCGAGCAAATTCTTGAGCGTTCTTCCGTCCGCGAATGTGTAAGACACTGGACACGTTACGCGAGCGCCTGCTTGGCACGGCTTACCAGTTCAGAAATGTCAAACTCGCCAGCGATAAATGCCTCCAGTACCGGATCAATCCGGCAGTCATGCCGGGCCCCCTCAATGGCGTTGCTCTGGATACCATCATCAATGATCTTACGCCGCCGTTTCATCTCCTCGACGGAAATCTTCGGTCGTTTCACCTTTACCGCAGCATCCATCAATCGCTCCTCTGGAGTGGCTGTTGAATCGAACAATAGCACTATTCGGCAAATTCTGCCAGTCGGCCACGCCATTCCCACCTCTCCCCCGACATTGATGCTTGCGGAACTACCTAGGTTTTTCAATAACTTAACGGCAGAAAGCCGATGTCATTCATCACCCCAAGCGCTCCGACACGACCGGCTGCCAGGGGGGGGCGGACCAGATCGGGCTGCCGCAATCCGAGACCTTGGTCGACGAACGGCCTTATCCTTTGACTCCCTCCGCCATGCCTCCCATTCCCCGATCGCACCCCCTGGTCTGTCGGAGCGGAGGCCCACAGTCAAAGTCGCTTCTGCCCGGCGCAGCCTGCAAATCAGTTCCGCCGATCCACCAATCTGAGGACCCGCCTTGATATCGCAGATACCAGCTTGAGCAAATCGCGAAAACCGACCGCAGGAAAGCCATTCGTACATCCATCCAGGTTTCGTGAACTCGACGGCTCCATAGGTCTGCCTTTTTCCATGCTTCACACCGCGGATTGACGGAAAGCAGACGCCGTGACGGTTCTGAAGGCCTCCTTGTGCGGCGCTTGACTGTTTCAGCCTGACTCGATGAGCGGACAACAGCCAGTGGTTCACGGCGCGAAAAGGCGGAAGTGGCAAGGTTTAGCGAGATCTCCGGGAATTGGCGGTGATCATGGCCTTTTGTCTTCCCGAACTGCGGCCACAAAATCGCCACGGCACCCCCCTGGCGACGGCAAGTACGCCATCCCGCGCTTTGCACAGAATCTGCACGAGAATCCTCCAACCCTGCGCAAATCCCTGGTGTCTTGAGCAATTCTCCCCCGAAGCCGACTTGTGGCAGCCCAGCCAGTGCCTGTAAAACTCAAGCCTTGGAACTTGGAACCGCGGATGATTTATCGGAGCAAGGCGTGACACATCGGATCCTCATCGTCGACGACGAGACCCGCATTCGCGAGGTCATCCGGGTTGCGCTGCGCAAGGCCGGCATGGATGTGATCGAGGCCCGCGACGGCCGTGAGGCGCTCCGCCTGTTCGCCAGCGCCCACCCCGAGCTCATCATCCTCGACATCGGCATGCCCGAACTCGACGGGCTAGAGGTCTGCCGCGAATTGCGCAAGACCTCCGACGTCCCGATCCTGTTCCTGTCGGCCCGCGACGAGGAAATCGACCGCGTCCTCGGGCTTGAGATCGGCGGCGATGATTACGTCACCAAACCCTTCAGCCCGCGCGAACTGGTGGCCCGGGTCAACGTCATCCTCCGCCGCAGCACCGCCCGGCCGACGCCGGAGGCCACACAAGCGACGCTGACCCAAGGTTCCCTTTCGCTCGACTCCGAACAGCATGTCGCCTCGTTCGCAGGGCAGCCCCTGCGCCTCACCGCCATCGAATTCGCCATTCTGCGCGCGCTCCTGACCCGCCCCAATGCCGTGTTCAACCGCGAGCAGCTGATCCGTGCCGCCTACCAGTTCAACATCCAGGTCTCCGATCGCACCATCGACAGCCATATCCGCAACATCCGCGCCAAACTGGCGGCGCTGCACTGCGACAGCGCCATCGATACGGTTTACAGCATCGGTTTCCGTCTCGGCCGCTGTGAGAAAAATCCATGAATGCCGCGGAGCGACGCTGGCGGCCATCGCTTGCCCTCATCATCTCGGTGGTCCTGACCACGGTGGCGGTGCTGCCTCTGGTCGGGCTGTTCTTCTTCCGCCTGTACGACAACCAGCTGATCCGCCAGACCCAGGCCGAACTGATCGCCCAGAGCCGCATGCTCGCCGCCATTTACGCCAGCGAGGTCACCACGCGCCTCGATCGCGGCATTGAACTCGGTCAGGAAGTTCCCGCGAGTGTCCTCTCGGAGGCGGACAAGGAGGTGACCCCGATCCGGCCTGCGCTCGACCTCACCCGATTCGACATGTTGCGCCGCCGCCCCGCTGCACTTCCCGCGCCCCGACCCGCAGACCGTGCCTTTGTCGAGATCGGCGCCCGCCTGACACCGATCATTCTTGAGACCCAGAAGGTCACGCTGGCGGGATATCGTGTTCTCGACCCCTTCGGGGTGGTGATCGCCGGGCGCACCGAGATCGGCGAGTCGCTCGCCCACCTCGCCGAGGTCAAGGATGCGCTCGCCGGACAATATCGCGCCGCCTTGCGCTATCGTGTGCCCGACAAGCCACCGCCACCGATCTACGCTCTCAGCCGCGGCCTCGGCGTCCAGGTGTTCTCGGCCATGCCGGTCATCGTCAATAACCGCGTCGCCGGCGTGGTCTATACCACGCGGACACCGAGCAACATCTTCGAGCTGCTCTACCAGGAGCGCAGCAAGCTCATCATGGCAGCACTCACCGTCATCCTCGGCACCATCGCCATTGGCATCCTGTTCTCGCGCACCATCACCCGTCCGATGCGTGAACTGGTCGAGCGCCTGACCCGGATCCGCCAGGGCGACCGCCAGGCGTTCCAGCCTCTGAAGCATTACGGCACAAAGGAACTCGCCCGACTCGCCGACAGCTGCCTTGGCATGGCCGAGCAACTGGCCCGGCGCTCCGACCATATCGCAACCTTTTCCGCCCATCTCACCCATGAACTGAAATCGCCGCTGACCTCGATCCGGGGTGCTGCAGAGCTTCTGCAGGACGCGATGCGCGACAAATCGGGAGACCTCACCCAGGCCGAACAGGCGATCTTCCTCGCCAATATCATTTCCGACACCGAACGGCTGGAGGCAATGGCGCTGCGCCTGCGTGAACTGGCCCGCGCCGAAAGCCTGCCACAGAATGAGCGCTGCGAACTCGGCTCCCTGATTGCCGGTCTTGCCCGCCAGTTCCCCAACATCCGGATCACCACAGGCGGCAATCTCGCCCATCCGATCGCCATGTCCGCCGAAAAGGCCCAGATTGTGCTGACCCATCTCACCGACAACGCGATCCGCCATGGCGCCAAGAGCATGACTTTCAGCGCCGTCGATGACGCTGCCAGCCTGCGCCTGACCGTCAGCAATGATGGAGACGCGATTTCGCCAGCCAACCGCGTCAAAATCTTTGACGCCTTCTTCACCACCCGTCGCGACTCGGGCGGCACCGGGATGGGCCTTGCCATCGTTCGGGCCGTGATGGAGAGTCATGGCGGCACCATCGTTCTCGTCCCGGACACAAACGGCGTCACTTTGGCGCTTGAGTTCGCGGCCGTTTGAGGGAAGGAGATTTTGCATGTCTGCCGCGCCTGAGGAAGTCTGCGCCATCACCGGCAGGGGACAGGCGATGATCCCAAAGTCAGTGCGCCTGGCGTTGACGATGTGAGGAACGCCTTCCGGATCAATCACCGCAGCACTTGCACCCTCCGCCGCCCTGGCGATTTGGCTTGTCAACTTTCGCCAGCGGAATGATCCATGTTCATGGTTCGGATGGTTCGTTCGGCAGCTCGGCAGGGTCGGTTTGCCGGTGCCACCTTGACGAAACAAGGCGGCGGCAATAGCGTTTACATATTGCTGTTGCTGCCACGAGATGCGATGATCCGCGCGCCAGTCACCACACTATCCAGTCAGGAATTCCGTCAGGACACCAGCCAGGCAAAGAAGGCGGATGCAACCGGCCTGGTTTTCATCATTGGCTGGAGCATTATTGATGCCCTGGGATGGCCGGTCGGTGTAGAGGACATCGAAATTGAATTTCCGAAGTCCAGCGAACTTGCCCCGTCAGCCGACCTTTCCTGACGGTTATACTCGATACCAATGTTGTATTCGGGTTGCGGCAAGCCAGGACAGGCAAGGCTGCCCCGAATGCATGGGTTCAGACTGTCCCGGCAGGCAGCCTTTTTCTCTGTGCCATCATCGGTCTGGAACTGGAAAGCGGCGTTCTACATATGGAACGAAAAAGTCCCACTCAAGGCGCTATCTTGCGGTCCTGGTTCGAGCACCACACCTTTGCGGCCACCTCCTTCACCCGGCTGGTATCCTGATTGAATATTGAATTCCCAATTCCCGACTGGATAGCATCGTAACTGGCTCACACCCTCGTGACCCAACAGGAACACAAAAACGGCGCTCCCGCTGCTTTGTTGCCTGACGGACTGGGCGATCACGCTACCACAATATTGAGAGACATGAAGCCGAAGGCAACATTTCGCGCTGCACGCCTGTTCCGCGTGGCTCAGCCCGAGACACTCCAGGGGTTGATGACCTTGACGCCCCCCGCTTCAAAAGCCGCTTTGTTCCGAGACGCGACAGTGAAGTCTCGCGATGCAGCAATGGCAGCTATGTAGCCGTCTGGTGTCGGGAAGCCGCGACCGTCATTTCTCGCCATGACCGCCAGATCTGCAAACCCGCGTGCAGCATCCGTATCGAACGGCAGGATACGCCCTTCGAACAGCTCGAGCAGGCCATCGAGGGTTTGATTCAGCTTTTTCTTGCGCTCGCCCTTGGGCAGAATCCGGAGGCCATCCAGAAGCTCCGCCAGCGTCACGCTGGTCAGGTAAAGCGTGCCGGCCACTTGCGCGTTCAGCCAGGCCAACACCTTCGGATCAGGCTTCGGCTTCATCGCCTCAGAAATGACATTTGTGTCAAGAATGAGCATTCGTTTCAACCCACACCCGTTGCCGGAGCGACTGACAGTGATTCGTGGCAAATGGATGACCATCACGATCAGAGAAAACAACTCCCGCTGATTTCACTGACGCTCAACCCGCAACATGCCTGACTCGGGCTGGGTGCAATCAATCAGAACTCATCGGCTCGGCAGGCGTCTTATCCCGGTGTTTCTCAAGAACATCGAAATCCTCAGTGGTCAGACCAACCTGGCGACCAAGCGAAGCAAGCGCATCGCCCATTCGGACACGCCTTTCAGGCTTCACCACCTCAGCAAGAATCGCACGCACCTCAGCTTCCATGCTCCGTCCGTGACTTGCAGCCCGCACATGCAAGGCCCGATGCACTTCATCAGGCAGATTGCGTACCGTCAGCATAGCCATGGCCAAACCTCCCGCATTGCATGCAATGCATCCAAAATGCAAAAATGAATGCATTCTGTCAACCGCCAAAAGTGACGCCAGGGTTGGCACGGTCTTCTCCAGCATCCGACGAAATCGCAACCGTGGCTGGCTTGTCGCCGCGATCAAAATCCGCAGTTTTCGATCCATATCAGCCAAGACTCTGGCAAATCAGAGAGGAACCAGCATCCGATGTGGCCAGGTCGCCCAGATCGCCCCAGATCGCCAGACCTTTCTTGCGGAGGGCCTGCGGAGCCGCTATAGGGACGCCACCCGGTTCTTGGATTTCCAGGGCACGTAGCTCAGCGGGAGAGCACTACCTTGACATGGTAGGGGTCACAGGTTCGATCCCTGTCGTGCCCACCAGATAACCACCGGAAATCACACAATAATCAGCGTTATTGCGGCGCACAAAACGGGGGTGTTTTGATACCCTTCGATGCTCAAAAACGCCCGAACTAACCCGAAAACGACACCCGATCCGTGAAAAATCCGTGAACCCCGCAGGGGTTTCGTTTTCATCGCCAAGTTAACCGTGATTCGGCACAGCACAGCGCCGAATCCGGCAACCCATCCGAATCATGAACACTGTTCATTCCGGCGGTGAAAAGTGACAAACGAGAAATCCGCCGTGTCGTAGCCGACGGCAGCATGCCGCTCCCGCGCCACTTCGACCCAGTCCGCCTTGTCGAGGGCGAAGAACGCATCGCCAGCCGGCGCCGCGTGAACCTCGGTCACCTCGCAGCGATCGGCCAGGTCGACAAAGGCCCGAAAAATCTCTCCGCCCCCGATCACCATGATCTCGCCAACGCCGCGGCGCAGGGCGTCGCCAAGCGCTATATCCCGCGCTTCCGTGACGGAACCCGCCACCACCGCACCGGGAGAGCGGAACCCGGCATCCCGGGTCAGAACGATATTGGTGCGCCCCGCCAGCGGGCGGCACAGCGACGCAAAGGTCTTGCGCCCCATCACCACGGGCCTGCCCGTGGTGATGGCCTTGAACCGCTGCAAATCAGACGGGAGATACCAGGGCAGCGCGCCGTTGGCTCCGATGACGCCATTGTCGGCGACCGCCACCATGATCACGATTTCCATCGCCATCTCCCCTTTACCCGCCACGGTCGTCGCGCCTCATTGTGATCCGACGCCTTTCCCCCCGAACGCATTGTCAATGCGGTGTTTTTTCTTTGGGAGCGGCTGCCAGCGAGTGGTGCAGGCTTTTGCAGCGCCCTCTTCAAGCCGCCGATTCGGCATCAGACCGCCACCGGCGCGCCAATCGGCTCATGGGGCGCATAGCCGTCGACCTCGAAATCGCCAATCCGATAGTCGTTGATAGTTTCCGGCCTGCGGTTGAGGCGCATGGTCGGGAACGGCCGCGGCTCGCGGGCGACCTGGGTCCGGGCCTGGTCGAGATGGTTGAGATAGAGATGGACATCACCACCAACCCAGATCAGTTCGCCGGGCCTCAGATCGGCCTGC
>WQYW01000219.1 GCA_009781045.1 Alphaproteobacteria bacterium
ACGCAGGATTTCCGGCGAGGTTGAGGTAATCCATCGCGCGTTGGTGAAAATGGGGCGACTATTCCGCATCAGGGCGCGTCTGCGCCGGTTCAGGCGGCACCATCCACGAATCCATTTCGTGCTCCGCTCCGCATTCATCTTCTCGGTGGTGCTGGGGACCGCTCATGGTTTCATCACCGGAACGCTGTCGCAGCGGAACAGCTATGATCCGAAGACTTTCGCGCTGGGCATCAGCTTTTTCTTCGCGCTCGCCTGTCTTGCCCTTGCCACCATGAGCATGCGAATGCGCTTCCTCAAGCGGCGCATGCGCAAGGTTGCGCTGCATAACGAAAACCTCATCGACCGCAACTGGGAACTCAAGGAGGCCGAGGAACGCGCCCGTCATCTCTTCGAATCCCAGGGCGATCTCATCGTGCTGCGCGATCCCCAGGGCCGCATCAGCTTCGCCAACGATGCCTATTGCGAACTCGCCGGCCAGCCCCGGGCCGCACTGATCGGCACCCGTTTCAATTTCGACGTCATCGAACAGGGCACCAGCACGCTGCTGGCCAGCGGCATCCGGATTTACGACCAGAGGATCGCAACCCCGCTCGGCAATCGCTGGATCGCCTGGCGCGAAGGCCTGGTCCGGCTCGATGCCGGGCATGGTGCCGAATTGCAGAATGTCGGCCGCGACGTTACCGACCGCACCGAAACCGGGCAGGCGCTTGCGCTCGCTCGTGACCAGGCCGATGCGGCAAACCGCGCCAAGTCCCGTTTTCTCGCCGTGGCCTCGCACGAAATCCGCACTCCGCTGAACGGCATCATCGGCATGAGCAGCCTGCTCCTCGAGACCAGCCCGACCCCCGAACAGGCGACCTATGCCAGCGCCATCAAGACCTCGGGCGAAGCGCTGATGGTGCTGATCGAAGACCTTCTCGACTATTCCAAGATCGAGGCCGGCAAGCTCGAACTCGAAAGCCGTCCCTTCGCGCTCACCCCCCTGGTCGAGGAGATCACCGAATTGCTGGCGCCCCGCGCCCAGGCAAAGAATCTCGCCATCGCCTGCTATGTCGATGAGACCCTGCCGCCTGAGATTGTCGGCGATGCCGCGTGCCTGCGCCAGGTGCTGCTCAATCTCGCTGGCAACGCCATCAAATTCACTCCGACCGGAGGCGTGGCGCTGATCGTCGAACCCGGCACCGAGCCGGGCCGGATCTGCTTCATGGTGCGTGACACCGGGATCGGCGTGGCGGAGGACGCCCGCAGCCGCATCTTCCGCGAATTCGAGCAGGGCGGCGATGACGTCTCGCGCGTCTATGGTGGCAACGGCCTCGGACTGGCGATCTCGGAGCGCATCGTGCAGCGCATGGGCGGAAAGATCATGCTGCAGAGCGAACCGGGCCGCGGCTCCACTTTTGAGGTCACGATCCCGTTCGCGGCATCCGAGGGCGATTGCGGTCAGCCGAACTTCCACAGTCCCGATCTCCGCGGGAAATCCATCCTGCTGGTCATGCCCCCGGGGATCGAAGCCTGGCTGGTGGCGCGGCGGCTGCAGCGCTGGGGCGCACAAACCTGTACGCTGCGTGATGCTGACACAGGCGAGGCCCTGCTGCCGCAATGCTCCTGGCATGCCATGCTGGTCGATCGGTCGCTGGGCAACGACGTGGTCGAGCGCCTCAGTGAGGCAGCGCGGCCCCACGCCACAGAGCGCCTGGTACTGTTGACGCTGTTGACACGCCATGAACACAGCCTCTGCCCTGCCCTCACCGGATATCTGACCAAGCCGCTGCGTGCCGCCTCGCTCGCCGCGCGTCTGTCTGCAGGCCACCCGGCCAGCCCTGTCGCCGATCCGCTGCCGTCTTCCGACACAGGCGAGGTTGTCGAAAACCCCGACGGCTCGACCTCGGGCCTGACCATCCTGGTCGCCGAAGACAATGAAATCAACGCGCTTCTGATGCGTTCCCTGCTCTCCCGGCTCGGCCATCGCACCTGCGTCACTTCTCACGGGGAGGCAGCGGTGGACGCCTGGCGGACGGCACGATCCGGTGCCCGGCCCTTCGATCTGATCCTGATGGATATCCAGATGCCGCATCTCGACGGCATTGAAGCCACGCGGGCGATCCGCAGCCATGAGGAGGCGGACGGCCTGCCGCGCACACCGATTCTGGCGCTCACCGCCAACACCCAGCTTGAAGACCGCTACGCCTGTTTCGAGTCCGGGATCGACGGCTTTCTGATCAAACCGCTTGACCGGACAAGGCTGGAGCAGGCACTGCTGATGCTCCCCGCATCCAACGCCGCCCTGCCTTCATGACAGCCGCCCTCACAGCCGCCGCAGCGCCACGGTCTCGACCAGATGATTGCTCTCCTTCTTGAGGATCAGCGTCGCCCGCGGCCGGGTCGGCAGGATGTTGTCCTCAAGATTGGCGAGATTGGTACGCTCCCAGATCGCGGTTGCGGTGGCAATCGTCTCCTCATCCGACAACAGCGCATAGCGGTGGAAGTAGGAGCGCGGATCATGAAAGGCGGTATCCCGAAGCGCAAGGAAACGCTGCACATACCATTGCCGCAATGCCGGCTCCTCGGCGTCGATATAAACCGAGAAATCGAAGAAGTCGGACACCACCGCCACTGCCTTGCCGTCGCGCGGCAGTTTGCCGGTCTGCAGCACATTGACTCCTTCGACGATCAGGATGTCGGGCTGATCAATCTCGACAAACTGGTTCGGCACGATGTCATAGGTCAGATGGGAATAGACCGGGGCCCGCAGCGGATGGCGGCCGGACTTGGCCTCCGACAGGAATGCGAGCAGCTTGGGCAGATCGTAGCTTTCCGGAAAGCCCTTTTTCTGCATCAGGCCTTCCCGCTCCAGCACCGCGTTTGGAAACAGGAAGCCGTCGGTCGTGACCAGATCCACCGTCGGTCGCGGTGACATCCGCGCCAGCAGCGCCTTGAGCACCCGCGCAGTGGTGGATTTGCCCACCGCCACCGACCCGGCGACACCGATGACATAGGGCATCCGGCGCTCGCGGATGCCGAGAAACTGACGCTGGGCATAATAAAGCCGCTGTGTGGTGTCGATATAGAGCGACAACAGCCGCGACAGCGGCAGATAGATCTCTTCGACTTCCTTGAGGTCGAGCCGGTCGTGCACCGAGCGCAGCTGCTCGACCTCGTGCGGTTCCAATGTCATCGGCGTGTCGTCCCGCAGACGCGCCCATTGCTCACGGCTGTAAACCCGATAGGGATTATATTGCTGCTCGGGGGAGCGGATGTCCATCATCGTCGCCCTGATTGCCGGGGGCTGTACCTCCCGCCGGGACCTCTCCACGCCGCATCAGCTGCTGCTGCTGCGCGAGGCTTTCTCTGTAAGCCCGGACATCGAAGTCCGCCTGTCGAGCGCGGCCTCAATCTCTTCGAGGGCGACTCCGCGGGCTTTGAGGAGGACAAGGAAATGGTAGAGCAGATCGGCCCCCTCACTTATCAGATGGGTCCGGTTATTCTCGACCGCGGCGATGATGGTTTCCACCGCCTCCTCGCCGAATTTGCGTGCGCAATGTTCCGCCCCCTTGTCGAGGAGCACCTTGGTATAGGATGTGGTGCCGCCGGAGATGGCGCGGGCGTCAATGATGCTGGCCAGATCGTGGACCGTGAAACGTGCCATTGATGTCAAATCCAAACGCGAATCGGGACAGAGGCGATTGCCCCCCGCACAATGTGTGATCCGGGTTGACGTTTACACGAACGTCCCCCTTGACGACAATCCCCGCGGCAAAATCCGCCACATTGCGCCCTGACCGGAACCGGCCGAAAGGGAGCGCGCCACTGCAACCCGACCGGATCGGGCCGATGGGGCGCGACCGGTCGCGGCGACCAGGCGAGCAGGGGGGACGAAACCGGCCACCTCTGTAAGACAGCCGCCTTCGGAAATTCGCCCATACCGACCCCCGCCCCCCCGGGAGCCATCCTTGCCGTCGTCCCACCCGTTCCGCACGCGACATCGTGCCAACCCCGAGCGCCACGCCAGGCGCATGCCAGAACGCCCTTGAGCTTGTCACGCAGCAGCTCCTTATCGTTCTTTTCGGCACATCCTTTTGCGACCTCCTTGAGAAACTGCGCCGCCTTTTCGCGACCTGTCCATAGTTCACTCCAGCAATCGAGGAGCGCGACCCAGCGCCTGGCATCCGACCCCACGTCTTCAGGCAACCGACTGCCGACCCGTCCCTGGACAGGAGTTCGAGGGTAACCGGCTCTTTCCCGTCCTTCGAAAAGTCCCGCCAAACGCATCGAAAGGAAATGAATACATTCCTCGACTGGCTCAACGCCGACCAGGGATTGGACGGCGTCATCAAGGCGCCAATCGCACATCTCTGGTTCGTGACCATTCACCCATTTGATGACGGCAACGGCCGCATCGCCCGGGCCATCGCCGACCTCGCCCTGGCCCGTTCGGAATTCAGCGCTATGCGTTTCTACAGCATGTCCGCTCAGATCAGTAAGGAGCGGAAGGCCTATTACGACATTCTCGAAGAAACCCAGCACGGTACCCCGGACATAACGGCCTGGCTCAGATGGTTTCTCGATTGCCTCGATCGAGCACCGACGGTGCCGAGGGTATTATCGACAACGTGTTGCAGAAGGCCGCGTTCTGGGTGCACCATGGCACAACCCGCATCAACGATCGCCAGCGCCTGATGCTCAACCGTCTTCTGGAAGGTTTTCACGGGAAACTGACACCGTCAAAATGGGCAAAAATTGCCAAAGTCTCTCAAGCTACCGCCACTCGCGACATCGAGAACCTCATTGAGCACGGCATCCTTCAAAAGGACGCTGGCGGGGGGCGAAGCACGAGCTATTCGCTCGCCCCCACGGCTCCCGATAACAAAGGCTGAATGTCATTGCAGAAGCCAAATCACGGACATGGAGCGCTTTTCCACCCACGATCTCAACAAGCAGGTTGGAGGTTGGAGAGTTCACCTCATGCCGCAGCCCTGGCCCCGATTCGGATCACCCGACACGGCAAGCCGCGCTTCGTGATGATGAACCTTGACCACACCCGGCGTCTGCACCAAGGCGCGCGGACGCGCGCCGGGTTTCCCGGACCGGGCGAAACTCTCAAGCCCTTCGCCAGCCATTTTTCCGCGGAACCTGAGCGGCTGGCCCGCCGGGAAGCATACGGGGATGACGGATTTTTCGTGCGCGGTGCCCCTGTCCCCCGATCTGCATCGTGTCGAAGCGTACGACGATTTCATCAGGATGCGACAATGACACCGCTCGGGAGCAGGTGGTCGTTCAAGGTCGAGAGAGACAAACAACAGTCCTCAGCTGTCGAGCCGTACCGCAATGCCGGCGCGCGCCATATGTTCCTTGGCCTCACGGATGGTAAACTCACCGAAGTGAAAGATCGAGGCTGCCAGCACCGCTGTGGCGTGGCCGTCGCGAATGCCGGCGACGAGATGATCGAGATTGCCCACGCCCCCCGATGCAATGACCGGCACCGCGACGCTGTCAGCCACCGCCCGCGTCAGCTCGATATCAAAGCCCTGGCGGGTGCCGTCGCGATCCATTGACGTCAGCAGGATTTCCCCGGCACCGAGGGCCACCACTTCCTGGACGTATTCGAGCGCATCGATTCCGGTGCCCCTGCGTCCACCATGGGTGAAAATCTCCCAGCGCGAGCCGCCGCCGGCCCGCTCGACCCGTTTGGCGTCGACTGCGACGACGATACACTGCTCGCCGAATTTCTCTGCCGCCTCTCTGACGAACTCCCGCCGCGCCACCGCGGCGCTGTTGATCGAGACCTTGTCGGCACCCGAATGCAGCAGGGTGCGGATATCCTCGACCTCGCGCACTCCGCCGCCCACCGTCAGCGGCATGAAACAGGCCTCCGCGGTACGGCGCACCACATCAAGCATGATGGCACGTTTCTCATGGGTGGCGGTGATGTCGAGAAAGCAGAGTTCGTCGGCTCCTGCGGCGTCATAGGCCATCGCCGCCTCAACCGGATCGCCGGCATCGCGCAGATTGACGAAATTGACGCCTTTGACCACCCGCCCGTCCTTGACGTCGAGGCAGGGGATGACGCGCATCTTGAGCATCCGCATCGCTCCTTATGGTTTTGCCCGCAACAGGGCAAGCGCGGCAGCAGGATCCAGGCGTCCATCATAGAGCGCGCGCCCGGCAATGGCACCCTCCAGCCGCGCCGCGCGCGGCTCCAGCAACACCCTGACATCGTCAATCGAGGCCAGGCCCCCGGATGCTATCACCGGAATCGAGATCTGGTCGGCGAGCGCAATGGTGGCCTCCAGATTGAGACCCTGCAACAGGCCATCGCGGGCGATGTCGGTGAAGATGATTGAGCCGACACCAGCATCCTCAAAACGCCGGGCCAGTTCCAGCGCGCCCAGGCTTGAGGCCTCGGCCCAGCCCTCGACCGCCACCTGGCCGTCGCGGGCGTCGAGTCCGACCGCCACCCGGCCGGGAAAGTTGCGCGATGCTGTTTTGACGAGTTCCGGATCGCGCACCGCCGCGGTGCCGATAATCACCCGTGTCACGCCCTTTTCCAGCCAGGCCTCGATGGTGGCGAGATCGCGGATGCCGCCGCCAAGCTGGATCGGCATTTTGATCGCGCCACGCATCGCTTCAACGGCAGCCGCATTGACGGGTTTGCCGGCAAACGCACCGTCGAGATCGACGACATGAAGATATTCGAAGCCCTGGGTTTCGAAATCGCGCGCCTGCGCCACGGGATCGTGATTGAACACGGTGACGCGGGCCATATCGCCCTGTTGCAGGCGGACACATTGACCCTGTTTGAGGTCGATTGCGGGAAAGAGGATCATGCTCTTCTTTCTGCTGGCGGGGACTACAGCCCTGTCACGTCTGACAGGGCCCTGAGGGGTTCTGCGAACTGGTTTGACGAGCCGTCAGGGAAAACCGCCTGCCTCCTTGCAGGACCGGGCGGATCCACCAATCCGGCTCCTCCTCCTGGCCCTGCGACGGCTCCTTTACGGCTTCCAGCGCAGGAAGTTGGCGATCAGAGCGAGGCCGAAGCGCTGGCTTTTCTCGGGGTGGAACTGGGTGCCGACAGCCGTGTCTTTGGCCACTACGGCGGTGACCGCACCGGCATAGTCGGTGACCGCGATGATATCCCGAGGATCGCGCGCATGGAGGTGATAGGAGTGCACGAAATAGGCGTGGCT
>WQYW01000220.1 GCA_009781045.1 Alphaproteobacteria bacterium
AACTGTGCCCGCCGGCAAAAAACGCATCCTTGTAACAGAAATCGCAGTGCTGCGGGCAGCCGCGTGACACGACGATGGAGTTGGGAACGAGATAGAGCTGACGCTTGATGAGGTCGCGCCGGACGGGCGGCAGATCGCAGATGGTCCGGCCGGTCGTGGAGACATAACGGCGTGCCGGCGTGCCGGCCCGAAAATCGGCCAGAAACTGTGGAAAGGTCTGCTCCCCGGGGCCGATGAAGATGGCGTCGGCATGGGCCTGCGCCTCCTCAGGCAGCGACGTCACGTGCAGGCCGCCGAGCGCGACGAAGCAGCCTTTGGCGCGATAGTGATCGGCCAGCGCGTAAGAGCGGTAGGCGTTGGTGATATAGACCTGGATCACGACCAGATCGGGGGTGTCATCGGTCGCCAGTTTCTCGACGTGGTCATCGACCAGTTCGGCTTCATCGTCCGGAGACAGGAACGCGGCCAGCGTCGCCAGTCCGAGCGGCGGAAACAGGGAATATTTCGCCGGCCGCCAGAACGGACTCTTTGCCTCGGTGAGGGCAGGGAGAATGAACTTGACCCTGAGCTTCCTTCGCGCCGCCAGGATCACGCCTGCGTGCAGTCTCTTTCCTGTCTCGAGTTCTGCCATTTCCTCGTACTCCGATGTTTCTCAAGCAGCGGAAACTGACCGCGGCACGAGTCTTTCGGCAAGCATCGTGTTCCGCAATAGTCGGCCTTTCTGCGCGCTTCATGGCCCGGGAAAAGGGCGGGGTTGTGCCGCAATTTGCGCCCCTGTGCTGATTCGTGCGGCCCTCGTGCGCGTGCTCCATCACGTTGTCGTGAGAAACCTTTTGCCGTGTGGCGGGGGCTCATGTGTGCTGGCCGGGCGCTCCAGTGGGATGGGCGCATGGCGGCGAGGGCAGTCGGCCGATCCTGTCGACAGCTTGCGGCGAATGGTTCCTGGGGGGGGGAGCGGCAAATGACGTGGCAAGGCCGAAGGACGAGGATCTGCCTGGAAGCCGGCCAGGCGGTGACGCCTCTGTGACCCGCAAGTCTTGGCCGGGGGAGCGGATCGGTGCCTCTGTCGGATGCGCAAGGTCGAGAGCGCTGAGGTAGGCGATTTGCGGGGGAACCTTTGGCGCGCCGACATCGTCGATGACAGGCCGAGCGCGGTTTTCCGCCACGGCCGGTGCGTGATGGGCGCGCGGAACAGGCGACCGCCGATGGCAGAGATGTCCTGGAAGATTACAGTGAGTGAACGATGGGGATTGTGAACATCATAGATAACCGTCAGCGGCCATACAGGTTTCTGAAGATAAACGTGATCGTCGAGGCCGCCTGGCATGACAACAGTTGCAAGGATGCGGAGCAGGTTGATGGGAAAGAGGAGCCGCTTTGCGAGGAGCGCGAACACATCACCCTTGAGGCGGCGATCGCGTGGGCAAACTCCTATTCAGAGCCGGTGACTCTATACGTCTACCACGAGGACGGCGGCTTGTATCCGCTCAAGGATGACAGATGAAAGCACTCGTCTTTACCGATGCGGGTGGCGAAATCCGGCCTTTCTGCCGCGCGTGAGTGCCGAGCGGAAGGCGGTGGCAAATCGCACGAGCGCAGATGTCAGGAGCCGCCTCGCGATGACGTCGCCGCAACCTCAGGCTGGATCGGATCGGCTGGCGGCCGTGAAATCAACGGGGCGAGGGCGAGCCGCAAATGCGGATTGCGGATGGCCCCCCGAGGAATCTCAAGGACAGAGCGCGCGGAGCGGCTCCCGATAAGGCTCCGAAGGCCCGAATCCTCAACGTTCGAATATGCGGACCAACCGAAGCAAACGGTGTCGGGATTTGAGACTGAAGAAGACGGCACAAAAACTGCGATTTTCCAGAAGAAATTCCTCGGCGGAACCGGCGTGCCGGATGCTGATGACGGGGAAAGGACTTAACCCACACCGGTTTTGGCCCTTTCCAGTCGCGGACTGTTAGGATCCCTCTGCCCCGATCGTTGCGGTCGAGGTTCCCGACCACATGCCATCGGACGGTGCCAGCAGAGTGAATGCGGTTTGGGCTGATGCGCAATCCGCAAAAACCGCCGCGCCGGAAACGGCACCTCGGGGGGTCGAATCTTGCGCGAATGGCTCCGATCTTGCGCGAATGGCTCCGATCTTGCGCGAAACGGTCCGATCTTGCGCGAATGGCTCTTGATTATTGCGGGAAAGAGGCCAATCTTGCGCGAAAGGCCTGATGAGGGCCCAGGAATTTGTCACATAAGATCAAGATTGTGGTTGCATGGCAAAGAAAATTACCGAACGGGACTTGGTCTCGATTGAGGAGGTGGTGGCGGCTCATCCGGAGGGGGTCTCCGCAGAGGAGGTTTTGCAGGGGTTGCCAGCTCCCGGTATTCCACTCCGCACCCTCCAGTTCCGCCTGCAGCGTCTCGTTGCCGGAAACCGTCTGGTGAAGCAACGCGAAGGGCGAAAGACACGCTACCGCCTCGCACCAGCGACGTCAAAATCCAAAGATGCGGAGGCGATTTCTTCACCCGAAGACGGCCCCCGGATTGCGCTGTCAGCGGCTTCCATCGCCATCCGCGATTACGTTCGACGCGAGCCGGCGGCGCGGACGCCGGTCGGCTACAACCGCCGCTTTCTCGATGATTACCGCCCGAACACAAGTTTCTACCTGTCCGGCGACGAACGTTCTCACCTGTGGTCGATCGGGCAACCGGGGATCGCGCAGCAGCCGGCGGGCACTTATGCCAAGCGGATCCTAAGTCGGTTGTTGATCGAGCTCACCTGGAATTCGAGCCGACTCGAGGGCAACACCTATTCCCTCCTCGATACAAAGCGTCTTATCGAATTCGGCATGGCTGCGCATGGGCGTCAGACGGTCGAAACACAGATGATCCTCAATCACAAGAGCGCAATCGAGTTTCTGGTCGACGCTGCCCCAGACATTGGCTTCACTCGTTCCACGATCCTCAATCTTCATGCCATGCTTGCCGACAACCTCCTCGACGATACCTCCGCTCCCGGCAGGCTGCGTTACATTCCGGTCCTGATCGGGGGCTCTGTCTTTCATCCCCTCGAAGTGCCACAACTCATAGAGGAATATTTTGATCAAATTCTCGCCACAGCAACTGCAATCAAGGACCCGTTCGAGCAGGCCTTTTTCGTCATGGTGCAGCTTCCCTATCTGCAACCCTTCGAGGACGTGAACAAACGGGTCTCTCGTCTGGCCGCCAATATCCCTCTGATCACAAAAAATCTCTGCCCGCTCTCTTTCGCCGATGTGCCCCGGGAGACCTACACCGAGGCACTACTGGGTGTTTACGAGTTGAACCAGATCGATCTTCTAAAGCAGGTATTCATGTTTGCATACGAACGATCGGCACCGCGGTATCATGCTGTCCGGCAATCAATCGGGGCGCCCGATCCATTCCGGCTACGTTATACCGTCGAGCTGCACGAAATCGTCGCAGATCTCGTGCGTTCGGGCGTGACTCGCAACGAGGCGCCGGGCCGAATAGAGGCGTGGTCTGAAGAAAAGATTTCCCCCGAGGACCGCGCCCATTTCAACGAGGTCGTCGAGACAGAGCTGCTCAGTCTGCACGACGGAAATTTCCACCGCTACCGGCTCCGCCCTTCCGAATTCGCAAACTGGCGCAAACTTTGGGGTGCGGCATGAACGTTGGATGTTGAATCTTGGGCCGCTCTCGCAAGCGACGGCAAATTGCAGAGAATCGTCGCTGCCGACAGCCTGTGCTACAATCTCCGCGTGTTGTGGCTTCGGCGGGGAGCTTTGGGGCTGGAGGATGGCAGGAAGTCGTCAGGGCAAACGCGCATCGGCGGGCCAACAGGGGAGCGAACCCGGCGCCAGGGACGATGACCGGCGCCAAAGTCATGATCAATCTTCCTCGTCGTCGCGCAGCAGACGATCCAGCTCTTCAGCTGGAATCTGGCGCAGCTTTCTTTGAAACGCGTTATCGTATCTGCGGTCGTTGGGTTCTGTGTTCTTCTGCGCCTTTCGGCCAGCCTCGCGGACAAATCGGGCAAGCTCGGCGGTTTTGAGCGCCCGCTTTTCGGCCCCGTTTGGATGTCGCCGCGGTTTCACTTCCTCAGGCAAAGACGCATCTCCGATTGCGAGCCATTGGAACCTGGAACTCGCGTCCGAGGCCCAGGGAGGCTCCTCAGACCACTTTCTTTCGTAATGTCGTAAATGCCCAGGTCGGACAAGTGGCAATTCGCTCTCGGCGCCAAATCCGGGAAAACTGTGCCTCTCCAATCGGGATGGTCATCCATTTCGCCGCGAATTGCGAATTACCTCCATCCGGGAAGGCGGCGGGGCATGGACAGCGTCAAAAGAGGGGCACAGTCAGCCGCTTCTGAAATGGAACCTGGGCAGAAATGCAATGTCTTCCTGCCGCAGTCCGGTTGCTACGAGCACCTCCTGCCTCCTGCGGTCCCGGAGATGGACGTGGCTCTCGATTGCCGGGCTGAGAGATAGAAGCGCAGCCTGCGGTCGGTGGCGGGCGGGGAACAGGCTCAGACGAACCCCGGCCGGGCGCCCGGGGAACCGATCCCGGCCTGCGCTCGGCTATGGTGGTGGGCGTGCCCCGGCACAGGAAACTTGCCGGTGCTGGTCATAAAGCTGCTGCGGATGACCCTTTCCGGTGAAAACACAGCGCGCCCCGGTCGATGTGCAGCGCCTGATCTCCGCTCGCAGGCAAACCAGTCCGTCGGGTGGATTGCGTGGTGCGGTTCGGGAACCCGAACATCCAGTGCGACAATGGCTGGGCGCAATATACGTGCGGATGTCGCATCGCTGGTGGTGAGCGCGACCCGCGTTGGATATGGAACGGGCGGAGCCGGAATGTGGTTGCCCTGATGCGGCGGTGTCATTATGCTGGCCACCTGCAGGGGCTGACCGGATCATCCGGATTTACCGATTTGATCATCATTTCAGGTCGAATTGTTAATGACGGGTTCAAGACAGCGAGGTTTTGCGATGCAGAAATGGACACAGGATCAGGCCATCGCCTATGAATGCGCTCGAGAGTGCATCACCGACCTGCGTGGGATTCTGACGGGTCAAATTTACGAGGAATCCGCCAAACCGAATCCCGACTCTGAACGTCTGGCGAACCTGCGAGCGGAGCGTTCGCGGCTGTTCAAGGAACGTGCCGCATTGCGCGTCAACGATGATGCGGCGGTGGCCCGGGTGCGGGCCGAGTACGGTGCGCGCGTCCGTTCTTTGCGCGCCGCAGAGGACGCACCCCAGGCGGCGGTTGCGTAGAGCATGGCGTTGAATCCCGACCAATACCGGCTCAGTGAGACGGAACATCAGGCTGTTTTCGAGAGTAACATAAAACCCGAACTCTTCGCGGGCACCAAAGAAGCCGTTCGGCCGGTCGCCGTCATCTTTGGTGGTCAGCCTGGGGCCGGCAAAAGCGCTGCGATGGAGCCGGCGGTGGCTGAGCTGTATCAGCGTGGCGGAGCCGTTGAAATCATCGGAGATGATCTGCGCGACTACCACCCACAGTATCATCGCCTGATGAAAGCCGACGACAGGACGGCGGCTTTCTACACCGACCGCGATGCCGGCAGATGGGTTGAAAAGGCGATTACGGAGGCGAAAGCGCAGCGTGTCAATATCGTCATCGAAGGCACCATGCGCGATGGCAACACCGTTGCCCGAACCATGCAGAGCCTGCGGGAGGCGGGCTATCAGATCGATGCTCGTGCGCTGGCAGTGACATGGCGTTTGAGCGAACAGGGCATCCTGCAGCGTTATGAGAATCAGAAAGCCGACCGCGGGGTCGGGCGGATGACAACGCCTGAAGCCCACAAGGCGGGCTATGAGGGCATGTTGCAGACGCTGGAGCGCATTGAGGGCGAGAAATTGGCCGACCGCGTGATGATTCACCGGCGTGGTGGCGAAGTGATCTATTGCAACGAGCTTCAGGGCGGACAGTGGCTGCGTGAGCCGCAGGCGCGCGCCGTGGTGGAGGCCGAACGTGCCCGACCGATGACGTTGCAGGAGCGCGAGGACTACGCCAGGGGATTTGAGAAACTGGCGGCCATGCTGGAGAGGCCCGAGCGTCAGGCCAGCGCCGCAGAAATCGGGCACGTGAACGACCTCTGGCAGAGGGCAAAGCAGGGACTGGTTGCGGAAGTTTTCAGGCAGGAGCCCCCGGAGAAGGCCCTGCAGCAGTACCCCGAGCTTGCGTGGGCCTATGCCCATATGCGGGCGACCGAGGCGAAGGCCGAAGCGAATGGCTTGACAGCGGAACAACGTGCCGATGTTGCGGACCTCGTCAGGGAAAACCTGGCCATGGCTCTGGAGCAGGGCACCATTCCACCGGTTGATGGGCGGGAAGACATGGAGGTTGCCGCAAGTCGGTTGCGCGACCTGGAAGGTCGCTGACATCAAGGGTGGAAGGAGAGGCGCCGGTCGTCCGGGAGGCGTGGAAACCGGAAATCTGCACCCGCACATCCCACTCGCGGGACCTCTATCGGGGGGTGGGGGGGTGCCCATGGCTTTGCATGCGAATTCGCGGCTGGCTGGGACAGGGTGGCGGGTGCCCCGGCATTATGGATGCTGGATGCTGCTGGACGAATTCCAACCTGCCACGGACGAAAGGCTGTGGTGGCAAATGAGGAGGTGTGCGCCATCTGAGCCATGGGTCCGGAAATGTCGCGCCGGCCCGCGGGAGCATTTTCGATAGGAGTGCCAGGACCTCAGACTTACCGAGCCGCGCGGATTATCTGCTTTCTGTTTGTTCATGATTCATGAGTCAGCTCTATCGATTGAGGAAGATGAAAAAGGAAAACTGTTAACGTAACTTCGGTCCTTGCCGGGTCTCGGTCCGCAGTCGAAACAGGCTGGGCATTAAAACTGGCTTACATCGGGCCCGCAGGCATCAGGGAGCGCACTCAATCTGGTGTGCCATTGTCCGTCCACGGGTTGAGCACGGGTACACCGAGGGGCTCAAAATCCTTTGTGTTGCGGGTCGCAAGTACAAGTCCATGGGTGCGATTAAAACCTTGGGGGACCTCAGGCGGCCATTTTCGTCTCCCAGTACCGTGACCAGTCGCCATTGAACCGGCAGATCCTCAATGCAGCCATGAGTTCTGCATTCCTGACCAGCC
>WQYW01000221.1 GCA_009781045.1 Alphaproteobacteria bacterium
ACGAAAGATGGGCAGCGGGAATGGGTCACATAAGGCTTAACGTGAAGCAAACGGGTGCGCCGGATGCGGGAAATCCGCACGTCCGGTGCGATGTGGCGGGGGCTGGAAACGTGCAGACCAAAAGTCTGCGGCGCGCCAGTCCTCGACCCTACCGGGAAAGATCTGTGCTCCTCGCGACACTCTTCCATGCTTCCCAACCGTACCGTGCACGTTCACTGAGGATGTGCCAGCCTGGGTAGGGGGCAAGAGCGCTGCAAATGGTCGAATTGGAACGGAAGATCTGTTGTTCACTTCGATCAGCGGAAATGAGCCGGAGTTCCCATTCAGAACCAGTATTGGTGCCGCTGTTTTGCGCGTTTTCGGCACCGCCGCCGCGATTTTCCCGATCTTGAGTGGCATATCGCGACATCAGGGAACGGACGGCAGATTCGACCGCCTCGCGGTCAAATTGACGGGCGAAGGTGAACTGTATGGAGGCTTCCGTGATCGGCGAGCGACGATAAACCATGTGAGCACGCCAAATTGTTCGCGAAATCAGGCCGAAGTCTGCCTCCGATAGCGTAAACACGGTGTTAACGAAATGCAAGCCCAAGAATGAATACGAATGAATGCAAGCCCACGGAATCCTTTGAAGTGAACCCGGCAACAGCGGAACAGCCGATCGAACCGCAAAAAGATTCGCTCCCGGCATCGGCATATTGGCTCTCGTGTCGCAGCGCGTGCTGTCAGGCAGCTCCGGGGGCTGCGCGAAGGCGTTCTGGCGGGGGTGCGACATTGAGAACGAAGATCATGGGAGGTTGGCCGCTAACGTCTTCCGGGGTGACGGGGGTTCCGGTGGGTGTGGCAAATTCACGCCTTGGTTGAAAGCCGTGCCGTGCCGCAACCGCAGAGGGTGCTGTGGTTCGGGTGTCGAGATGGTCATCGTGGCGGCGGGGTAACGCCGGCAGATCTCTGAAACTCAAAATGCCGATCGGAAACGGTCATTGACCTGGTCGGCATACATCAGGCAGCGAGCTGAGCGGAGGCGTTACGGGGCAGGGGCAAGCGTGCGGGCAACCCGGAAGCCGAGATAGCGGTTGCGAATCTCGGTGGTGTATTTGAAGCGGAAGGCGGAGCGCAGCAGGCGCGCGCTGCCGTTCCAGGGGCCGCCGCGAACCACCCGCCTTGTACAGTCCCCCGATGTCCAGGCCGATTCGTCCGTGGGCGCGCCGGTGTAGCTGTCGTGATAGCAGTCCTCGGCCCAGGAATTGACGTTGCCGTGCATATCGTAGAGGCGAAAGCCGTTTGGCGCAAAGCTTCCCGAAGGTGAAGTGTAGGCATATCCGTCGGAGCAGGGAAGGCCCGTTCCGCGCACCACTCCCGGCACCTTGCTCTGCTCCGTCTTATCGGCACCGTTGGCGTAGCGGCACAGCTCGGCTTCCTTGTTACCGAAGAAATAGGCCGTGGAGCTGCCGGCGCGCGTGGCATATTCGAATTCGGATTCGCTTAAGAGACGATAGGCCCTGCCGGTCTGGCGCGCCATCCAGGCGACATAGGCGTGAGCGTCATTCCAGTTGAGACAAACGGCAGGGTGTGTTCCGGCTTGCGCAAATCCCGGGCTTTTCCACGAGAAGCCGTTCTGTTCCCGGAAATCGCCGCCAATCCAGCCCCAGCAGCTCGATCCGCTGTCGTAACCGGTTTCCCGGACGAAGGCTGCGAACTGGTCAACGGTGACATGGAACTTGCCGACCGCAAAGGGCTGGCGGATCGAAACAGGATGCTGCGGTCCTTCGTCGGTAAAGCGACCGGTTTCCGTCGCGGGCGAGCCCATGGTGAAGGAGCCCGGTGGAACCACGACCATTTCCGGGCAGTGTGGGCATTCCCGGAAGACATCCTTCGGTTTCAGCCCGCGTTCCTCAGCGGCCGACAGGGGACAGGGAGCGCGCGCGGCAGACGATGATGTGAGCTTCGTTGATTGACAGGGGGGCGTGATCGGGGGGGTGACGGAAGGTGGCGCTGTGACGGCTGCGGCCTGGGTCTTCCTGAGTTCTGCGATGCGCGCACGGGCATAATTGGCGTAGATGCTGGCGCCATGCTGACGAAGGAATTCCTCCAGGATCGCGATGCTGGTCGTATCTTTGGACAGCGCCCAGGCGCGCTCGGCGGCGTCGGGCTCCGACATTTTCGGCGGTGGCGGCGCAGTGCTGCCGGGCAGAAGCGCAAATTCCCTGCCGCCAAGCGAATTGAACGTGGTCGGTTCCTGCTGGTGTCGGGTCGCAGCCAGCACTTCGTCACGCACCCGCCCCATGCTGAGGCGGATATCCAGTCCGGGGGTGAGCAGATTGTGAAGCAGTGCCGTGGTGTAGGGGCTGTTGTTGCCCGTGCCGTCGCTGGCGGTCGCTCCGGGCTTTGCTGCAAAGGCGATCATGGTTTCCCGGGTCTGGACCTCGACGGCTGCAAACCCATGTCCGATCGGGCGGGTGGAGCTGCGCCGCATGCCCGGAGCAAAGGGATTCTCCCGGCAGGCATCGACAATGATGAGGCGCAGCCGCCGCGCCGGTTCGACAATCTGGCTGACCCGCTCAAGGGAAACGGTCTCGTCTTCAACATCGATATCGCGGCGCAGTGCCGCATCCACAGGGATCAGATAGTTGGAGCCGCCGACCTCAATGCCGTGACCGGAATAGAATACCACCGCAACGTCGGAGTCTGCCACCACATCCGAAAAGTCGCGCAGTGCCTTGCGCAATTGCGCCTGATCGAGATTGGTCCTGATGTCGACCCGGTCGAAGCCTGTCCTGCGAAACAGATCAGCCATGGCGTTGGCGTCGTGCTCCGGGTTGCGGAGCGTGCCGACCCGCTGATACTTGCCGTTACCGATCACCAGAGCGACGCGCTTTTCGGCCTGGGCGACCGCCAGGGAGCAACATAGCGCCAGGCTGGCAGTGAGCAGGGTGAAAACGGAACGCATCGTCTCTCCGAACCGGACCTTAAGACCGGACATGCCGGTGTCTGTCGCAACCGCTGGATGCGCAATCATCGCCTCGCGCCCGGTGCCACAAAATCAGACTTCTGGACGGATTGGAAGGCAGGCGCCGGCCCCGCCAGCGCGGAAGAATAGAAAGTCAGGTCAATCCTTTGAGTGGTGGCACCCAGGAAGCGGTTCGGATCCCGCACCATTTGCGACGGCTGGAACTCCTCAGGCGGCCACTCGCGAAAGCGGGAGAAATTGCCCACCGGCAGGGAAGATCTGCACTATCGTTCCCGTCACGTTTCCGTGATGGGCCTCGGGATATGTGCGGCAGCGATGACAGGGGGGAGTATATGCTCTCAGATGCGCTTCCCGGACGCGTCACCGCGCCGCCGGAACAGCCGGAGGTTGAAGATGGATGGCGCGGCCTTGTGGCATTCCAGCCGTGGCGCCGGAAGTCCACCCACCCGCGACACGTCGCTGTTGTCAGGAGCCCTTCGCATGAAGAACATTGCAGCCCTGGTGCTTGTCGCCATCTTCATGTCACCAGCCTTCAGCCGGGTCGTGCCGGATCCTGCGACCGGGCAACAGAAGGGAGCCATCGAGCACCTGGAGAAGCTTGCCGTTCAGCGTCAGGGGGACGGCGCCGATGCCGGATCGGGTCTGGAACAAAGCGGAATCCCGACAGAGGAGACCGGAGGATTCAAGGCTTTCGAGTCGCAGCCGGCACAGCCGGAGGCGAATCTGCGGGACACGCGCGCAGGCGCCGAACGCGGAGATGCAGCCGCCCAGAACCTTCTCGGGGAGATGTATGCGACCGGCCGCGGCGTGGTGCAGGATCTGGTGCAGGCGGAGCGCTGGCTGCGCAAGGCCGCCGACCAGGGCTACGCGCCGGCGCAGTTCAACCTCGGCGCGATGTATTACAGCGGCATCGGTCTTGCCCGGGACCTTGTCCAGGCCGCTTCCTGGTTTGCAAAGGCTGCCGACCAGGGCTTCGCGCAGGCGCAGGTCATTCTCGGCGTGATGTATATCAACCACCAGGGTGTCGCCCAGGATCCGGTCGCCGCCGCTGCGTGGCTGCGCAAGGCGGCCGACCAGGGTGTCGCTCAGGCCCAGTACCTGCTTGGCGTGCTGTATTCCAGCGGAGAGGGCGTTCCTCGGGACCCGGCACAGGCGGTGAGCTGGTTGCGGAAGGCGGCCGACCAGGGGTTCGCTCTGGCTGAGAACAGTCTCGGCGCGAACTATCTCTACGGCCAGGGTGTGCCGCAGGATTACGCGCAGGCCGAGCGCTGGCTGCGCCAGGCCGCAAATCAGGGCCTCGCTCTGGCACAGAATAATCTCGGAGCGATGTACCAGAACGGCCGTGGCCAGGCTCAGGACTATGAACAGGCGGTTCTCTGGTTTCGCAAGGCGGCCGAGCAGGGCCTTGCTCTGGGACAGTTCAATCTCGGCGGCATGTATGAATTCGGGCACGGCGAAGCCCGGGATTACGGGCAGGCGGCTGTGTGGTACCTGCGAGCTGCGGAGCAGGGCCTGGGTCAGGCGCAGAACCGGCTCGGCGCGTTGTACGAGACCGGACAGGGCGTGGCGCCGGACTTGGCACAGGCTGCGCTGTGGTACCGCAAGGCAGCCGATCAGGGCGTGGCCCAGGCGCAGAACAACCTTGCAACGCTATATGAGTCCGGCAAGGGCGTGACGCAGGATGCAGCGCTGGCGCTCGATTGGTACCGGAAATCCGCAGAACAAGGCTTCGCTCCGGCGCAGTTCAATCTCGGCGTGAGTTATGCCAAAGGCCGGGGCGTTGCCGTGGACGAAGCGCAGGCGCTGGTCTGGACCCGCAAGGCGGCCGAGCAGGGGCTGGCCCAGGCCGAATATAATCTCGGCGTGAGTTATTATGGCGGCAAAGGCCTCGATCAGGACTTTGCACAGGCGCATCAGTGGCTGAGCAGGGCCGCCGGGCAGGGCCACGCCGAGGCGCAATTCACGCTTGCCCTGATGATTGGCAAGGGCCAGGGCGTTGAGCGCGATCCGGCACAGGCGTTCCTGTGGTGGCGCAAGGCGGCCGAGCAGGGACATGCGAGAGCGCAGTTCAATGTCGGCATTGCTCTGGCCAAGGGCCGCGGTGTGACGCAGGACGAAAGAGAGGCGGTTGAGTGGCTGCGGAGGGCCGCTGAACAGGGAGTGGCCGAAGCGCAGTTCAATCTGGCGCAGGTCTACGCCAGAGGCATGGGCGTGTCGCCGGATGAGGCGGAGGCGCTGTCCTGGCTGCGCAAGGCGGCCGAACAGGGCTTCGCACTCGCCCAGTATAATCTTGGTGTGACTTACGCGGAAGGGCGGGGGGTGCCGAGGGACGAAGCGCAAGCGGTGAGCTGGTACCGCAAGGCGGCCGAACAGGGTTTCGGGCAGGCTGAGTTCAATCTTGCCACGAATTACTATAACGGACGCGGGGTGACCCAGGACTACACGGAGGCCGCAGTCTGGTTCCGCAAGGCGGCGGACCGGGGAGACGCCAACGCCCAATTCAATCTGGCCACAATGTATCTGTCCGGCCAGGGCGTCAGGCAGGACTCCGCGGAGGCGCTGTCGTGGTTCCGCAAAGCCGCCGGGAAGGGATCGACGGCGGCAAGGGACGCCGTGCAAAAACTGGAGTCGGCCGAAGCTCCGAAATAAGCTGGTTGGATTGATCGGCGACCCTCTGGCGCGACAACTGGGCCGGCCGCGAGACGGGGTGCGTTCTTACGTGCCGGAGCGGCCAGGTGCGCGCGCCGCCGTGGCAGCTCAGGCAGCGGCGCTTGTGGTGGATCTCCGTCCTGGCGCGGAGCTTTCAAATCCGACCGGCAGACCGGTGAGGTCGCCGAGACTGCGGCAAAAGACCGCACGCGGCACGGTCCTGGTCGAATCGTCGCGGAATTTGATCACGGCGACGGCACCGAGCTGGTCGAGACAGGTGATGGCGAGCCGGGCGCTCACCTCAAGGCCGGAGTTGGCGCCATCCCCGACGTCCGCCTGTATCGTCTCCTTGAGAAAGTCGGCGTCGAGCGGCGCAAAACGCAGCACACCCTGCCAGGGGTTGGGCTGATTGGTGGGGTCGATGACCCGGGCAAAGTCGAGGGCGGCGCATTCGTGGTGGAGCGGCCCCTCACCATGGCGGGTGAGATAGGCCCGGGTGACATAGGTGACCTCGAGCCTGTCAATGGCGGCCTCCCGCGCGAGGTGCAGAATGTTCCGGAGCCCGGTATTGGACCGGGTGACATGCGGAAAGGCGTGACCGCGGTCCATGTCGAGAAGCAGACCCTGCGCGCCTTCGAAGACCGGCGTTCTGCCGGCGATGGCATCTGTGATCGGTGCGATCGTGACGCTGGCAAGCAGTGTGGCGACCTCGGCGCGCCAGGCTTTGATCTCCGACCCCGACGTCAGTCGCGCCAGGGTTTCGTCGTCGGGCCGCAGTCCGAGTTTCCGGATCCGTCGCGGCACCCAGTCGCTGGCGATGGCGTTGAGGATGTCGCGGGTTTTGCTGATGTCGGCGAGGTCGGCTGCGGTGAGCGCGAAGCCGTTTTCGGCGCGCTCAATGGTCTCACCGAATCCAACGCCGACCGACCCGTGGCGACGCGCCCCTCGCGCCTCCTCAATGGCGCGGTTGATGGCGACGTCATAGGGCGTGGTGATCAGAGCGCCGGGATCGCAGTTGACGGAAGGGGTCTCGCCGAGCTGGTGGAGTTCAAACCGTTCGCGGACGAAGACGCGAGGCAGAACGACGAAAAATTTCGACAGGAAAGTCGGGGCGCCGACGAAGGCTCCGGAGCCGAAGTGGCTGAAGACGTGGCGGCGGCCATCCGGCGCGGTGACGCTGTGACCGGCCTGGGCACCGCCATTATTGCGGATGACGATGGGGTCAGAGCTTGTGGCACAAAGGGCATCGGTGACGCGACCCTTGCCTTCGTCACCGTAATTGGCGCCGATGACGGCTTTGGCACAGGTCGGGCCGGAACAAGTCTGGTCGGAGGTTTTGGGCATGGTGCTGTCTCTGCTGTCTGGCGTGTTGCCGTGGTTGCCCGGACCGCCGGCGAGCGGTGCTGTGCCAGCACGCGTCGCCGGGGCCGCATGTCGTCATCGCGCCCGCGCTTCCCGGCCGGGATTGCCGCCCCTGCCGCGCGG
>WQYW01000222.1 GCA_009781045.1 Alphaproteobacteria bacterium
AAAGCTGGACACGGCAGCGTGAAAAGCTCTAGAACAACGCTACCAACGGGGATGCGGCCGGCCCCACAGCCGGTTCCAGGTCAAAACGATGGATTATAGCCAGTATTTCAGTTCCGCTCTCGATCAACTCCATGCAGAGCGGCGCTATCGGGTATTCGCTGACCTCGAACGGACAGCCGGCCGGTTCCCCCACGCGCTCTGGCACTCGCCAAAGGGCCGCCGTGAGGTCGTGATCTGGTGTTCGAACGACTATCTCGGCATGGGGCAGCACCCCAAAGTGGTTGCAGCCATGGTTGACACCGCCACCCGGGTCGGAACCGGGGCCGGCGGCACCCGCAACATCGCCGGTACCCATCATCCTCTGGTTCAGCTTGAAGCCGAGCTTGCCGATCTCCATGGCAAGGAAGCCGCGCTGCTCTTCACCTCGGGTTATGTCTCAAACCAGACCGGCATCCCGACCATCGCGCGGCTGATGCCGAACTGCCTCATCCTGTCGGACGAGCTGAATCATAATTCCATGATTGAGGGCATCCGCCAGTCGGGTTGCGACCGTGTCGTGTTCCGCCACAACGACCCCGGCCATCTTGAGGAACTGCTGCGTGCGGTGCCGGCCGACCGGCCCAAACTGATCGCCTGCGAGAGCCTTTATTCGATGGATGGCGATGTGGCGCCGCTGGCGCGGATCTGCGATCTCGCCGAACGCTATCAGGCCATGACCTATGTCGACGAAGTCCATGCGGTGGGCATGTATGGTGCCCGCGGTGCCGGCATCGCCGAGCGTGACGGCGTGATGCGGCGCATCGATATTCTCGAGGGCACGCTGGCAAAAGCCTTCGGCTGCCTCGGCGGCTATATCGCGGCGAAGAGAAATATCGTTGACGCGGTGCGCTCCTATGCCCCCGGGTTCATTTTCACCACGGCACTGCCACCCGCAATCTGTGCCGCGGCCACCGCGGCGATCCGCCACCTCAAGACTTCAGGCATTGAGCGCGAACGTCATCAGGACCGTGCCGCGCGCACCAAGGCCATCCTCAACGCGGCTGGCCTGCCGGTGATGGCCAACGACACCCATATCGTGCCGCTGTTTGTGGGCGACCCCGAGAAATGCAAGCAGGCTTCCGACCTGCTACTGGAAGAGCACGGCATCTATATCCAGCCCATAAACTATCCCACCGTGCCCCGAGGTGCGGAGCGGCTGCGCATCACCCCCTCGCCGTTCCACGACGACGCCCTGATCGACCAGCTTGCCGACGCCCTGCTCCAGGTCTGGGCCCGTCTTGACCTGCCGCTGCGCCGGCCGATGGCTGCGGAATAGGCGCACGCGATCTTCTTTAAACCCGATCCTGAGGCCTTTGCCCGGCCTCGCTGCCTGCTCCCGATCCGTCACCAATTGGGCCGGCCGGAATCCCGCCTCGCGCCCGTCGTTCGGGACGAGAAAGGGGCCACAGGGTTCCTGCCCCAGGTTCACCCGCTGCTTTCGCATTCTGTTCGCTCATGCCGGGGCCAGTCGATGGCTGTTCCCTACCGTTTCTCCCGATCCTCTCCAGCCAAGATTGACGCGCCGCGTCAAATCACCCAGGCATCCGAGATCTCAGGCGCCTTCCGGCAGCGGCCTGATTGCGGCGCGTTGGCGCGCGCCAGGTTCTCCCGCCTGCGTTTCCTGGTCGAATTTCGCCTGCATGTTCAAAAACCACTGCGGGTCAACGCCGAACCGTCGGCCCAGACGCAAGGCCCTGTCTGCTGAAATTCCATGCCTGCCCCGGCAGATATCGTTGAGCCGACTGCGCGACACGTTGATCGCCTTGGCCGCAGCGTAGATCGACAGATTCATTGGCTCCAGGAACTCCTCTTTCAGGATGGCACCGGGATGTGGAAGGGGGATACGTCGGATCATCGGCCAATTCCTTGGTCGCAGTCCACAAACTCAACGTCGTAAGCATCGCCTTCGTGCCAGGAAAAGCAAATCCGCCACTTGTCGTTGACCCGGATTGAGTGTTGGCCAGCGCGATCCCCCTTCAGAGGTTCCAGATTATTGCCTGGAGGAACACAGGAACACGCACGTCCTGGACCCTGGTCACAGCATCAGGCAGGAACAGCTTTTGGACCGCGCGCCTCGCGACATCCGCCGGCACTCCCCCCTGGGGATGCCGCCCCGGTGGAGCGCTGCCGTCCTGGAGTCGGCGAACGATCTGGTCCTGCGCAAAACATTCCGTCACCCAACCGTTCATTGGAAAGGAACGCAGGCAGCATCTACTGCCCTTTGCAGCGCGGTCGCCAGCCCCGATGCGTTCGCCTTTTCCAGCGGATCTGTGCGCTTGCAGCCACCAGACGCCCGCCTTTTCGTCACCATTGCCCAGATCACGTCGAAACGCCCCAGGAGAAGCCAATGGCAGCCAGCAGCGTCGCGGGCATGACCAGAACCTCCTCCGAATGCCCGTGCGATCGCGGACTCGCAAGCCCCCCCTCACATTGGAACTTCACAGCACACTGGCGACGTCGCCTGTCCTGGAGTGCAGGCGTTCGCTCTCCTGACACGCCCTTGCGGGTAATGATTTATTCGATCATTTTTGCCCGGTGTCGCAGGAAACGTGGCGCTGAGGTCAGTTGCGGCGAGCCGCGCAATAAATCCGGGAGACACTCGGCCCGAACGTATTCTGCGGCTTTCGGAAATGACGTCGGTGTCGATCAGGAACATCAATCCCGGTCCACCCGCCGAGCGACGGGATTCGCCCTGGGTGGAACGAAATCGAAGTCCGGATCGTCTTGCGGAGAAAGCGCATCACACAGCGAACTTCCGCGACCCGTGAGGCGTTCCTATCCATGCATCGGCATCACGACGAGTGATGCCTTGTTGCGATCCGCGATGAACACCGGACCAGACTGGGCAGAACGCTTGATCCCGCCTGGGTAACGATTGAAATCCGGCCGGTGAAAGTGGTCATCGGCGCCGCCCTCATGTCGTTACGTGGCGACATTACAGGATGCCCTCCGACCTGCCAATCCAGGAGCGCCGGACAAGGACAGGTCGGCCCCTGAAGTCACCGTGGGCTGAACCGCAGCCAAACCACGGTTCCCCTTGCGCGACTTCTGTCAATCCTTGCGACTAATGATTAATCGCGGGAGAAACCCGAAGCAAGGCGACAAGACGAAATGCCACCAGCGTCAGGCAAAAGCTTCTTTTTGCGTAATTGCGCCATCCATCAGGCGCGAATGTGCCAACCCGAACGAAGAGGCGGAATTGACACGGTGGCGTAATGCGAACGGCCACACGTGTTCACGGCTCTTGCCCCCAGACCCTCTGCCAGGCGTCAAATTCCGAAGGTCGGACCGAGTAGGGAGCGAAATTTCCCTCGTGAAGATTGGTCAGCTCGGTTTCGACAATTTCGTTGAAGCGGGCGCGGTCTTGAGCTTCGATCCTCTCGCCAGACCATGCCGCTATGCGTGCTAATGCCTCCTTCCGAGCGACGCAGGAACGCACGAGTTCGCCGACGATTTCGCGCAATTGGGAGTAATAACGCAGCCGGAACGGGTCTGGTTGGCCGATCGTTTGCCGCACCGCAGCATAGCGCGGGGCGGATTGTTCATAAGCCCAGATGAACACTTCTTTGAGAAGACTAATCTTGCGGAGTTCATAAACGCCGAGAATGGCATCTGTGTAGAGCTGTCGGGGCACGTCCGCGAATGACAGCGGGCAGAGGTTTGACTTGATCAGCGGGATGTTGGCGGCAAGGCGGGACACCCGCTTATTGACGTCATCGAAGGGTTGCAGATAGGGAAACTGCACCATGACGAAAAACGCCTGCTCAAACGGGTCGGTGATCGCCGCCGCCGTAGCGAGGATCTGATCGAAGCATTCCGCAATCATCTGCGGGATATCGAGGGGTTCGAAGGCGGACCGCCCGATCCCGACCGCGATCGTGCGCAGCCGGCCGGCGGATGCGGCGTTGGCGAGAAGATTGTAGGCGAGCAGGGCATGAAGGTTGAGGATGTTGTATCGATCGAAGGAGATATCTTCGGCGGAGTTAACGAGAAACTCGATTGCAGCTTTGTGGTTGAGGATCATCTGCACTTCGATTTGCTGATGCCCTTTCGCAACTGCGCCGAATTCGAGGAGACGTCTGGTCTCGAGCAGAGAATAGGTATTTCCCTCAAGGCGGCTCGAATTCCAGGCGAGATCAATCAGAAGACGGTTCAGGATATTTTTGGCATAGGTACCCGCCGGTTGCGGCGCAATCCGCGGTTTCCCGATCGCGGCTAGATTTACCCGCTCATCGTCGGAAAGGTAGAAACTGGCGTTTGGGCGGTAGTTATCAAGAAATGACCGATCGTAGGCCACCGGGCTTCGCGTCTCAGGAGGCTTTCGAACATAATTGCGATCGGCCATAGCCGCTTCGGACAGCGCGATCAGAGATACTCCGTCACGTTGCGGGTCAGCCATTTCATCAACTGTCAGGATCTGATCCGGAAACTCTCTCACCACGGGAACCCACTATCCTGGACGCAGCGACTGCGTCAGCGATTCTTGCATGCATTTTGCCAGTCATCAAGCATCATGGCGCCATTTTCCCATTTCTTCGAAGATGTCGATAGGAGGCCTGCGAAGCGGGGGCCTTGACCAGAGCATCGGCCGGCTCAACGCACGGAATTCTGAAGGCTTGCCCCACGGGGTCGACGGCGTGCCAATGGAGCAGGTGCCTGCCTCGAATTAAGCGACTCTGTATTGCAACCGGGTCCGAAGATCCTGCCGGCCATTCATCGCTGCAGGACGCGCCGGACACGTCGGACACAGGAGTTGAAGGGGGAGGATCTTGTGCGAACTCGTAACGGGCCGGTGGCGTTCGATTGGTGGTTGATGGGAACCGGATATGTGAGATCAAGAGGCTTCAGCCCGGCTGCCGTTGCGGAAGACGCCTGTTCGGCGGCAGAAAGGGTGCCTTCGACAGGCACTCTGAGGAGTGGTAGCGACCGGTTTGCTGGCGAACGTGAGGGACCTGGAGGTGGGCGAGCCCGGTTCTTGAAGGTCTGCAGAGCGATCGACCGCAATGGCAAGGTTCCCAGGCCGAAAGGGGCATAGGCTCGAAAGGACGAGGCGGTCGAAGGGCGGTTTGGTCGCCCACGCAGAGCAGCCCCACGGCTGTCCAAGCCGGTGTCGCCCCATCAGTTGTTCTCTGCAAGCCGCTGGAGAAACTGGACGCTCTGTTGACGCCCTGTTAGCAGCCGCGCTTGAGCATTTCGCATGCTCGCATCCCGCAATGGCGACCATTGCCGATTTGCCATGGCTTCGCGTGGGACGGGTTCCCGATCGCAGGCCGGAAAGATGGAAGGTCGGGGGACAAATTGCCTGGATCTGAGAAATCAAGCCGAATTGGCGAGGTGTTGGGGGGCGATCCGGAGGCTCTGTAACCTGACGGCGGACGGCGTCCGAAAGCCTCCGAAATCCCCCCCAAGGCCCGTCTGACGGTGCCTCGTCACACCCATCCCCTTGAAATAACGCCGGCTTTGACACCTCTCCACAACAGCTCACGTCAAACCACAGCGGCTGGCTCGGGCCGATGGCCGGATGGCGCAAACGACCGTGGAAACTCCTTCTGTCTGGTATAATTTGGGCTCTGACGCGGAGTTTTTCGAGGAGTCCAAGCCACGATGCTGCACGCATGGCTCGTGTTCGCCGCCGCTTTCGGCTATATCGGCTTGCTGTTCCTGGTCGCCAGCCTGGGCGATCGCGGTTCGGCCGGCGGCCGCGGCCGCACCCTGATCTACCCGCTGTCGCTGGCCATCTATTGCACCTCCTGGACCTTCTTCGGCTCGGTCGGCTACGCCGCCCACACCTCGATCGACTTCCTTGCCATCTATGTCGGGCCGGTGCTGGTGATCGGGCTCGGCACCGGGCTCGTGCGCCGCGTCATCGAACTTGCCAAGGCCCAGAACATCGCCTCAGTCGCCGACTTCATCGGCGCGCGCTATGGCAAGAACCAGGCGGTGGCCGCCACCGTGGCGCTGATCGCCATTATCGGCTCGGTTCCCTATATCGCCCTGCAGCTCAAGGCGGTAGCGGCCTCGCTTGAGACCATCACCGGCCACGCCTTCACCACCATTCCGCTGCTTGGCGACGTCGCGCTGATGGCCACAATTGCGATGGCACTGTTTGCGGTCGCTTTCGGCACCCGCCAGACCGACGCCACCGAGCACCAGCACGGCCTGATCCTCGCGGTCGCCACGGAATCCATCGTCAAGCTCGTTGCCTTCCTGGCCGCCGGTGTCTTCGTCACCTTCTGGATGTTTTCGCCCGGAGAACTGATAGCCCGCCTCACCACAGCGACAGAGACCGGGCCAGCCATCAACTACACGCCGTCGGTCAGCAGTTTTCTCACCATGACGCTGCTGTCGTCCTGCGCCTTCCTGCTGCTGCCACGCCAGTTCCATGTCAGTGTGGTGGAGAATTCCTCCGACACCGAGGTGCGACGGGCGCGCTGGATGTTTCCACTCTATCTTGTTGCCATCAACATCTTCGTCGTCCCGATCGCGATTGCCGGCGTCATCGCCTTCCCGGCAGGCGTCGATCCCGACATGTATGTGCTGGCGCTGCCGATGAAGGCAGGCGCCGGGCTGTTGAGCGTCGTCATCTTCATCGGCGGGCTGTCGGCAGCCACCGCCATGATCATCGTCGAATGCGTCGCCCTGTCGATCATGGTCTCGAACGACTTCGTCGTCCCGCTGGCGCTCAAGCGGCGTCCATCGCGCCTGGCCGGCGAGGATTTCGGGGACTTCGTGCTGCGCTCCCGCCGCCTCGCCATCCTCGCCATCATGGCCATGGCCTATTTCTACTACCGCAGACTCGGCAACACCCAGCTCGCCGCCATCGGCCTGTTGTCCTTCGCTGCGATCACCCAGCTTGCGCCTGCCTTTGTCGGCGCTCTCCTGTGGCGGCGGGGCACCGCGCGCGGTGCCATCGGTGGAATCGTGGCGGGATCTCTGGTGTGGCTCTACACCCTGTTTCTTCCGAGCTTCCTCGACCATGTCCAGGGCGGCAGTCAGCTCCTGGCGCACGGGCCGCTCGCCATTGA
>WQYW01000223.1 GCA_009781045.1 Alphaproteobacteria bacterium
CATGGTTTGGAGGGGGTCCTCGTGCCTGGGTGCAGTATCCTGCCAATTGCCATCAATCCCTGACATTTGATGCGGGTTCATGTGCAAAAATTCAGGGTGTGGCGAGGCATTTAGAACTGCTGGTGGCGCATCAGAAGCCGCAGTCCGCTCCATGTCGGGTTGGTGCATTGGCCGCCAGCCTGTGCTGCGCTGCGCTGCCGTGGCGGGGGGCGAACTTTGCGCTCAAAGGCCGCCGGGCCGCGGCAGTTTCGGAAGGCCGCCCGCTGTAACAATCCCGCTGTCGCCATGCTGCGATGCCATGTCCGGCCTGGATGAACTCGATGCGCAGCGCAAAGGGGGGGCCTCGTCTGGCGATCCGGCATGGAAGGTCGTCCAGGGATCCGGTCGTGCCTGGCGGGACCTGCACGATGCCCCGAAACCCGACCAGGGCTGGTTGGGGAGAGAAACGGAGTTCGCACTTGACCCCGTCGCGTCTGGCGCGCGACGCCGTCCCGCCCAGGCGGGCTGCTTGCGGAATTTTTTCGATTGTGCTTCGGTCCCGCGCGGCTCTGCTGACAGAGCGGGCGAAGCCGCGATCACGGTTTTGAGATGACACAGATAAGTGGGCCGAACGGCTCCAGCAACAGGGAAGTGGACGGGAATGACGGGAAATACCAAGGCCGTGGTCAGGGGCATTGGCACAGCTGTTGTGGTTTTTGTCGCGATCTTCATCATCGGCGCGTTTCATCACCGATCTTCTCCGCCTCAGGCTGGATCGGTGGCCGTGCGTCCGATTCAGAACCAGGATGGCGGCACGCGCCTGATGTTTGCGCTCGTTGTCGGTGTCGCCGCCGGTTTTGGCGCGCATTGGTACACACGCCGCTCCGGCGCCAAATCGGACAGTTGAGCGAACGTGAACGATATTCAGGTCTGGTCTGGTCAGGCCTGCCTCGCCTTTCGGCCTGCTTCTCCCCCAGGCGGCGGTATTGCGGGCTGGCAGCCGCTTCTGGCGGGGCCAGCCTTGTTGGGTGCGGCCGCGATGCCCAGCGGCCGCGTGCCCGGGAGGTCTGGCAGAGCCGCTTCACACGGATGTGATCCAGCGCTGGAAGGCGCGCTTTGAAGGTGGGTGGGGCGCAAGGCAATGGGCGAGGTTGAACGTGGCGGAGCAGTCTCAGCAAGTCCAGGTGCCGGAAAACGGAGCGCAGAGAGGCCGACGGCGACGAGAGCTTCGGTGCGGGCAGAATGCTGGCGTCACCTTCATCCATGGCCCCGGCAGTGGAAGCCAAATCACGGAACGGGCGAAGCATTGCCCGGTCAGGTCATCCTCTGGACTTCCAGATTTTGCAGCCGCCCCCATCCCCCAGGGAGCCAGGGGGATCAGCGATGATCCCTTGAATTGGCCGAAGCGATCGAAAAGCGCCAGTGGATCCTTCCTCTGGTTGACCGGGCTGTCAGCTGTGCCGTGTTCAGGAAGGTTGGAGGGACGGAAGTGCGTGCCCGCGCGGCGAGTGACCCTTCTCGTTATCGGCGCTCCCCGCGAGCCATGCTGGAGGGCACGGTGCTGCTGGAAAAAGCGGCGGCGATCACGGTGCGCCGGAGGCGATTTCGCAGCTGCGCGGATCCAGCGGCGTTGTGTCCTTGAGGCCGATGATGTCTTCAAGCAGTCGGGCACCGGCAAGGAGTTCTGCCTCACCACGGGCAGGGGCCACCATCTGCAGGCCCACTGGCAGCCCCTGCGCCGTGAAGCCGCAAGGCAATGACAAAGCAGGGCAGCAGATCAGGGTGATGGCGTAGGCGATGGCAAGCCACTCGAAATAGTTGCTGAATCTCCGGCCCGCGCAGGAACTGACAGAGCGCTGCTCGACGGGAAACGGGGCGACGATGGTCGCGGGCGTCAGCAACAGGTCGTAGGTCTCGAAGAAGATGCTGGCGCGCCTCGTCATCGCGACGCGCATGTCCTGCGCGCGTGCGATTTGCTCAACCGTGAGGGTGAGACCCTGCTCGATATTCCAGATCACCTCGGCTTTGAGCTGGGCGCGGTGGTCGCGGAGCAGGCCGGCTTTGGTGGTGGCGAAATCGAGGGCGCGCAGCACCTGAAAACATTCATGGGCCTCACCAAGATCGGGGTGCGCCTCTTCGACGATGACGCCCGCCTCGCCGAGGCGCGCCGCAGCCTGACGGGTCAGTGCGGCCACTTCCGGATCGACCGGGGTGATGCCAAGATCGGCCGAGAAAGCCACCCGTTTCGGCTTTCGCCCGGACCGGGCACTGGTGAGAAAAGGCGTCGGCGGCTCGCGCAGGGACAAGGGATCGGCGCTCGCTTCGCCGCTCATGGCGTCGAGCAGCAGCGCCAGGTCCTCGACATTGCGCGCCATCGGCCCGTCGACACTGAGATTGCGCTCAATCGCCGCGTTCGGAGTGTGGGCGACACGACCGATGCTGGGGCGCATGCCGACCACGCCACAGAAGCTTGCCGGGTTGCGTAGCGAGCCCGCCATGTCGGTGCCATGGGCAAGCCAGGCCATGCCGGCGGCCAGGGCCACTGCGGCTCCGCCCGAAGAGCCCGCTGCCGAGCGTGACAGGTCAAAGGGGTTGCGCGTGGCACCGAAAACTTCGTTGAAAGTGTTGGCACCGGCGCCGAACTCCGCAGTGTTCGACTTGGCATAGATGATGGCACCTCGGTCCTCGAGGCGGCTCACCACAAGGTCGGACCGGGTAGGCACGTGGTTGCGGAAAATCGGCGAGCCCTGGGTGGTCGGGACGCCGGCGACATCGGTGAGATCCTTGATTGGAACCGGCAGGCCGGCGAGAGGGCCGCGTGCTGTGGCTCCCTCGCGCATCATCTGCCGGGCATGGTCACGAGCGCGATCGAAACACAGGATCGGCAGCGCGTTGAGCCTGGCGTCGAGTTTGCGGATGCGCCGTTCCAGGGCATCAAGGAGGTCGAGTGGCGTGATGTCGCCACAGCGAAGCCTGTCGACCACCTCGTTTGCGGTAAGCCGGATCAGTTCCGACACGGCAGCGTTCCTTTCGGATCCCGCGGACTAATAGCTCCACCCGGCGCTGATGCCGCCATCGACCGTGAAGATGACGCCCGAGGTGTAGCCGGAACGGTCGGAGGCGAGATAGGCCATCAGATCACCGATCTCGCGCGGCAGAGCGGGGCGGCCGAGCGGCAGGTTCTTCTGGAATTCGGGGTAGCGGCTCTCATCCCCGAACTGGTGCTGCGCCCGGGTCTTGAGCTGGGTGATGTGGCGGTCGGTGCCGACCGGTCCCGGATTGACGCCGACGACGCGGATATTGTCGGCAAGGCTGCGGCTGCCGAGCGCGCGCGTGAAGGCCATCAGCGCTGCATTCCCCGCAGTGCCGCAGATGTAATTGGTGTCGAAGCGCTCCCCGGCATTGCCGATATCGTTGACGATCACGCCGCCGCCGCGGGATTTCATCTGGGCATAGATGGCCCGGGTCAGGTTGATATAGCCGAACACTTTCAGCTCCCAGGCATGGCGCCAGCCCGCCTCGTCGATATGGCTGAGCGAGCCCTGGGGGATGTCGCCGGCGTTATTGACCAGAATGTCGATGTCACCGGCCATGCTGATCAGTCGATCAATGTCATTCCTGTTGCGCAGATCAGCTATGCAGGGAGTCGCGTCAATCCCATGGGCGCTGGCAAGCGAGGCGGCCAGCGCCGCCAGCCTGTCACCCGAGCGGGCGGCGAGCAGGAGATGGCAGCCTTCCTCGGCGAAGGCTGCGGCTGCGGCCGCACCAATGCCCTTGGATGCGCCAGTGATCAGGACGCGTTTTCCACTGAGATGAAGGTCCATGACATATACTCGCTGGAATTGGTTGCTTGGCCGGATCAGTTAAGGGACCGGGGCGACCCGGGTCAATATTGCACCGCAGCGTAGCGGCAGATGCGGTCCTGATCGAATGCCTGCCGCGTGATGACAAGGGGGACGGAAATGCCGCGCTTTGCTGCCAATCTCTCGCTGATGTTTACCGAGGTACCGTTTCTCGACCGATTTGCCGCCGCGGCAAAGGCCGGCTTTACTGCGGTAGAGTTTCTGTTTCCCTATGCCTTCGCCTCTGATGACATCGCCATGCGCCTTGAGGAGAACGGCCTGACGCTGGCGCTGTTCAACCTGCCGCCGGGGGACTGGGAAGGCGGCGACCGGGGTATGGCGTCCCTGCCAGCGCGGTTTTCGGAACTGCAACAGGGGGTGAAGGCGGCCTTGCCCTATGCAATTGCGACCGGTGTCAGGCGTCTGCACCTTATGGCGGGTCACGCCCGGCGTGAGGACGCAGGTGCTGCCCGCGCCTATCGCAAGTCTGTGGCCTGGACCTGCGAATTCCTCGCCGCCCGCGGGCTCGAGGTGGTGATCGAGCCGATCAACCGGCGCAATATGCCGGGCTATTTTCTCGACGATTTCGCTTATGCCGCCGACCTGATCGAAGACCTGGCGCTCCCCAACCTGAAGCTCCAGTTCGACATCTATCACTGCCAGATCCTCCATGGCGACGTCACCCTGCGGCTGCGCGAGCTGATGCCGCTGATCGGCCATATCCAGGTCGCCAGCGTGCCCTCACGGCACGAGCCGGATGGTGAGGAACTGAATTTTCCCTTCCTGTTTGCCGAGATCGACCGGCTTTCCTATGGCGGCTTCATCGGCTGCGAATACAACCCCCGTGGCGGAACCATCGCGGGGCTCGACTGGTTGCGGCCCTATCAGGCTCGCGGAGAACAGGCAAATCGCTTTTGAGGGCACAAGTGGGCGAGCTGTCCCAGGCACCAGCCTCGAATTCGTGGCCGGCCGTTCTGCACCTCCTGCCGGTGTCATGAGAAGCATTGAAGACAAAATCGCAGCCTGCGTCCCTGTGCCTCATGGCACAGCCTCAGCGGATCTCCGGGGTGGCATGGCTTGAGTTCAGGGGAAAGTTCTCCTGGCCGGCCTGTCTCTGGAGGGAGGCTGCAGCAATGCCGCCTGAGGCCGGGCCTGCTGCAGCCTTTCCGCCGGCCTTCGCCCACGCGCGCTTTTGCGGGCCAGATATCCGGCGCAATATCTGCCGTGGTGTCTCCTCGTGCAGGAGCGGGTGCTCCAGCCGCCTTTGCGCCATTCGCGAGACGCGGTCACAGGCCTGGCGGCGCTGGCGTTTCCGGATTGCGACCAGCGGCCTCGGTGGCTTCAGGGGCTTGCCGATCAATCAATCCGGGAGGCAGATGTCCTGATCAATCGGGCAGCCGCAGGCGATCATTGCCTTCAGCCAGTTGTGATCCCAGCAAGGCCGCAGCCTCCGGTCAAATAGCGGTGTGCTCAACATTCTGGCGCGTGCGGAGCGCAGCGCCGGGCACAGGGAGGGATCGCCCAGTTTGCTGGCGGCATCGAAGAGCAGGCTTGTCGCTTTTCCCGTCAGTTCGTGGCGCAGGAATGGCAGAACCGTCCGGTCCCGGCGCTGTGCCAGAGCGTCAATTGCGACATGGCGGATCACCGGGAGTTTGTCGGCGAGGCGCGCGTGCAGGGCGGCGCGAATCGGCGCGGTGTCCGCGTCGATGCGGGCGAAGCTCGCGGTGGCCCAGTTGCGGATGACGCAATCGGGATCGGCGGTCAGCCGCAGCAGTCCGTCGATCGCGGCCGCATCGCGAATGCGGGAGAGCGCGACGGCGACACCAAGGCGAACCGCAGTGCTGGAATGATCAATCAGCGTCAACACCAGCGCAGTGGCGCTGGGATCTTTGAGATCGGCCAAGGCGCAGCAGACCGCGCAGACAATGCCTGGCTTGGTCGCAGTCGTGATCTCCATGGCGAGGAATGCCTTGAGAGCCTGGTAGCGCTCCTCACGGAACACGCCGCCGGGATTGTCAGGCGAGCGGCCAAGGTGTCCGAGAACCGAAGCACCGAGCTGCTTGCGCCTGGCGTCTGCGCTCTTGCAGAGGAGGATAGCGGCCGCGAGGGTGAGCACGTCGGCCCGCCGGTGGATCTCCTCCATCGCATCCCAGCCGGGAGGCGGCAAATCCGGGACATCGGTTCCGGCGTGGACGTGGTCGAGGAAGAGCGCGAGCGCCATGTCGATGAGCTCGGTCAGATCAAGGGCCGACAAATCGGGGGTGCTTGAGGATTTATCAATCATCGGTCGTATGCCTTTTCAGAATGCAGGCGCCAGACGCCTGCCAGCCGGGTGTTGGTGTTCCCGCAGCCATTGCTCCAGCTGTCCCTGCCGGATGTTTCAGGGAGGGACAGGAACTGCGTCATGTCCGGCGACTTGAGAAACCCGTGCTCATATTCCTTTCGATCGCAGCCTGCAATGCGGATGTGAGATGGAACTTCCGGTTTTGGCATCTCTGGCTTATGGAACCCGGGAGATGATCACATATGTTCTATTTCGTGCGTAGTTAGTTCCGGTTTGGACTGCTTTGTTCTTCGCGCGATTGGGTTGCCGCCGGGGTCCGAAAATTACCGGAGGGGAGGCGGGAAGCGGCGCCCGTGCGGATCGGTCGCATGGAACCCAAAACCCGAAACCTGGGAGATGATCACATATGTTCTATTCCGTGCCTGATCAGTTCTGGTTTGCCGTGCTATTTGGCGTTCGGCGCGGAGTTTGTGGCGGGCTGCGGAAATTGCCGGGCGGGAGGCGGCAAGGCGCGGCTGCCCGGAGCTGTCGCATGGAACATGGAATCCGAGGGATGATCGCGGGTGTTCTTTCGTGCCCGCAGAGTTCCCGCTGTCGGCGTTGGCCGTTCTTGCCGCAAGATGACGACAGGCTGCGCATTCGTTGCGAAAATATGGCGGATCGTGCTGTCTTCTTCGCAAACCGCATCCTATCTGCGCATGTCTGCTGTTGCGGCTCCTCCGGGAGGACGGCCCTCGCTCTGACCCTTACAGATCCAGCCACCCGCTTGAAGGCCCCGATGGGGCATCTGGCGCCCAGAGTAGCGCCCATCATAACCTCCGGCTGGGGACAGCCGCCTTCAGGCGGCAGAGGAATGCCGGTCCGCGCCTATGCGCGGAGTGCGGCGGTTGACTTATGTATCCGTCGGACATATCGTTCGGTACGGCGGCAGAACGCTATGCTGAAAACGCTGGG
>WQYW01000224.1 GCA_009781045.1 Alphaproteobacteria bacterium
AACGAGGAAAAAAGTGAAAGCAAAGCGGGCACATCTCCGCCGTTCACCGAATTTGTCAACATCCTGTCGCAGCCTCCCGGCGACAGGGACGTGATCAGCCATTTTGACTTGCTCAGCTCCAGCGAAACAAAAATCGCTGCAAGATCAACATGAATGGCACCCTGCTGTGTGTATCGTGCCTCCATTCGAGAACCTCAGGAAATCTTGACAACCGGCGGCGGCCTTCATTCCCCATGGGATCTTTTGGCAGCGGCAAAAGTACAAGCGGGAACAGCTCTATTTGATGGTCATTTCCCGTTCCCTTTCCCGCGTGTTGTAAAGGGATCAGGGAAAGGGAAACGGGAAAGATCAAAGAGCCGCGTCTGCGGCCAGCGTCGGAACGGCGAACGGCGTGCCCCGATGACCAGACGAACGCCCCCACAGTCTCGGTGGAAGGCTTTCGGTCAGAAGAAGAGGGCCGCTTTGCCTCGCGGGGGAGGAGCGAACCTGATGGGACGGTTCCGTCGGCCGTCGGGCCTTGAGGCAGGCTCGGAGCGGCAACCCGGCCGACCCCTTTGCGTCTTTTCCGAGGACGTCGGTCCGAGGTCCGACGTCTGATGCGCGCGCGATCTACAATTATTGAGCGCCGTGCACTACCGAGAAGAAGAGGTATGGCAGAGAAAGGCGAGACACTGGATCCGTCGTCACACCGGACGCCGCGTGAAAAATAGTGGACAGAGGACCATTTAGCGAGTTCACAGCCAAATGGGAATTAACATCAGTCGATTGGCCTTCGTTGCCTATGTTGCATCAGAACTCCGAACTCTTCAATGCGGTCATTGCGCATTCGTTACGCGCCTTTCTGCGCGGCTCGTTCGGCGCGGAAGGCGTCGAGGTAGTTGTTAAAACGACCGTAGGATGACTCGTCGAGGATGTTGTTCAGCCTCTTTGGCTGTCCATAATCATATTTGAACTTGTACTTTCCGGTTTTCTCTATGACTAAGTCGCAAATTCCCCAGCGATTGCCTGCATTCTCTAGCACAGCATCATTCAATGCCCTAAATTTGTTATCTGCTTCATTCGGCAGATCGTCAACCTCTGTTTCCTTGAAATCTCCGTCTGACAGTTGAGAAATGTAGAAATACAGGTAATTGACTATCGGACCTTCTGCTGTCATTTCCATCTCAAGGTTGACAACGATCCGCTCCCAGGGTTCCGACATGGCATCGACCAAATTTTGAGCGATTTGATCCTGCAATTCAAGTATCCTAGCTGCTGCCGTTCCCATATGATCTCCTATTTGTTCAATAGCCGCTGCCGCATCCACTTCCCGCCATTTACGCGGTGGGCCATTACAAATTCATCTGGCCGTTTCGTGAGATTGCCAAGATTATAGCGCGGCTTGACATTGATCTCCACCTTATTTGCTGGATTGCTGGCCAAATTGCGAACCTGATTTTCCCAGCGCTTGTAAGCGCCTTGGTTGAGATTCGGCAGTGCATCATTGGCGATTCGCTTGCCGTTCCCAGGCACCACGTTGAGCCGCACGGGCGGCCCGTCCAGCGAATCCGCAACCAGATGGAAGCCGACATCTGTCGATTTACCTTCGTTGCCGATTTTGGCTTGAAGAGCCGGATTCCGTCCAAACTCCTTAACGCGAACCTGACCGCTAATCTCACATGGTCTACTCAACCCATCGGTCTCGTAGGTGTAACTGCCGAATTCATAGACTTTATTCGGCCCGGGAGCATTCGCAACGGGTTCAAAATCCGCATAGGATGAGAAACGTTCCACCGTGCGAGCAACGTTTGGCGGCGGCGTTGTAGCGGATGCGTCGGTGGCCTGTGTTGCCCGTGCTGTTGCGTCGGGGCCACTAGGGGCGGCCGCATTGCCAGCGGGTTCCCTCCCGCCTCCTTTGGCTCCGTTGACACCCTCGGCTGGGGCGGCACCATTCTTCCCAGCCGCGTTCCCGCTTCGGTTGGCAAGTTGCTGCGGTTCTCCTGGCTTTGGCTCACCGGACGCATTGGGAAGCTCGGGCGGCTTGGCGTGTTCGGCAACAGTCGCTTGCCGACTGGCCATGGCCGCCTGGTCGGTCCTTTTCACTCCGCCAGCAATTTCCGCGCCGTTTCCAAGCCTGGCAATGTCTCCCGCAGCACTGGCACCGTCCACCGCCTTGGCGATCTCAGTACCGCCTTTCCCCAGCCTGGCAATGTCGTCGGCAAGGTGTGCTGCTTTGGCACCACCACCGGCCACCCGATCAGCCACAGTGGCAATCTCGGCGGCATCCTTCACCCCGGTGGCTGCTTTGGCTCCAGCGCCAACCGGTATAAGGAATGTCGCGACAGTACCAACCACAGTGCCGGCGGCCTTCGCCGGATCGTCATGCCACGCCTTGGAGACAGCGTCTCCGATACCTTGGCCCAGCGCATTGGCAAACTGGAAATTTTCTTTTGGATTCAACGCCAAGGCTATCGGATTGCCGAGGTTTGCGATACGCCCCAAAGCTTCGGCGCCATTTTTGAGCCCTTCCAGGCGCTGCTGGTTACGTTCCGGATTGACCTGCCATTCCAGGGGGTTGACGAGATTGCCAGCCTCGTTGACCATTTTGACGGTCACCTTGCCGAAATCGTATATAGCCTCCCCAAACCCCGCAATGAAGCCGATCTTGTCTGAGGCGTCCTGTCCGGCGGCTCCGCCATTTTCACGGAGCCATTTCCGGGTGTCGTTGACCTGCCCGCTGACCGCATTCTCAGCCTGCTCCACCTTCGCCCCGACCCAGTCTTTGGTGGCATCAACGCCGCGCTGGAAATATTTTGCTTTATCGAACCCCGCATTCAGGACATCCCTGACGGCCTGTGGCGTATTTTCTTGAACCATTGCCACACCGTCGTTGATGCCCTTCCCGAGCTGTTCTGTCACTCTGCTGGCGGCGCCCTTGATGTCATTGAAGCTGTCTTTCACAGACCTGGGCGTATACTCGTCAGCCAGTTTGATGCCTTCTGTGACACCTTTCCCGACCTCACCCTTTATGACATCAACGCCGTCCTGGAGCTGATCCACCAGCTTTTCGCCCCAGCCTTTCGATGGTTGGGCATTCCCAGCCTGTTCCTGCCCCTTCCTGTTCTCTGCCGGCCCACCTTTCTTCTGTGCCTGGTCGTACAGGTCCTGCTGCTGGGGCGTCAGCTGATACATCCAGTTGCTGGGGGCGCTGCCGCCACTGTGGGCCTGGTTTACCAGGTCATTGGCAGTATCCTGCGCCTTGTTGGAATCAGCCGCATTCCGCAGTACAGCCTGGAAATCCCTGGCTTTCGTATCGTCGAAAGCTGATGAATCTGCTGGAAAGTTGCTGTTGTAATTCTTGCTGCCAACACCGCCGACATCGCCCATGAACCTCTCCTCACTCAAATACCGGGGAGGTCATCAAGATTCGGCGATGAGCACAACCCCCAAAATACGCAATACGCGCCATCGAATGTTTTATGTATACATTATACAATCCGAGGCCGGGCATTGAATTCACACGTGATTCCACAAATTGTATATTGTATATTGTATACAATCCCGGACTGCGGCCACTGAAACCAAGGATCACATGGAAATCGGAAGGGCGGATCTGAAAATTCGCATGGTGAATTTCCAACATCCGCCGGCCTCGCCAGCGATGCGCTTTTCCCCCTCGGCAAGGCGGGCTGAGTGGAAGTGGCCCGGGAGCGCCATGCTGTTGCTGGGTTGCTGGCTGCGAACAGCGGATTTTGGCGGAACACCCCTCCGGGGCTTCCGCCAGTGTTCCACGTCGCAATCGGTTTACACCCCAGTTCCACGCCGGAGCCAAAGGGTGCCGTGGGGGCCCCGACACGGCTGGGCTGGTGCGCCGTTTCTTCCGGCCTGGGCAACATCCGCACATTGGGTCGGCAGCGATTGGCGTCCTGACGATGCCCCCTGGCACAGCAACTGAAGGACGGTTCTTGCGGGGGTGCCGTCAACGTGGCCGATGCCTTCCACCAGTGCTGTCGCTTGGCCGCGATAGAGCCACCCGGCCAGGTCGTGCCCCGCATCACCGCCCATCGCAGCCCAGGTCGCCAACCGCTCGGGCTGTGATCGATCTGGATATCGAACATCGTCTTTGCGGCTTTTAAGAACCGCGCATGCGGAACCGACACGGAAATTGACAGCGTCTCCGCCTCGCGGCAGGTACAGCAGAGCCCCCGACGCGCCGACACCCTTGGCCCGGCCAGTATCCGCGCCCAGCGCCTCCATCATTTTTGCGACCCGCCAATGGAGGCCACTGCCACGGGTCAAATGACGCCTTCAGCAGCGGGATAGGCGAGGATCATAGCCGGGGGGAAAGCTTGGGCGCGATAGCGGAGTCGGCGGCTTTCGTCGGATGCTTACGAATTTCCCAGTCACGATATGTGATGCCCCGAAGACCCTGTGTACCACTTATCGTGCTCAAAAATGGTCCCCTTTGACTCAATTAGCGTGCGCATCCACATATGGTCTCCTTGTGGGGCTTCGGGTGCCCCCAGGGAGATCATAAGACTCTGTGACTCTATTCCCGTAGATGTAGATGCTTCCCTTTGTTCCCAACGCCTGGCCGTTCGCCGTCCCAACGACCCGCTCCGATTGTATACAGTATACAATTTCCAAGACGATCGATGCCGATTGAAAAAAAGGCATGACATTGCCGGGACATCTCGCGGACCTTCGACCCTCCGACATTCGTCGATTTCCGAGGTCTGCCCAACGGCTTAAACCACTCGGTTGTGGCAGAACGCCACAGTTCAGCCATAATCAATGACCCCACGAGACTGCATGGCCAGATTGTATACAATATACAAAATACAATCTTGGATCGGGTGAATAATATTCTTCCTGACGTACAAAAAAAACAATGCAGAGATGCTCTCTCTGCTGTATTCATTCTCGGGGCGTACCGACTCGCGTACTGCCCGAACGCTTGGAGGACACGATGTCTGTTGATCGAATTGGGCTGCCGCCCGTTGCCCTCGGCGGACATGCGGAGGCCGCACTGGACAAGATTCAAGACAGCGCGGTTTTCCACCCATTCCCCCCAAATCGCGAGGGTGACCACGGCCCGCGAGACTTGCCGCCAAGCAATCAACCGTGCCACGATCATGACGAGGTTCGGGACGCTGAGATGAGGAGGGGAGAAAATACGATCAAGGAGGGCTTGCTCACCAACAATGACGACAAGATTGCAGAGGGCGTGCGCATTATGACTGCAGCTCTCCGACGCTGAGCGGTCATGGACCACACATGATCAAGTGTGGCCCCTGACCACTTTCCCGGAGTATTGGGTGTGAACAGCTCGATCGTTCGGGATCGAAGAGAAGGCTAGAGACAAGCCAACAATGAAAGGAGAAGCAATATGGATCCACTTGGTTTGATCGGAAAAGTTGCCGGCGCTATGACGGGCGCTGGTGGTGCCAACGGCGCGAACGGTGACAGCGGAAAGGACGCCTTCGCGAAGATTATCAACGAACTGATGGACGCCATGAAATCCGCCCAGTCTGGTAACGACGAAACATCTGGCGCGCAATAACCTCAATCGTCCCACGAAGGACACCAGGGCACTCCTCTCCGCGGAAGCCAATTGCAAATATTGTAGGTGGCGTGAAGCTCTTCGAGTAGTTTCCTGATCTGATCCTGGATCACACCACCGGCCTCGATTCGGACGCCGGCGGTGGGGTCCGAAATTTCAAAAACCGCCAGCAGAATCACTTTGAAGGCTATAACCTGATTTGTGGTCGGTGATGGGATGCCCATGAGCCAATTCTTGCCACCGCCAAATTCCTGCGGTGATCCGACATCGGCGGCTAGCTCACAGCGAGGACTTCCAGCAGCCAGCGCCGCCCAACGCACAGTGGCGGAGCCTAATAGACGGTCGGGAACGCCGGGCGTTGGTCTTGTTTTACCACAATCGAGTACCCAAATCCCACTGCCGCAAACACTAGCCTTTTCGTCGCTATCTGGCAGGCTTGTGAATCGTGGCGGGAGGTACTTCGTGGGACACTGAGACCGATCACGCCCTTTGAGGCAGCCCAATCCTCAGCACGCAATTCGATAAACGGGCAAGCCTGTTCGTCAACTACCGTGAATTTCTCATTTCTTACACCGGATTTGATTGGGATAAGCCGCTCAGCGTGTTGATCCGCCGCGTCAAGTGCGGGAATACCGCCAGAGTGTAAGGCCACGGCCAACTCACCGGATCCCCCCGCCATCCTTCCAGATTTGGCAGCCACAGCTCCGGAGTGGCCATTGAGCTTCCCGGCCGATCGGCTATCGGCCGTCAGCCCTTGAGATCCGGCTGAATTGTATACAAAATACAGTTTCGGATTTCAGATTTCAGATTTTGAAAAATTTCTTCTCGGAACGCTCAAAAAACCAATGCAGGATTGGTGCTTTTGCGGTATCGTTTCCGACATGCAGCATGGGCTGCGCAATTTCTAATCCATTGGAGGACACAGTGAGTATTTTTAGCGCGATAGGCAACGGGCTTCCAGGTCTTGGCTTGTCTGGACTCGGTGGAGAGAGTGTAGGACGAGCACTCGAAAAGGGCTCTCATATGAGTCCACGTAACGAAGTGCGTGATGGTGAGGCTAAGCTCTCTGACAATAACCCTTTTAACGATGCTGCTGGTCGCGCCGAAATCCACCAAGGGCTTCAGCGCATGGACGACCACCATGCCAACGGTCACCACGGTCACGACGGTCACCCGGAAGGCCGCGATCACGAGCATTTCCCAGATCACGCCAGGGAAGTATCCTCCTGGTTTTCCCGTTGACGATGTGGTTGTGTGCGTGAGCACGTTAATTGAGCCAGCAAGAGGCACGATATTTGAGACAACTTCCCGTTCCGCTTCCGCGTTGATGTAAGGAATGCGGGAACTGGGAAGCGGAAGTGGAGGGACGGCCGAAGGCGATCGAGGCTCGGCCGGGCGTGCTGCTGCGCAATGTTGCGATG
>WQYW01000225.1 GCA_009781045.1 Alphaproteobacteria bacterium
GCTGGTCAGGAATGCAGAACTCATGGCTGCATTGAGGATCTGCCGGTTCAATGACGACTGGTCACAGTACTGGGAGACGAAAATGGCCGCATGAGGTCCCCCGAGGTTTTAATCGCACCCGGACTTGCCAGCACCCGGAATGCCGGTCACGAACACCACCATGTCACGGCCAGGCTGCGGGCCATGCTCAACGAGGCGATGGAATTGCTCTGCGGACAGCACGGCGGCAGCATTGTGTACGGCTGCGTTTAGTGCATTGCGGCTTCGCTCGCCGACCGCGCATAGCCGGGCATCAATTCCTTGAAGCTGTCCGCGCATACGTAGCGACCGCCAAAGGTGTCGGGGCGTGCTGCGTAATCGGTCAACACCTGGTCGGCATGGGTTGTGACAAGTTCGATGGCGGCTTTCTCGGCCTCGATCTACAAAGGGTCGGTGAAGTTGCGCGAGATGACAGGTTCCATTTGAGGGATCATCGCTCACTGCTGGCCGCCTTGGCGCTGCGGTCTGTGCATCAAGGTCACAGCTTTTTGCGCACAGGCGCAATCAGCGACTGGCCAATCTTCCGCCCCCAGCGGCTCTCGACGGTGCGCCGATGGAAACCGGCTGTCAAGAAAAATGCTGGAGCTTCTGTATGTTGCAGCTGGTCTCCGGCGACGGTAGACGTCCAGGAGTGCGCAGCCATCGTCCCCCCAGACCTGACAGGCTGGACCGAACGAGGCAGATTTGGCCAGCGGTGGCCGGCCAGCCCAAGGCGGGAGACGTCGCCCGAGCGGGCGGAGTTTTTTCGGCTTCGGGGGGCCTCTGTCCGCGGTTCAAGGACCGTGTGTTTTGGTTCCCAATGGAACGGAAGGGTCTTCGCAGGCGTTGATCCCGGCCGAGGTCGGTTCGCACCGCAGCTGTGCGGCATGCGGGCCCCACCGGCGAGCGGGACATGAAGGACTGAAAGCATGCGCACCTGGGCGGCCGCCCTCAAGGGGGGACCCGCACGAGATTTCAGGATTCCTTTACCACGCGGGGCGGTTCGGTGAAAAACGACAGCGCGACGGTCGCCAGCATGAAGATGGCCGAAGCGCCGAACAGCCAGTGCGGTGCGTTGTTGTCCATGATCCAGCCAAACAGGGGTGGCCCGAGGATGGCACCGAAATTGAAGCCGGTGGAGACGATGCCGAAGGCGCGTCCGGTGGCACCGGGCGGTGCGGCATTGCGCACCAGCATGTCCCGTGACGGCGCGATGATGCCGCTCAGGAATCCGGCCAGCGCCAGGAGAAGGATCAGGAGCGGCGCGGACAGCGGCACCAGGGCGATCACGATCACGATCACCGCGTTGACAGCGAAGCAGAAGGCTGCGACCTGGCCATGATGCGTGGTCCAGTCGGCGAGCACGCCGCCAGCGAGCACGCCGATGGCGGTGGTGGCAAGATAGGCGCTGAGTGCGGTATTGGCCGAGACATCGGAGACGCCGAAGCCTCTGGTCAGCGCCACCAGCCCGAAGCTGGTGATACCGGTCGAGGACAGCGACAGCAGCAGGAAGAAGACCGTGAGCACGATCAGGGTGGTGGTGACGATCCTCGGCTTTGTGCCGCCATCTCCCGCTGACCCCTCCTTGCGGGCAGCGGCGTCGGGAATGCGCAGCAGGGCAAGGACGAGGGCGATGACGATGGCGAGCAGGCCGCAACCGATCAGGGCATTGTTGCTGCCGAGAGAGGTGGTGAGGGTGTGAACGATCGCAGGCGCCATTGCGGCTCCGGCAAAACCGGAGAAGCTGTGGATCGAGAAGGCACGGCCCATCCGGGCCTCGTCCATATGGGCAGCGAGAATTGCGTAGTCGGCAGGATGATAGGTGGCGTTGGCGAGCCCAAGCAGCGCGGAGCAGGCAAGGAGCGAGCCATAGCTGACGGAGAGGCCGAGCAGGACCAGCGCGCTGCCGCCAAGCAGGATGCCGGCGAGCAGGATTGTGCGTGCGCCGAGATGGTCGACAAGATAGCCGATCGGAGCCTGGGTTACAGCGGAGACCACGCCGAAGATGGTGAGGGCGAAACCAAGCGCCACATAGTCGACGCCGAGCTGGTCTTTGAGAATGGGAAACAGCAGCGGCAGAACCAGCATATGGAGATGGCTGATCCAGTGCGCGATCGAGATCCCAGTGAGGGTGCGCAGCCCTCCCGCTGTCGGGGATGGAACAGAAAAATCAGCCATGGGGACCGCCCGCTGTATGCCTTGTGCCGCTTTTGAATATCAGCTTGCTCCCGTGTGAAGCAAGACGTGTGCCAGCCCGTTCGGCGAGGCTGGAGCTTTCTCTGAGCCTTTTCGGGCGGGGTGTTGCCGGGCTTCAGCCCCCGGGCAAGCGGGGGCTGGCTGCGGATGGAGGACTTCCTTTCCTGGACATCGCAGAACCCTGGTGGGCGGGAGATCGCAGTACTGCGGATTTTCCTCAGGAAAGGATGACGTTCCTGCCCCCCCACGGTATCGCTGTCGGGACGGGCGGCCGGAAGGCTGCGGCACGCGGCAACGTCATGGCACAGGCGACGGTGGCCTGGATTTGCAAAAGGCGGCCCGCGCGGTTCCGCGCGGGGTCAAGTCATGCCGAGCAGGGTCAGAGCGCTGCGGAGAGCGGCGTCTTCCGGCCGGTTGCCCTAGAAGGTGGCGCCCATTTTGAGGAGATAGGAGCGGCCGGGCAGCGGATAGGCGCTGAAGCGTCCGATGGTGTCGGGGCTGGCGATCGCGTAGTCGTAATACTGCGTGTTCAGCACATTGTTGACGCTGAGCGACCAGAAGTAGCGGTCATATTTGCCCGAGAGTTTGAGATCGACCGTGCCATTGGCAGGGATCTCGGGCTGGAGGCTGGGCTGGTCGTTGTCCATGCGGCGCGCCGACCACACGCGGGCGGTGGCGTCAAAGACGAGACGGTCGCTGATTATGTTCCAGGTCAGCCCGAAATTCCCCGTATAACGCGACACCAGCGGCACATCGTTGCCGGCCCAGGGGCCTTCGCGGAAGAGGGCGCGGGTATAGGCGGCGCCACCGCGGAGCGCCAGCGTGTCGCTGACGCGGTAGCTGACGCTGGTCTCGGAACCGTAGCGTCGGGTGGGGTCGAGGTTGAAATTGTAATAATTGACGGGGTCGAAATGGATCTCATTGCTCAGTTCCATGTCGTAGACACTGGTCTGCATCTGGAACCTGCCGACCTTGATGCGAAAGCCAGCCTCGACATCCTCCGAGGTCTGGGTTTTGAGCGCGAAGCTCGGGGGAAGGTAATAAGGTGATGCCGCCACCCGCTCGTCGACATCGGGGGTGCGGAAGGCGCGGGCAGCGCGGCCGAACAGAGTGAGGGCATCATTGACCTGGTGCTCGAGCCCGAGATGGAGTGCATAATGGGTCTCGTCGCTGGTGAGGGCAGGCACTGCGGCACCGGGCCAGGTAAAGGGGGCGGAGTCGTTATAGGTGTCGCGTGCCGAGAGGCTTACCTCCTGCAGCCGGGCGCCCCAGGACAGGCGGGTGGCCGAGGTCAGATCGAGTGTGTGCTGGAAATAGCCTGCGAGCGTCTGCTGTTTCAGGTCATAGATGTGCTGCGGTGCCAGTCCCGGATAGGCGCCGGCATCCTGACGGTAGGTGGCGTCATAATAGTCGATGCCGGCGAGAAGCGATGACTTCATGCCGAACAGCACGTTCCTGACGCTGAGGCGGGGGGTCAGCGACCAGGTGGTCAGATGGGCATCGTAGAAAGTCGAGCCCTGGTCCGGGGTCGGCTCTATGCCGTAGAAATAGCCGGTGAGCTGCCGCTTGTCGCGCACCCCGCCATCGACGATGAGGTCAACGCCGTTTACCAGCGTCTTTGTGAAGCCGCCGGTTGCGCTGGCGCCCCGCTGGTTGGCGTAGTCGAAGGGCGTCGAGGTGCCGCGACGGCTGGTGACGAGCTCGTTGACACCGATCGTGGAATCGACGATGCGCCCGCCGGGCAGGCCGAGCCTCTGGTTGTCGCCGGTGACGCTGAAGAAGGCGGTCAGATCCGGCGTGGTATAGTTCAGTGTGCCGGTGCCGTTTTCCTGTTCGTAGCGGTTGTTCTGGCGATAGCCGTCGCTCCGGATGGCGCTGCCGGTAAACGCGGTCGACCATGGACCGGAGCTGAAGCTGGTCGAAACCGTTCCCGTCCTGGTATTGAAGGATCCCACCCCGGCCTCGATAGTGGCGCGGGCGGGCGGTCCGCCGACGCCGTTTTTGGTGACGATGTTGATGGTGCCGCCGACCGCGTTGTCGCCATAGAGCACCGCGCCGCTGTTGCCGCGGGTGATTTCGATGCGGTCGATCGATTCGGGGGCAATGCCGGAGAGGTCGACCTGCTGCATGTCGATGTCGTTGATGCGCCGGCCGTTGACCAGGATCAGCGTATTGGCGCTGGCGAAGGCACCGAAGCCGCGCATGTCGACATTGGTCCTCGCGGCGGTGGAGCCGCCGAAGAGACTGGAGATCTGCACACCGGGGGTCTGCTGGGCAATGATCTCGCTCAGGCTTTGCCCGGGCGAATGGGCGATGTCGGAAGACGTGATCACGCTGTTGGACGCACCGACCGTGCCATTTGCAGCGCTGGAACCCGGACCGCTATCGCCGGCATTGCCCGTGGCGGCGACGCTGGCGCTTCGACCAGCGGCCGCGCCGGGAGTGGGGCGGAGCGCCGGGGCGGGATTGTCGCTGGCCTGCCTGGAGCGGGTGAGGTTGGCATCGCCAGGTCTGGTGACTTCGACTGCGGGCAGTTCATTCGTCGCCTGCTGCGTGCGGGCGGGAGAAGCGCAGAGGCAGAGGCAGAAGGCAGGGACAAGGAGGGTGGCTGGCGTGGGAAATCCGCGGTGCCCCCTGGCGGAGGCGGCTTGGCGAGACATGAAAAAGACCTCGGTGTGACATCAGTGGCACGTCACAGCGAACAAGGTCTCAGCGGATGTATGTTGTCACATCCGGATGAGGCTGATGTCTGTACTCCCCGACCGACATCTTCGCGTGTGACCACGGCTGACGGCAGGTCTCCTGGCTCGCGGGTCGCAATCTTCCGTCGCCTTCCCAGGACCGAGTATCCCAGTGGCCTCGTGACGAAGGATTCACCGCTTACAGTTGCGGGGGCAGCTGCGGCATTGGGCAAGGCCCGCACCGCATTCCCGTTTTGATCCCTTTCGGGAACCGTCGTGCCCATTGTGACGGGACAAGCTGTGCCAAGTCAATCCTGCGGCGGCCTGCGCCTTCTGAATTGCACGGGATCCTTTCCTGCTTCTCTTCCGGAGCGCGATCTTCCGGCAACAGCTTCCCTCGTGCACAACCTGCGGACTTAAGAAACTGGCGCCAATGGCTGGCGGCCCCCCCTTGCGTGCCCGCCGGGCCAGGAAGGATAGTGCCGGCAGCGGGAGCGCCGGGTGCATGCAGGGCAGACCCTCGGGATCCTGGAGAAACCCCTCCCTGCGCCGGGTCTCCAGCGTCGACAGAAGGTTTCAGGGAGTGACCGGGATCCAGTGCAATATCGGAGAAGCCGTGTGTTCGTTGCGGGTATCAACAAGCTCATTATAAAGGCGTGCGAGATTTTCCGGGGAACCTTCGACCATCCAGTGGCTGCCGGGGTCGGGGTCGCTGAGGATGGCGCGCTCGGCGATGTCGTAGGGGATGTGGTCGCGGATCCGGCGCATGAATGTCCGCGAACTGGCGAGGAACGATCTGGCGTTCGAGAGCAGCATCGGGTCCATGCCTTCTTCGTCCTCATGCGGGGCCAGCGCGGTGAGCGTGGTCTCGTATTGGGCAATGGCTGCGGTGATCCTTTCCGCATCGCGGTGGCCCGTCATGGCAACGACCATCTGCCTTGCATCAACCAGGAGCGCGGCGAGGTGGTAGTGCAGATTGCGCCCCTCCTTGGTTTCGATTGCCGCGAGGTCCTGCAGCCCGCGCGCGTCGTTCACGGGCTCAATGAGCTGGCGCAGATTCTGATCGGCGACGACGAAATCGTCAAAGCCGGCAACCAGAAGCGGATGCAGAGCCTTGCCCCGGACCATATGGTCGTCCTTATAGCTGTCCTGGTCGTAATAGCGCTCCGCCTCCCCGACAACGGGATAGAGGTTTGTCACGGTGTTGACATAGATGCGGCCGGCGGCCTCGATTTCCGGATGGTGCGGCGCGACATCATTGGCGATCTCGAGAGCCTCCCGGCAGTCGGAGGGGTTGTCAATGCTGTGGAGTCCGTAAATGATGCGTTCCCTCCCGGTCGGCCCGCTCCGGCTCGCCCAGCTGAAATAGCGCCCGCGAGACGCGTAGATCTGTTCCGACAGTGCGTTGAGGCAGGTGACCGCAGCGTCGACCTTCGACAGCAGTGCGCGCCCGGCAGCACCGTCCTCAGCGCCTGCGGCAGGGCAGGCGAGCGTGGCCAGGACCGCGAGGGCCACGGCAAGGCTGCGACCGGGATGGACGCGAAAAATCGGGCGCATGGGATCAGGGTCTCCAGGCATGGCGACACCGGCGGGGGTGCGGCCCTCCATGGTGCGGCCTTCAGGCCTGCGATTACCCCGCCGTGGGCGCGGCTGACAAGCCTCAGGCCCGCCCGCGCGCAGGCCCCGCGCTGCAGAGCGCGGAAAACCAGGAACGTCGGCGGAGGCGAGTGCGAAGCGCTGCCGGTGCGGATCCTCTCAACCAATGGCGGCCGAATTTCTGCTTGCCGTCAATCTGCGACATCGCGACGTCACGACATCGACGCGAGGGTCCATCGCGGGCCCACGGGAGGGCCATGGCGGACGTCCTCGCTTCAGGTGCATGCCTATTGACGCGGAAAAATCGTTTCTACCCACGTCCCATTTCTGGAACGACTGACTGTGCCCCTCACATGGGGAATTTTGAGTCAAGGAGGAAAATACAAGCGACACTTTCTTTCAACCGGCACCAGATTTTGAGTGAATCTCCGCGGAGTTCCGGGTTCGTTCGCCACATGAAACATGCA
>WQYW01000226.1 GCA_009781045.1 Alphaproteobacteria bacterium
AAGCGGATTTCCTCGGCCTTCTTTCGACCAATTGTGCGACCATCAATTTTCATAGAACGCACTATACACTAACAGAACATGGAATGCAATAGGGGTCATCAAAAATATGCACGGATTAGTAAGCGGAAACGGATGGACTGCTTGAAGCGCCTCGGTTACGATATAGAAATCAGGGTACAACGGACGAAAGAACAAACGGGACAGCTGACGCTTGCGGTAGTCTGACTGTGACGTTTGTCGGAGGCGGGTGGTCAACGAGTTTTTCGCCATCCCGCACAGAATCGTGCCGGTCAGGAGCCGTGGAGGAGGGGGCGCTTGCGCGGGATTGGTCGGGTCGTTGCGATGTAAGCGGAAAGAAGAAGAGATGCGTGGGCTGAGATGCCGCGCGGCAACAACAAGGCATCCGGGTCGCGCGTTGAGACCAGTTTCTTTCCAGCATCTGGCTGCGGTGCCCGGAGATAGTAGCAATCAGGAACATTGCCAGGTTCAGATACGCTGATCGCCATCTGCGAGAATCTCGTCCAAACGTGTCACGTTTGATGCGCTGAAGAAATCCCATCCAGGGAAAAGCATAGTGTCCAGGCGCTTGTTTGTCGGATGGGATGATGATTTCCTGCGAGGGTCTCTTCGCTGCCTATGAAATCAGAAATTACGTTCAATCCATTCCCCCGGGGCGCTGAAGCGGGCCGATGCCGACTGTGCCGGAACTCCATGGCATTTCAGAAAGGCGAAATGTCCGTCAAATCAAAGGCGTGCAGATCGCGCAGCGAAAGCGGTCGGCATCTGCCGGAAGGCCGCATCCTGAAATTGGCAGGCGGAGAAGTCTTCAGTTCCCGCAGGGTCGACCTTGGTAACCCCTTGCCAACCCCTGCGCAATCCGCTTGAAATTCATTCAAAAATACATATTTTACATAAAGTAGACTGGAGGGTCTCTTTTGATGCGCACCTTTACCTCCCAGGATCTCCAACGGCAATCAGGCGAAATCCAGCGCGACGCTGCGGAGGCACCTGTCCTTATCATGAACCACCGAACGCCCCGATCGGTTGTAATGTCGGTGGCCGAATTTCGGCGTCTGAAGGAAAAAGCGGGTGAGACGGTCCCGGCGGAACTGAGCCGATCGCGCCCCGTGGTCCAGCGCATTCCGATGCGGGATCCTCTTGGATATTCGACTGCGGACATCCGGGCGCTTGCTATCGCCATGGCGGACGCAGCCTTGAGTGGCCGAAACGAGCGTGCCGTCCAGGCGGAAATTGACGCTGTCGAACGGCGTTGGGGATTAAAATGATTTCCAGACAAGAGCCGAAGCCTGCGGACCTGCGGAGGCTGCGGATCCTGATTCCGGAATGCAGTCCGCTCTCGCTTCTTGCCATGGTCCATGGTCGGAGCTGAGGCGCTCGATTGGCTGTTCCTGCCAAAAGCGGATGTGTGGATTCCGGACATGGTCAGAACGGAGGCCACGCGTGCCCCCGATCCAGGAGACGACCAGCGACGCCAGCATCGGGCAACCCTGGCGAAATGGTTTCAGCGAAACACAAAACGAATTCGTCTCGTCGAGACTCAGGAGGGCCTCGAATATGCAAAGGCGACGAAGGCATGGGAACTTGCAGGCTGCAGACCTGAGTTGAAGCCTTCCTGGAAGGGGCGCGGTGAAACGAGCGTGCTTTGGGTGCTCGGTGTCGTCGAAAGGGTTCTTGAGGATGGTGAAGCTGCGGTGGTCATCGTTGATGATAACAAAGCGCGCCTCGCCATCCGGGTCGGTACCGAGTTCGATATTGATCTCATGGGTACAGAAAGTTTCATCAAGTGGATCCACAGGAGGTTCAAGGTCGCCGGCGCAGAGCATGCCTGGGCGGCGATCCGGATTGCAGCGGGAGGCAAGGAACCAATTGCGAGCAGGGACGATCCTGTCTTTCTGCGACGGTGAAGGAACACCAGCACCTCGCCAACGCCGATCTCACAGATTGCCCGCATTTTCTGAGCCTCCAGTCGGCGTCCTCGAAAAAGTACCGCCATCCCGCCGGCTCTTTTCAGAGAATGTGTATTCCTTCATTTTCGCATGCACATGAGAACGGCGAATGCACAGGATAAATGTAATATGTCTGAATGGGGAAGGTCAGGAAAACGGGAATTGGGCGGATCCGGTCCGGTACCGGCGCAAGGCCGCCGCTGTGGCCAGCGCAGACCAGGCCTGCGCAAAGAGAGACTGCCGGGTACCGGGTCGACAGGGGCGTCGCCGCGGCAGGCATTTGTGCAGGGCAGCAATGCGCGTCAGTTGAACCTGCGCAAGCGCGTTCTGGTCGCCTCCCGGGTATGTCGGCAGATTGGTCCGGGAGGATTGTCCTCAGCAATTTTCTCGCCTGAATTCTTTCGCTTTCCTCGCGTTTTTGTTCCAGGTGGGCCTCTTGTGCGTTGGCTTGGTGCATTCGTCGCCAATTGCTCCACGCACAAACTTCATCAATCGGGATCTGCCGCTGAGATAGCTCCGATGTGGCACGGCGAATTTCGTGGACCGACCAGCGGTGCACATGTCTCCTGGTGTGCAGGCTTCTCTTTGAGCGACGTTGGGCATGCGCACGATACGAATAATGCCCGCCATCGCGAAGGCGCGGCAATCGAAAATGTGACATGGCGCGTCCATCCGTGACAGGATCCTGGTTCACTGCAGTCGAGGCCAAATTCATTCCTGGCCGTTCGGGAGCCGTCTTCGAATGCCCGGCGGTGCCTCTCCACCTCGATAGGCTTTGCGACGGGAGTGCCCCTCGACCAGGTGACAAAGAAAGCGACTCTTCCGTTGCGGCGAGTCAGACGACAACAGAATCAGGTCTGGCTTTGCTCGTTTCCGGATCGGCTGGTGGCATCGAGCCAGTGGCGGACATCCTGGATGGAACGCAGGAGAATTGAAGGATTGTCGCGCCAAGGGGTGAAGCCCCAGCCCTTCCAGTAGTGTCCGGCGTCTGCATCGAATGCCCTGACGACAACTGCGCGGTCTCCGACTGTGTCTGCTCCGCGAAGGCATCGCTGAAGGGCATCCTTGACCAGGGCGCTGCCAATGCCCTGGCCAGTGCAATTCCTGTCGACCGCAAGTTGGCCGATGAGAAGGCAAGCGAAGGGGTCTGGCGGCCGTCCGGTTCGGATTGCTCGAGGGGCACTGTTGGGTTGGATGACGCTTGGAGCAAGCCCGCAGTGGCCGACGACGCTTCCGTCATCGTGAACGATCAGAACGCGCGTGAAATCTCGACTCTGGCTGGTTCTGGCGAACCCGACAAGCGGGGTATTGAGGGCCGTCTTTCCGCAGCCTTTGCTGGCGGGTGGTGGCAGGGGCTGAGATCGCCTCGATAAAGGCATGAAAGCCGTCCGGCGAGACCGGGATGACGGTTTCGTTCAGAATCGCAGCTTGGGCCTCGCGCAGCGCAGGACGGCACCTGAATTCGGTCCGTGACAGCCCCAGCAGTTCCGCGCCGCGATCAATGATGGTCGGTATCTCCTGGACTTTGGACCATTTCTGGTGAAATAACCGGTAAAAGAGACAGGAGTCTGGCCATGGCGACGACATCCCGGATCAAGGCAGGCCGGAACCATCGACAGCGGACGGTGGCACGTGGATTTGTTCGCGTTGAGGTTCAAGCGTTGCGAGGCGATGTCGGCCTCATTCGAGCCATTGCGGAAGCACTTCGCAAGGAGCCTGAGAAGGCCAAAGCTCTGCGTTCGACACTGGAAAAGGAACTTGTCGATCCCAGGATCAAGACCGCTTTCGATGTCTTCGGCTCGGACCTGCCGGACGAGGTATTCGCCGGTGTTTTCGATCAGCCGCGTTCGCGGAATTGGCGCGAGGAAGACCTGTGAAGTTTCTGCTCGACACCAATGTCATCGCCGAAATCCGCAAGCGCGACCGCACCGACCGGAATGTGGCGCGCTGGGTTGGCGCAACGCCTTTCACCGAGATCGGGACCAGCGTCCTGGTTCTCGCCGAAATTCGCCGGGGGATAGAATTGAAGCGGCGGCACGATGTGAGCCAGGCGGAGGCGATGGACCGCTCGCTGGTTCGCGCAAATGCGCACGCAGTTGGGCCAGCGTTCATTGACGATCGACGAACGGATCGCCGAAACCTGGGCAAGGATGAGTATTCCAGATCCCCCGCCGCTCGTCGATGGTCTCCTGGCGGCGACCGCCATGGTTCATGGCCTGACGCTCGTGACCCGCAATGTCGCTGATGTTGCTCGAACCGGCGTGTCGGTGCTTGACCCGTTTGCGGATTGAGTGTTCTCATGGTGTGATGTGAAGGCTGTGCGCCAGGGAAGTCGCGATGGGAATCGCCTTCACCTGGCGCCGAAGATCTGCGCTGCGAGCGCATGAAGGTCAGGCAGAAATTGCCCTGAGCAGCGTGACAACGGGGCGTGCGCGGGCCCGTCATCGAAATTCGGCAAACCGCAGTGAACACCTTGACCAAACGGCCAGCGCCCCCGACGCATGCCGTCAATCGTCAATGCGGCCCCTGTTGCGTCCGTCCGGGCAGAAGAGCCGAGGCGCATCCACCCTGGCAGGAACGATTGGCGGTCGGGGTGGTCCGCTGGAACCTTCAGCTACCGGGTCGGGTCTGAGGGCGTGGCAGCAGCGCTCTCAGCCAGCACGCATTGGCGCCAGTCCGGCGTCGTGCATTGTCTCGGCCAGTTGCCGCCCAGCGCCATGAACAGCGCTGCGGTGTCGGAGAGCCGGGTGGCCTCGGCCTGAACACGGGCGATCGCGGTGTTGAGAGCGGCCTGGTGGGCATTGAGGACCGTGACCTGGCTGATCTGCCCGGCCGCGAGCTGTTTTCGGATGATGTCGAGGCTGGCCCGGGCGGCGTTGTCGGCGCGGATCGCCGCCTGCACCGCATAGGAGTCCTGCTGGAGGCTGGTGAGTGCGTCCGCGACATTCTGCATCGCGGTGATCACGGCCTGACGGTACAGCGCCGCGGCCTGGTCAAAGCTGGCTTCGGCGGCCTTCTGGCGGTGATAGAGGGTGAAACCGTCGAAGAGGGGTTGGCTGGCGCTGGCGGCTACTGTGTAGAACAAGGTGCCCGGCGCGAACAGGGCGGCGGCGCTGAAGGCGGCCACGCCGGGATTGGCGCTGAGCGTAAGATTGGGCAGACGTGCGGCGATGGCGACTCCGATCAGCGCGCTGGCGGAGTGGAGGTTGGCTTCGGCTGCGCGCACATCGGGCCTTTGTGCCACCAAGGTGGCTGGCAGGCTGACCGGGAGGTTCTGTGGCAGTCGGAGCCGGGCAAGCGTGAACGGCGGGGCAATCGCGTCCGCCGGGAATTGTCCGGCGAGCGCAGTGAGGAGGTCGCGCTGCAGCGCAAGCTGTTTGCGCAGCGGTGGCATTGTCTGTTCGGCCTGCGCCAGCGCGGTTTCCTGGGTGAGGACGTCGATCTCTGCGGCCTGGCCGGCTTTGAACTGGCTCTTGAGGATGTTGAGCACGTCGCGTTCAATACGGATGATCCGCTCTGTGGCTTCGATCTGGGCGCGCAGGGAGGCCTCCTCGATCGCGGCGGTGACGACATTGGCGGTCAGTGCCAGATCGGCGGCCTCGAGTTCGAACCGGGCCTGCTCGGTTGCGGCGTCCAGGCTTTCGACGGCACGGGCATTCTGGCCCCAGATATCGGGGACGAAGCTGATTGTGAGTGCGGCGGTGTGCAGGCTGTAACGCTGCTGCGGGGCCGCCGCAGGATCGGATTGCGCATTGCTGGAGATCTGCTGGTCGGACGGCATGACACCGGCCTGGAGCTGCGGGAGAAACGCTCCGCGCTGCGCCAGGGCGTTGAAACGGGCGATCCTTATCGCGGCGTCGGCTGCCTGCAGCGAGGGGCTGTGAGTGATGGACTGGCGGATCAGCGCGTCGAGCGGTGGGGACTGGAACGCCGCCCACCAGCGCGTCGGGATGTCGGCACCCGCCAGGAAGCGCTGGGGCGCGATCGCGGGTCCGTCGGCGGCGCGGGGCGATGTCAAAGGCCCCGTCGTATAACCGGATGTGTCGGGGGCAGAAGGCGTGGTGAAATCGGGGCCCATGGCGCAGCCCGCCAGTGCCAGGCCAAGGGCAGTGCCAAGGGCAGTGGCGGTTCCGGCGCGGGCCAGGGCGATCATATCGCTTCTCCAGGAACGTTGTCGGGCGCTCTTTCTGTGGCGTCGTCCGGCTGTGCTGCGGCGCGGTCGCGGGCGAGGAAGATCCGGCGCAGCGCCGGTGCCACCACGAGGAGGAGCAGGGGGCCGATGAACATGCCGCCGACCACGACGATGGCCAGCGGCCGCTGCACCTGGCTGCCGATGCCGTGCGACAGCGCCGCCGGCAGCAGGCCGACGCCGGCGGACAGGGCGGTCATCAGCATCGGGCGCATGCGCTGCTCGGCACCATGAAAGACCGCCTCTGCGATATTCATGCCGGCGAATCGGAGTTCGCGGAAATAGGTGATGTTGAGATGCCGTCCATCACCGCGACCCCGAACAGAGAGATGAAGCCGATCGCCGTTGCGACCCCGAAATGGAGGCCGGCGAGATAAAGCGCCAGCAGCCCGCCACCGACCGCGAAGGGAATGCCGGCCAGCGCCAGCAGGCTGTCGCGCACGGAATTGAACAGGCCGTAGAGCAGGACGAAGATCGACCGGCACCACCACCAGGAGGCGGGCGCGGGCGGCTTCGAGACTGCCGAATTCTCCGGACCAGAGGATGCGGTAGCCCTGTGGCAGCTTGACGTGCTCTGCAAGGCGCGCCTGAGCCTCGGCAACGGTGCTGCCGAGGTCGCGGTCGCGGACGCTGAACTTGACCGGAATGTAGCGCTGGCTGCGCTCGCGGTAGATGAAGAGGGCGCCGGTATCGAGCGTGATGTCGGCGACTTCA
>WQYW01000227.1 GCA_009781045.1 Alphaproteobacteria bacterium
TTCCGTTTTGCAGGAAAGGGGCTGTCATGAGCGCTCGCTGTTTGCGCGGTATGGGCTTTGTCATGGCCTTTGCGGCCGCGTTCTGGGCCGGGTCTTCCGGCGCGCAGGCGCAGGACATTGTCCTCGGGGCGTCGGTTCAGCTGACCGGTCCGGTCGCCAACACCGGGCGCTACTACCGGGACGCCTATGAATTTGTGATTGAGAAGATCAACGCCGCAGGTGGGGTCAAGGTCGGCGACAGTACCCATAAGCTGGCCCTGAAAATCTACGACAATCAGTCGGACGTGAATCTGAGTGTGCGCCAGTACACCCAGCTGGTGTCGCAGGACAAGGTCAACCTGCTGCTCGGGCCGTTCGCCAGCAATTTCGCATTGGCCGATTCGGTGGTCTCGGAGAAATATCAGATCCCGATGATCCAGGGCGGCGGGGCCTCCGACCAGATCTTCTCGCGTCGCTTCAAATATATCTTCGGCACGCTGGCACCGGCGACCAATTACTACGCCTCGACCGTGAGCATGCTCAAGGAACTCAATCCGGCACCGAAGACGGTGGCGCTGCTTTTTGCCGATGACGCCTTTGACGTTTCGGTGGCCGATGGCACCCGGCCGCTGCTTGCCAAGGCCGGTCTGTCGATCGTGATCGATGAGCGCTATACCTCAAACGCCAGTGATTTCTCCTCGCTGCTGTCGCGGATCCGCAGCGTCAACGCCGATGTCGTTCTGGTCGCCGGACACGAAACCGAGATCCTCAATTTCGTGCGTCAGGCCAAGAGTCTGGCGGTGGCGCCGAAGCTCTATTCCTTCACGGTGGGCGTGCCGAGCGAGGATTTCCGCAAGGCGCTCGACAAGGATGCCGATTATGCTTTCGGCATGACGGCCTGGCTGCCGGAAGCAAGCCTCAAGGATCGCTGGTTCGGTGACGCGGCCCAGTTCGCCGCCGCCTTCAAGGCGCGCTTCGGTTATGACCCGGATTACCACGCCGCCTCCGGTGCCGCCGATGTCGAAGCTCTGGTGCAGGCGATCGAGAATGCCGGCACGCTGGAGCCGGCAAAAATTCGCGATGCCATCGCAAAACTCGACTTCCCGAGCCTTTATGGCCGCATCGCTTTTGGCGAAAACGGCCAGATCGACCTGCCGCAGGTGGTGATCCAGGTCCAGGGGGACCGGCTGGTGCCGATCTATGGCGCCAGCGGCTTCATTGAAAAGCCGAACTATCCGATGCCGGCCTGGGACAAGCGCTAGAAGCCGCGCCAGCGATCAAGGGGGTGAGGCATGGACCTGAACCTTCTGGCGCAGATCCTGATCAACGGGGTGCTGCTGGGCGGGATCTATACGGTGATGGCGCTGGGGCTCGCTCTGGTCTGGGGCGTGCTCAATATCGTCAATCTCGCCCACGGTGCCTTCATCATGCTGGGGGCCTATCTCGCCTGGCATCTCTACACCTATCTCGGAGTGGATCCCTTTCTCGGTCTGCCGCTCACCGCGCTGCTGATGTTCGGTCTCGGCTATGCCACCCAGCGCGGTCTCCTCAACTTCGTGGTGCGTGGGCCGATGTTCAACACGCTGCTCATCACCTTCGGCCTTGAAGTGGTGCTGATGAACCTGGCGCAGGCGGCGTTCTCGGCGGATTTCCGCACCATCAATCCGTCCTATGCCGGCAACAGCATCCCGCTGGGCGCGCTCACCCTGCCACTGGTGCGGGTGATGGCCTTCGGTGTGGCGCTCGCACTGACGACCGGAATGGCGCTCTTCATGCTGCGCAGCCGGCTGGGGCGGGCGATCCGCGCCACGGCCCAGAATCTGGTGGCGGCGCGGCTTTATGGCGTGGCGCCGCGGCATCTTTATGCGGTGACAACGGGGATCGGCATCGCTCTTGCCGGTGTCGCGGGCGCGCTCTACGGCACGGTGTCGCAGGTCAATCCCTATATCGGCGCGCCGCTGACCGCAAAATGTTTTGCCATTGCCATCATCGGCGGTCTCGAAAATCCGTTCGGCGTGCTGGTGGGCGGCCTTGTGCTCGGGATTCTGGAGAAACTGGCGGAGCACCAGATCGGTGCCACCTACGCCGATCTGGTGAGTTTCGGTGTCATCATTCCGGTGCTGATCTTCCGGCCCGGCGGCCTCCTGGGGAAAGTGCGATGAGCCAGCTCAAGTCGGCCCTGATCGCCGTGCGACGGGCGCTCGTCAGCCCGGTGGGCCGCGTCGGGATGGTCGTGGTGGTACTGGCGGCGCTGGCGCTGCTGCCCGGTTACGGTTCGGACGGGATCGTTGAGTTTGCCATCGATACCCTGCTCCTGGCGGTGCTGGCCCAGAGCTGGAACATCATCGGCGGCTATGCCGGCTACGCCTCTTTCGGCAATTCGGTGTTCTACGGCCTTGGCGCCTATGGCGTCGCCATCGCCATGGTGCAATGGGACAAGCCGTTCTGGTTCGGGATGGGGGTGGGCGCGGTCACCGCCGTGCTGTTTGCGATCGCGATCGGCATTCTGGTGCTGCGGCTCAAGGGGCATTATTTCGCCATCGCCACGCTGACGCTGCCGCTGGTGATGAAGGCGATCGTCTCCAATCTGCCGCTTGCCGGGCAGAGCATCGGTCTGGTGCTGCCGCCGCTCAACAACTCCGCTTTGTTCTATGAGCTGGCGCTCGGCCTTCTGACGCTGACGACGCTCACGCTGTGGTGGCTGACGAAGAGCCGCTTCGGGTTCGGCCTGATTGCCATCCGTGAGAACGAGGAAGGTGCGGCGGTGATGGGGGTCAACACCACGCTCTGCAAGGTGGCGGCCTTTGCCCTCTCGGGTCTGTTCACCGCCCTTGCCGGCGGCATCTATGCCTGGAAGATGGCCTATCTCGATCCGGATGCCGCGTTCGACATCAGCCTCAACGTCAAGATGATCATCATGGCGGTGTTCGGGGGCCCGGGAACGGTGCTGGGTCCGATCGGCGGGGCGCTGGTGCTGTCGCTGCTGTCGGACTGGCTGGCGACCGTGGTGACCAGTGTCGCCGGCCTGTTCTTCGGGGTCGTGGTGGTGGTGGCGGTGGTGCTGATGCCGCGCGGCGTCGCCGATGTGATCCTGCGGTTCCCCAAGGCGGGCTGGCGCTATTTTCTTGAGAACCTGAAGGCGCACAAGATATGACCGCGATCCTTGAGGTTGAAGCTGTGACGCGCCGCTTCGCCGGACTGGTGGCGGTCAGGGATGTCAGCTTCGCGCTGGCTCGGGGTGAGATTCTGGGCGTCATCGGGCCGAACGGGGCGGGCAAGACCACTCTGGTCAGTCTGATCAACGGCACCCTGCGACCGAGTTCGGGACGGGTGGTGTTTGACGGCCGCGACATCTCGCGCCTTCCTGCCTTCCGCCGTGCCCGGCTCGGCATCGGCCGCACCTTTCAGATCATGCGCCCGTTCCCGGGTCTGTCGGTGCTCGACAATGTCGCGGTCGGCGCGCTGTTTGGCCAGGGGGCAGGGGAACGGGATCTGAAACGGGCGCGCGACAAGGCGAGGGCCCGGCTTGATTTTGTCGGCCTGGGCAGATTTGCCGACCAGCGCGCTGATGAACTCGGGGGGCCGAACCGCAAGCGGCTGGAACTGGCCAAGGCGCTGGCGATGGAACCGAAAGTCCTGTTGTGCGACGAGGTGATGGCGGGCCTCAATCTGGTTGAAATCGATGAGGTCATTGAGGTGCTGCGCAGGATCCGTGACAGCGGCATCTCGATCCTGGTCATCGAGCACGTGATCAAGGCCATCAAGAGCCTGTCGGATCGCATCCTGGTGCTGCATCACGGGGTCAAGATCGCCGACGGGCCGCCGGGGGAGGTGTTGGCAAGCAGCACCGTGATCGATGCCTATCTGGGCCGGAGGCGGGCATGAGTGAGACGCGTTCGGCAACTGAAAAGCTGCTGGAGATTCGCAACCTCAGCGCCGGCTATGGCGGCATGCCGGTGCTGCGGGATGCCACGCTGGAGGTGCGCAAGGGCGAGATCGTGGCCCTGATCGGATCGAATGGGGCCGGCAAGACCACGCTGCTCAGGGCTCTGTCGCGGGTCATCCGCTGTGAGGGAACCGTGCAGTTCAAGGGACGTGACCTGGTGCCGATGACCTCGGATCAGGCCTTCACCATGGGCCTGGTCCAGGTTCCCGAAGGCCGCCAGCTCTTTGATCGCATGAGTGTCGAGGACAATCTCCTCATGGGGGCCTATTGCCGCCGCGACCAGGCGGGGATCGCGGCCGATCTGAAACGGGTCTACGACATCTTTCCCCGGCTGGCCGAACGCCATCTCCAGCTTGCCGGCCTGATGTCCGGTGGTGAGCAGCAGATGTGTGCGATGGCGCGGGCCCTGATGGCGCGCCCCGATCTGCTGATGATTGACGAAATGAGTCTCGGACTGGCACCGGTGGTGGTGGGCCAGCTGATGGAAGTGCTGGAGACCATCTGCGGCGAGGGTGTCACCGTGCTGCTGGTCGAACAGGATATTCATCTGGCGCTGTCGGGGGCGGACTTCGGCTATGTCATGGACAATGGTGCCATCGTCCACAGCGGCAAAGCGAGCGCCCTGATCGACGATCCCCTGGTGCGCGAGGCCTATCTCGGCGTGATGTGATAGCGCATGGTGATCCTCATGCCCGACCCGGCAGGACCTGGCTTCGGCGTGGCCCTGGCATGCCGGGAGAGACTCCATCCGCCCCATTTCCCGCTCGCGGAACTCGAGTCTTATCCGTATGTCGTATGTCTACGTCGCCCATCTCGGTAAGGTCACGACTGCGGAACGGCGGGGGATGGAACTGGCTTGCTCCACCCGTCCGCTTTCAGGGCACGATCCTGCGCGTTCAAGGGCTCTGGCCACGCCAGCGAGGTGATTTTTGCAGGCGATGGACGAGGGGCTGCAGGGGGCTATCGCGATTTTGCCTGAGCCTGGAGAAACCTGTCTGCTGTTCTCTTGATGGCGATCTACCGCCCTACGCTTTGTGGCGCCATGCTTCGCTTTGGCTGAGCTTGCGGTTCGCCATGGTTCCAGGACTATGTCTGCGGCCTTGGAAAAGTCGAAGGATGGATCAAATTCGCTTGCGCCCCCCCTAAGCGACGGATTCTGCTGCGTTTTAACTCCTGCCAAATTTGACGCCCGACCCATCCGCCTGGTGTTTTGGAGGGCGGATCAGACGAGCGCTGTCTCTTTGCCGAAAAGCGGTTGATCGGTTGATCAGTTGATCGTTTCAGAACCATTCGGATGAGGAACTGCCCACTGGCGAACAAAATTTCCGTTGATCAGTCTGCGGATAATACGTATAATCCTGATTACGTTGATGGAGATTGGATCATGTTACAGGCAACCGCGCTTGAATTTCAGCGCCGGTTTGGTGAGTTCCAGCACAAGGCGCAACGTGAACCCATCGAGATCACCCGGCATGGACGGCGGGAATTGGTCTTGCTGTCAGTCGATCACTACGACTGGCTGGTGGCTGCCGCTCAGCGCCGCTTCCGGACGATTGATGCTCCTGATTTCATCGTCGAAGCAGTGGAACGCGCCGAGATGGACCCGGAGCATGCAGTTCTTGACGAACTGCTGAGGTAGCCGAGTGGCCAACCGGATCCCTGATGCCAAGCCAGGCTTGGTGTTTCGCTATGACTATCTGTGGTCTGGCGATGCAGCTGCTGGGCATCAACAGGGAAAAGACCGTCCCGCCTGTCTTGTGTTCGCCGCTGAACCATCGCTCTCTCCACGTTTCGTAGTGATCCTGCCAATCACCCATACCCAACCTTCCGACGATGTTGCTGCAATTGAGATTCCGCCCAGGGTAAAGGCGGCACTGGGTCTCGCCCACGACCGATCCTGGATCATCGCCTCGGATTTCAATGTCGACTGTTGGCCAAACAGTGGTCTGTCACCGATTCCAAACCGCAGCGGCACTTTCAGTTATGGGTTTCTTCCACCAGGTTTGTTCCGCAAAGTGAAGGATGCTTTCTCCACAACACACAGGGCAAAGCGTGCGCGAGGTGTCCCTCGCCAGGAATAGAGGACTGAATAGCCTGCCCCCAATTCCTCCTCGATGTGTCGTTGGCTGTCATCTGGTCTGAATGCCGTCCTCTTGGCACATTCCTTCACAAGTCGGCCGTCAGAGACCACGCCCATACATGTGTGTCGAGCAGAACCCGCGGCAGGCGGTCCGCAGCTCCCATCGGCAGTTTACGCCACGGGGCGTCCGGGGACAGAAGCGCGGGACGCCGCCTGGCATTCATTCCGGCCAGGTGCCTCTGGGGTGCGCGCCCAGAGGCCGGGAATCGGGGGAATAGACGGCGGCGGTGGCTCGGTCTCCCGTGGCGCCAAGGCTGAATTTGCGTTGCTCACGGATTTCGGACTGTCCCGTCGGTCGGCTGGGCCCTGGAACGCTAAACGCCGATGGAACATGGAACGATATTGCTGCACGATGGAAGGTCTGCGCTGCCCGTTCACGGGTTTTTGAGGAGGCTTGTGGTTCCGGGGCTGGTATCAACGTGTCGCGCGGATCTTTGAAGGTCAGGGGCGAGAGCGACCGCGCGTTTGACTTTGCTGCGGACTTTCCCGCATTGCGGCAACCGGGTGTGTCTCAGCCAAAGGGGGGAGAGAGACGATGCGTGAGGGCGTTGCACTGGCATTGGTGATCATGGCGTTGGTTTCCGGAGAGGCCTTGGTTTCCGGCGCGGCTGGCGCGGCTGGGCCGGAAGGGGCTCGGGTGGCGGGAGTGTTATCGGCAGCCGAGGAGAGCGCGCTGAAACCAAAAGACCAGTTCAGGGAATGCGACCAGGGCTGCCCCGAGATGGTGGTGGTACCAGCGGGCTCGTTCACCATGGGGTCGCCGGAGAGTGAGGAGGATAGGAAA
>WQYW01000228.1 GCA_009781045.1 Alphaproteobacteria bacterium
CGCCTGAAGAAACCCGGGGCATTCTGGCTGGTCAGGAATGCAGAACTCATGGCTGCATTGAGGATCTGCCGGTTCAATGGCGACTGGTCACGGTACTGGGAGACGAAAATGGCCGCCTGAGGTTCCCCAAGGTTATAATCGCACCCGTCGTGAGCTGCATTGCCGCGACGCGCCGTCTGCGATGGCGGTGTCGTCTATTTGCGATAGATGTTTTCCGGGTCGAACAGCCGTTCGGCGGCTACAAAGACGAGCTTTGCGCCTGAACCGTCGGCCTCGAGCTTGCGGTAGAAGCAGGTTCTGCGGCCGGTGTGGCAGGCCGCGCCGACCTGCGCGACGCGGATCCACACCGCGTCCTGATCGCAGTCGGTCCGCATCTCAACGACCCGCTGGGTTTGTCCGGAGACCTCGCCCTTGCGCCACAGCGCCCGGCGCGAGCGGCTGTAGTACCAGGCCTCGCCCGTCGCGATGGTCTTGCGCAGGGCTTCGTCATTCATATAGGCGACCATCAGCACCTCCCCGCTGTCGGCGTCGGTCGCCACGCAGACGATGAGCCCGGTGGCGTCAAATCGGGGCTTAAAGGCGAGGGCCTCTTCAAGGTCATGAGAATGCGTGGATGCGGACATGACGGTCCTTGTCAGCTCGCCTGAGAAAAGCGAGTGGGGGAGCGGCGTTGGGTCTGAAATCGTCTTCCTAGCGCTGCGGGCTGCGGGCGAGAGACATGAAGCGTGCCTGTTCGGCCGGATTGTCCCGGAACATGCCGGTGAAACGGCAGGTGAAGGTCATCGTGCCATGGGTGGCGACACCGCGCACCGACATGCAGGTATGTTCCGCCTCGATCAGGACGGCGACACCGCGAGGTTTCAGGACCTCATCAATGGCTGCGGCAATCTGTGCGGTGAGATGTTCCTGGGTCTGCAGCCTGCGGGCGAAGATGTTGGTGAGACGGGCAAGTTTCGACAGTCCCACCACCCGCTCAACCGGCGTATAGGCAATATGGGCCTTGCCGTAGAACGGCATCATGTGGTGCTCGCATTGCGAGGTGAACCCGATATCGCGGACCAGCACGAAATCATCATAGCCCGCGGTCTCTCCGAAGGTGCGGTTGAGCACTTCGGCAGGGCATTGATGATAACCCTGATAGAGTTCATCAAAGGCCTCGACCACGCGCCGCGGGGTGTCCACCAGCCCCTCGCGAGCGGGATTTTCCCCGATATAGGCCAGAAGGGTCTTCACCGCCTGCTCGGCTTCGCTGCGTGCCGGTCGCGGTTGGTCGGCCTTCACCACGGCGGCGAGAAATTCCGTCGGATCAAGTTCCGCCGCCCGGGGATCCGGCGTCGAGGCGCGGATTGATTTGTCCATATCGGCTCCGTCAGGTCTGATTTCCTTCGATCGGCGCTGTGCCGGACCGGCGGATGGGGCGGGAGAGGCCCAAAGGCCTGCAATCTGGCAGGACCCCTTCAGGGCTGCGATTCCCCGTTGGTCGCCACAGGCGGATTGCCAACGGAAATCGGGCCGGGCTGTTTCCCCGCCAGATCCTGCCCTATATATAGGCTCTGGGCGGCCATGGCCAAGGTTGGTTCGAGCCTGGTTCGAGGCCGGCCATCGCAGGGTGGACCATCTGCAAGGTCAGCCCGTGATCGGCCGCTCCCGCAAGGCTGGCCCAACGTCCAAAGGCTTGCCCAATGTCCTGAAGGCTTGCCCAAGATCCATGGTGTGACCGGGTTTCATCTTATGCTCAACGACATCTACAACAAGCGGATCATCGAACTGGCCGGGAATATTCCGCATCTGGGGCGGCTTCCCAACCCGGATGCCAGTGCGGTGGCCCATTCCAGGCTGTGTGGATCGACCGTCAAGGTCGACATCACCATGGAAGGGGACACCATCACCGCTTTCGCTCACGAGGTCAGGGCCTGTGCCCTGGGCCAGGCCTCGTCCTCGATCATGGCCCGCCATGTCATCGGTTCGACCGCAAGCGAGATGCGCCAGTTGCGTGACGCCGTGCGCCGGATGTTGACGGAGAATGGTGCCCCGCCAGAGGGAAAATGGGAAGAAATCAGGTTTCTTGAACCGGTGCGCGAATACAAGATGCGCCACGCCTCGACCATGCTGACCTTTGATGCCGTGGTTGACGCCATCGGCCAGATCGAGGCCAGAAAGGCTTCCACCGTTGTTGCCAACTGATTTTGACGCCCCCAGATCCTGTGCCGGCAAGGCCGTGTCCGGTTGCGGCCGGGGTGTGATCGGCGCTCGTCCGACCGTCTGGCAGGTCTGACGATGCAGTCCGGATTGCGGTTCTGGTCTTTGATGTGGGCAGGGATTGCGCATCTGCCGCGCGATTTCGGGCGCGGTCTGATCTGGATCTATCGCCACACGCTGTCGTCCCTGGTTGGCAGCAATTGCCGCCATCTGCCCTCCTGTTCGGCCTATGGGGATGAAGCCATCGCCCGCTTCGGGCTCTGGGCGGGGGGCTGGATGACGCTGGCGCGGCTGTTGCGCTGCCACCCCTTCGGCACGTCGGGAATCGACAACGTGCCCTCGGCAACGCCACCAGGGGCGCGGTGGTTTTTGCCCTGGCGTTACGGCCGATGGCGTGGTGTGAATCTGCGCTGATACCGGCGGACTGGTGTGCAGATGGGTGTTGCACGGCCCTTTGTGCGACAGCCCTGCCTGTGGTCCTGTCCGGCGTGCAGGCAAAGACCGCAGCGTTGTGGGTGGCTGCTGTGGCGGGCCCCGAGCGGTGAAGAGTTAACGGACAGTCAAGACGTGAACATGCGCCAATATGTCAGTCTGAGGCCTGCGGAATCCACCGGGATGGAGGTGGAGTGGCGCCTTTCCACTGCATTGGTGCCTTACCCTGAAGCCGTGGCTTTGATGGAGGCGCGGGTTGCGGATATCGCCGCGAGCCGCGCTCCGGAACTGGTGTGGCTGCTGGAACATCCCCCGCTCTATACCTCCGGCACCTCGGCGCGGTCCGAAGACCTGCTTGATCCGCGCTTTCCGACCTTTGCCACAGGGCGGGGAGGCCAGCTGACCTATCATGGTCCGGGTCAGCGGGTGGTCTATGTGATGCTTGACCTCAAACGGCGCCGTCCGGATGTGCGCGCCTATGTCGGCTGTCTGGAGGAGTGGATCATCCAGGTGCTGGCGGGTTTCGATGTGCAGGGTGAGCGGCGGCAGGACCGTGTCGGGGTCTGGGTGCGGCGTCCCGACAAGGGACCTGGCTGCGAGGACAAGATCGCCGCCATCGGGGTGCGGCTGAAGCGCTGGGTCTCGTTGCATGGCATTGCCATCAATGTGGCCCCGGACCTGTCCCATTTCGCGGGGATTGTTCCCTGCGGCATTGTCGACCCGCGCTATGGCGTCACCTCGCTCCAGGATCTCGGCCGTCCCGTGAAGATGGCGGACGTCGATGCGGCTCTGCGTCGGGGTTTTTGTGAAATCTTCGGCCCCATCGCGCCATGACAGAGATTCCTTTTTGAAGGGGGCGGGCGATGTTGCGTGCGCAAACTCCACAGCCTGCAGGGTGTGTTGCTGGCAGGGAGCGAACAAACCGGCCACAACATGGCTGGAAGTCCATGGTTTGAATTGCCTGGGTCGGCCATGTTTCGTGGTCTCTGGCAGGAAAACCATTGACGCGGATCATCGAGTGAACCATATTAGTTGCGACATGGCCGGCCCCTCTGCACGCAGCTGTACGGGTCGGTCTTTTTTTGCGCTGAAGTGGCCCAAGAGCGCGTGTCAAGGGCGCTTGGCCTTGTGTGCTTCGAAATCCTGTGTGCTTTGAAATCTTGCCCCCTGGTCACGGCCCGACGGAGGTTGTGGCCGTGTGCGTGGGTCCGCCTGTCCCACGCGGCCGGGGATTGGAAACGCGCGGCGCAGGTCGGCCCGATCGCTGACATCCTCCATCATGCGCAAGGAACCGGGGGATTGTGTGCCATCACCAGCACCGAGATCGACCACATCAGGCGGTTTCGGCGGGGGACGAGGGCGCGGTCGAAGCTTGCGGGTGCACGGCAATCGGGGCAGGGAACGGCAGGTCAAAGCCATGGTCCGGCCATTCCCGGCAAGCCCTGCCTTGCACCGCAAATCATTGATTTCAAATGGAAATTTCAGGGTGGTGCGCTCGGAGGGACTCGAACCCCCACGATGTTACTCACTGCCACCTCAAGGCAGCGCGTCTACCAATTCCGCCACGAGCGCCCGGAATGCCGGCCAGAGGACCGGAAGAACGAGGCCGATGTAACAAATCGATCGGAAGGGTACAAGCCCGCCGTCTCCAATGCCCTCCAATGCCCTCCAATGCCCACCAATGCCCAATGTGAAAAAAAATCAGTCGCGGTTGAGCCTGTCAGTCCGTCTGCCGAGCCACACGGAGGTGAAAAACGCCTTTTGAACTCCCGGGGCCAGGGTCCGCTTCTTCAGTTTTGCCGCGAAGCGGTTGGGGCTTGCGTGGGTGATCCGCATGCCGATGCAAGGGATTGAAATATAAGAAAAACCGGGTCGGGAGGCGCTCTCAAGGGGCAATCGGCGAAGATCTGGCAACGAAGTGACCCGGCCCGAGGGGGGGCAGAAAAAGAGAATGACTTGCGCACTTCTGACGCAAGCAGAGTGCCATGGCGCCGAGCTGCCTCCGGCGGTCAGGCCGACCACCAGCAGCAGTTCCCGTGGATGCTGTGAAAGGCTTCTCCACGCCTTCTGCGCTGCCTTTGTAAAGGCGCGCAAGCTCCAGCGTGCCGCGCAGAGAGCGGTGGAACACGGTCCTCGTCCCGGCGCGTTTCAGGGCGCGTCCTTCTGTCAGGGGCTGGCTTGCTGCCGCGCGCCAGGTGCAGAAGTGACCACAGGTTGCCCGCGCGGCGCAAATGCGAAAACCCGGAGCGCGCCGCACGGTAAACCGGAGAGCGGGGCGCTGTGGACGGTGGGGACTTCGCTGCGCACCCTGTGCAGTCCTGCGTCGCTCAATTGCCGCTTCCGGGTGCGCCGATTGCACGGAAGGGGGGCACCGGCACTGTTGGCGGCAGCCCATGACAGTCTCCGGAGGCGCGGCGCCCTGGCGCGCGGAAGAGACCTGCCGTGCGGCACGCGACGGCGGCGGCGAAACGGTGGATAAGCCGAGGGAGGGATCCACAGTTAAGGCGAGTAGATGATGTTAATACAACTTTACGTTGTGTTAACCGCTGTCTAATAGACACGGGTGGTCTGAGAGTATTGCGCAGGAGTTGGCAAGCGCTGCGGGCAACGGGAGGGAAAGAGCATTGCCGCCCGGGGAGTGCCGGGTGGACCGTCATGGAGCGGCACATTCTGCGGCTTTCAGGGATCGGGGGTGGGCTCGAGGTCAGGGCAGGCAGCGCCTGCGATGGGCGTAGTTGTGGGGTTGTGGGAGTTCCCTCATCTGCAGGAGCCGGCTGTGGGGTGTCGTTTGCGTATTTCGTGCGTGATGGACCTTCCGGCGGCAGTGCCTTCGTTGAAGTATCAGGTTGTCGGATTGTCCTGTTCACTTGGTATGCGCCGGCTCGCAGGGCCGGGCGCGGTGCGGTGAGGCGGTTCAATGTCGGACAAGGGTGACGAGCGCTGTGCCAGCCGGTTCGGTGGCGTGGTACGGGAGCAGCATAGCCGGGGGTGCTGCGCTGGCGGGTCGGGCAGGGCGGCGCGCCAGAGCATATTGAGCACAAGCGGTCCCCGGGGCAGGCTCCCCAACCAGGGCGGCATCGCTGCAGGTGGGGAGGGAGCCCATGGCTTCCGCCGGGTGCCAGAGGCGGCCCTGACAACCTCAAACCTTCTGAATTTTGCAACCTCCGGTGCCAATGAAGGTGTCGGTCCAGTGCCGTCTGCAGGTCTGGCGGATTGTTACAATGGCGTGCGCAGCGTTTGTGGCGGTGCCGCGAGGCCCTCGCTGGACACCTGCCGTGGCGGGGATCCAGGCTCGCTGTCAAGTCTTTCTGTGGCAATTGCGGGAGCGCAGAGGATGCGGTGCAGGCTGTCTGTCGCGGTGCTGGCAACGCTTGCCTGCGTCGCGGTTCTCGCCATGGGGGCTCCGGCCTCGGCGACCTGCACGCCGAACCCGGTGGTCGGGGGCGCGACCACCACCTGTAGCGGGACGACGTATGTGTCAGTGGCTCTTGGGAGTGGCTTGGGTGGTCCCGACAGCGCCACCGTTCTGTTGCTGGAGGATGCCACACTCATCATCGGCAATGCGAATGCCATCAGTCTGCGGGACGGGGCCACGATCACGCTCGAAAAGAATTCCGCTGTGACCAACTCTGCCTCCGCCTCGACACCGGCCACCGGTATGTGGAACGCGGGCGCCAATACCATTGAATTCGGCTCCAATGGCATCCTGACCATCGGAGCCGGCGCCAAGATCGCGGCGCAGGGAGCCGCGACCAATGCCATGGCGATTGAAATCTTCGGTGCCGGCAACCAGGTGGAAAACTCTGGCCTGATTGACGGGGGCTTTGCCGCCGCGATCTGGTTCGGCGACAAGACTGTCGGTGCCGCCAATAAAATCGACAATTATGGCACCATCCAGACCAACGGCGGTATGCGTCTCGCCAACGTCATCGGCAGCTCGGGCAACGGCCCCGTCATCTTCACCAATCGGAGCGGAGGCCGTGTCTATGGCAGTCTCAACTTTGCCGGCGGCAACGACCAGCTGACGCTCTATGCCAATTCGGTCATCACCGGCACCTTCAATGGTGGCGGCGGCACCAACAACCTGACCCTCAACGGAGACGAAGGTTCGAGCGACGTACTGGCCGGCGATATCACCAATTTCCAGACCCTCACCAAGGACGGGCTGGGGATGTGGTCCTTAAGCGGCATTGTCGGCAACAACGGCGGCACCAC
>WQYW01000229.1 GCA_009781045.1 Alphaproteobacteria bacterium
CGTACCGTTGACGCACTGACAGAAAAGGTCGGCACTGTGTTGAAGAAGATAGAGCCGCCTGAATGCAAGCGATTTGTGAGGCACGCCGGGTATGTGCCAATTTGAGCGGGAACAGCTCTATCCAGATGTGTGCCGACGTACCAATCCTGAGACGCGTTAAGGTAACCGCATCGTAAGGAACAATCTTAAAGCGTATTTTCGGCGGCCAGAATCAACCTGTGCGGGAATTGTCTACCCACAGAAATCCGAGAAGAGGCAATATTGGTTCGGCGTCCGTAGGTGTGCGACAGTTGCGTGAGCGATCTTCAGGCGGTCGCATGGCGCCGCTTCAGCGCGTTCTGCGCCTGCGACAGGGTGCGCATGGCGTGGGCATCACGGGGATGGGGCGGCGGAGCCGGGCGGCGCTGGCCGTCGGAGATGGTTTCAGAGGCTTGTCGGGACTGATCATCCAATATCTTCTCGCACAACGCCTTCAACTCGCTGTCGGTGATGCCGTTCAGCTTCATCCGCAGGTCGAGGATCGCAATGGCCACGAGATTGGCTGTATCGCAGCATTTCTCGTTGAGAATCGCCTGACAGGACTGGAGCGAGAGCAGCACCAGATGCAGTTGCTGGTCGGACGATTTCATGGCACGTTCCTTCATACTTCCCGACTAATGAAGAACCGAAGCGGCGTCTTCCGCAACTGGCGGTATGTGCCGTTCAACCAGGTACAACGAGTACAACCGAACGTTGTGTCTGGCAAGGACGTGGTACAGGACCTTGTTGATAACGGTGGATTGATACTTACCGTCTGACGGTGGGGAGTTGTTGAGATTGGAAACCGCATGAAACAGGCTGCGAAATGGTAGACCATTGGTGCTGCGCTGGAAACGCTGAGTCTCCGCCGCAGACCAGGCAGCGCGGCCTCATTGGGGGAAATGAGGTGATGGAGGGAGGGTGCGCCAGAGCTTCGAGGACCAGGTGATCATGGTTCAATATCTGCGAAACGGCCTTCGATATGCACCTGGGAAAGTCATCTGGCGGCAGGAAAGAGCCTGTTTCAAAGGGGTTTTCGGTCGCGGAGCGACGCGGTTGAGTGGGTTTGGTGGGGCTGGATCCGGGTACACGCAGAGGTGGTATGAGTCGGGGGGCGGGCAGGGCAAACCGGACCGCGCCCGGGGAGCCAATGTCCGCCGATATCCGCCTTGCAGACGGTGGTGTTGGATGAAAAAGGGGGGCTTTCCTTCTGGCGGCAGCAAATGACTTGTCTGGCGTGTGAGCCGGGCCTGTTTTGAGTTTTGGCAAATGAGCGCAGGCTGTGGGAGCTGTGTTCCGATGCGGCTGCTGTTGCATTGCGGCAGTTGTGATTGCAGCACCCGTCGATGGTGGCGGATTCGCAAACTGCACACCGAATACCGAATCAGCCGAAGTCTCGCACAGAGCGCCGCCCTTGGCACAAGCGCTGCCGGTGTTCGGCGCGAGCGGGAAGATTTTGAATTCCCACCATGGCGGCAGGTGGAATTGGGCGAGAGGTGGATTTCTGTGCGCCTGGTGTCTGGAAGGGCGAGTCTGGGAGGGCAAGTCTGGAAGGTCAAGGCAGATTTTCCCGGGCGGGCGGCTTTGTGCACGTGTCGGTGTTCAAGGTGGTGGCGGATCTGTGGTGAGAGCGTGGTGGCTGTGGTGGTCGCGCGAGTTGGTATCGTCGGAGACCTCTCTGAGGAAACTGTCTCCCTGCGCCAGGCGGCGGCCAAGTGCCTGGAGGAAGGCGTCATAGCGGCCGGCCCCCTTGGCGTGAGCCGAAGCCTGGATGGAGGGGGGAAGCGGCGGCGTGACGCTGAGCCAGAAGCGGACGAAGAGTGCGAAGGCCTCGCCGAGGATGGTGAGATCCTCGTCGAGACGGGCGATCTGGAGACTGAACCTGTCGAGCCGGCGCGACAGCGGCGCCTCCTGACGGTCGTCGTTATGCTGAAGAAAAGCGGCGATCGCGGCCTCGATCACGGTCGATCGGCTCAGGTCGCGCTGATCAGCGAAGGCCTGGATCTGTTCAAGCAGGGCGGCGTCAAGACCAAGACTGATCCGGGATCTGGTTTTGATGGTCATCCTTGCAGGACCCGCCGCAGTTTCAAAGCTCAATGCCGTCATCGGGGTCCATCGCCGCCTGGCGGGCCATGGCGCGTGCCCGCTGGCGCATGGCGCGCGCCCGCGTGGCCTGGAGGTCGGCGTCACTGTCGAGAAGCTCGAATTCCCCGATCGTTTCGCGCTGCGGCGGAGGGATGATTGCCTCGTGCTGCGGCAGCTCGGGCTCGTGACGGATGCCGCCATTGGCGCCGTCGCCACAGCTCGCCGCAGCGGGCGTCTGGCCGCCGTTCGTCCGGGGCAGGGTACAGCACCACATGGGGGATGACGAGGCGGCTGTGGGAGCGGGCTGGAGCGTGGCAATATCGGGTGGCGGCAGCAGGCGCTCCTGAAAGCGGCGGTCCTCATAATAACGGACCTTTTTGGCGCGGATCGGGGCGACACCGGCGACCATGACGATCTCGTCGGTCTGCGCCAGCTGCATGATTTCACCGGGGGTCGCCAGCGGGCGAGGGCTCTCCTGGCGCGAGACCATGAGGTGGCTGAGCCATGGTGCCAGGCGGTGGCCGGCAAAGTTGATGGAGTCGCGCAGTTCGGTAGCCGTGCCGAGAGAGTCCGAGATCCGCCTCGCAGTACGCTCGTCATTGGTGGCAAAGGCGACACGGACATGGCAATTGTCGAGAATGCTGTTGTTCTGACCGTAGGCGCGCTCGATCTGGTTGAGACTCTGGGCGATCAGGAAGGACTTGATGCCATAACCGGCCATGAAGGCGAGCTGGGACTCAAAAAAGTCGAGCCGCCCGAGCGCCGGAAATTCGTCCAGCATCAACAAGAGCGGCTGACGTCGTCTGGCGTGGTCGATCTTTTCGGTAAGACGGCGGCCGATCTGGTTGAGGATGAGGCGGATGAGCGGTTTGGTGCGGTTGATGTCGGAGGGCGGCACCACGAGATAGAGTGCAACCGGTGTCGTGTTCTCAACCAGATCCGCGATGTGCCAGGCACAATGCGAGGTGACGCGGGCCACCACGGGATCGCGGTAGAGGCCAAGATGGGACATCGCGGTCGACAGCACGCCGGAGCGTTCGCTTTCGCTCTTGTTGAGGAGTTCGCGGGCGGAGGAGGCAATGACGGGATGAACCTGGCCCGGGCCGAGATGCGGCGTCTCCATCATCGCGCGCAACGTCGCCTCGACCGGGCGGCGCGGATCGGACAGGAAGTTCGCCACTCCGGCAAGCGTCTTGTCCGACTCGGCATAGAGGACGTGGAGGATGGCACCGACGAGCAGGCTGTGGCTGGTCTTTTCCCAGTGACTGCGCCTGTCGAGGCTGCCCTCGGGATCTACGAGGATGTCGGCAATATTCTGGACGTCGCGGACTTCCCACTCGCCCTGCCGCACTTCAAGCAGCGGATTATAGGCGGTGGACAGGGGATTGGTCGGATCAAACAGCAGCACATTCCCCAGGCGGGCGCGAAAGCCGGAGGTGATGTTCCAGTTCTCGCCCTTGATGTCGTGGACGATGCAGCTTCCCGCCCAGGTCAGGAGCGTCGGGATCACAAGGCCGACACCCTTGCCGCTTCGGGTCGGGGCAAAACACAGGACATGCTCGGGCCCGTCATGGCGCAGATAGCGCTCCTCATACCGGCCGAGCACCACGCCGTCGGTTCCGAGCAGCCCGGCGCGCTTGATCTCCTTGCGCGTTGCCCAATGCGCCGAGCCGTAGGTGGCGCTGGCGCGCCTCTGGCGGGCGCGCGCGAGCGACATCCCGATTGCGCTGGCGACGGAGAGCAGGGCACTGGATGCGGCCATGGCGCCGCCCTCCAGAAAAATCGCCGGTGCATAGGCGTCATAGAGGAACCACCACCAGTAGAAGATGAGCGGGAAGTAGACCGGCCAGCCTGCGAGTCTGAACCACGGGGCGCCAAGCGCGGGCTGGAAACCGAGCCGCCATGCCACCCATTGGGTTGCCGTCCAGCTGGTCAACAGAGCGATGCAGGACACAACCGTGAGCTGCCCCCATAAGATCTGTGCTCCGCGCACTGTCTGTCTCCTGCCTGATCGTCTGAGAGAAGAAAGGGAAGGACGGATTGGCCTTTGAGGCAAGCGGGAACGGGCGGACATGGGGGGAGCGCTACAGAAATGCGGTTCTGTGCGATGACGAGCGGCTGCGCGGATCGATGTGCGAGGGGGCGCAAATGGCAGTCCGGTCGTGCGGGTCTTTGAAATTGCGGGCACCGGACAGGCGTATCTCTTCGCCATTGCAGAAGGTGGGAGCGCTTCCGCAGGCCCAGACAAAATCGGCCGACGCGGCCGATCAGATTTCGAGGACCCTGTCACGGGCGGCGTGCCAGGACAGCGTTCCCTCACGCATGATGCCTGCGATCTCGCGACTTCGTTCCCGTTCCAGGATCGGCCGCCACGGCACCAGGGTGAATTCCCGCGCCATCTCGATCATGGCGAAGCGGCCGGATTGAAGTTGCAGGCGGCTGGCGACGCGGCCGCGGATGCTGTCTCCTTCGCGGATTTCGCGGAAGGCGAGGGCGCGGATCTCTGCCATTTCACGGCCGACGCGGGCGACTTCGCGCCCGCGCAGGGTGCGCAGGAGATCGGGTTGAAAATGGATGGTGCCGTCGCGCTGGCGGATGGCGTCGCCCTGTTCGACATGGTGGCTGGCGCGCAGCTCCATGGCGCCGCGCAACTGGTCGCCGAAGCCGTTTGAGGCAACCGCGGCGTTGTCATGGGCGAGCAGGCGGTGATCGAGCCAGGTGGCGCCGTCGGCGTGAATCTGGGTGGAGAGATCGAAGTCTGAGAGCAGGCGGCAGCAGGCCTGATTGCGCCCGTGATCGTGGAGAGGTGTACGTCGCAGGAGATCCACGGGAATCCGCCATTGATCCTCGTCGATGCGTGCGACGATGCCGGCCATTTCCAGCTGCTCTAGACGCCGGACATGGGTGGCGATGAAGCCTTCATGGTCGCCGTCCGGAGGCTGGAAATCGAATCGTGCCTGCGCCAGATCAGCGCTCGGCCGGTAGATGCCCTGGCCCGCCTGCGCAAGGATACGGCGGTCCAAAGCGGCGTCGGCCTCATCGACGCCGATTTCGACGATGCTGCCGATCCTGAAATCCTCGACGCGGGGTGGTTCGATGTCGCTGACATGATGGGTCCGGCCATCAATGCCGTCGACCACGACAGAGAGATTGTGCCCCAGCGCGCTGGTCAACTGGAGATCCATGACGTGGCCGGTGATGGCAAAGGGCGGGGTGCCCTGATGAATGCGGAAGGTCATGGGGTCGCGCAGGGGGCCGTCAGCCAGACAGGCGTCCTGCATCAGGCGCAGGATGGCCGCACGCTCGCCCCGCGCCCGCAGCGCCGGTTCGATTTCCGGATTGAGGACAAAGACATTGGTCTTGATCTGGTGGGCAAGTCCCATCCCTTCGAGGGCGGCGAGACGGCGCAGGCGCAGCGAACGGTTGAGTTGCGGTCTGGGCCTGCCCGGCTCACGCCGGAGATCGATGCAGAAGTCGTCTGCTTCCCGGATCAGCGCGCGGTCGAGGGCGGTGAGGCGTTCGAGATCGATTTCCGCAACCGGCCGCCGCCGCTCTTCGATCACGGTGAGGGGCCCGAGTTCGAGACTGGCGAGTTCGATCGCGCGCTCGCGCATTCCGGTGCAGAGATAGTTGCCATTGATGAGCAGGGGCCGGCCGGAGTCGTCACGGCCGCCGATGACGACATGGACATGGGGATGGCTGGTATTGTAGTGGTTCGCCGCCACCCAGTCGACCTCGGTGCCGAGGTCGAGTTGTATCTGCTGCATCAGTTCGCGGGTGTAGGTGGTGAGGTCGTTGAGCTCATTGCCATCCTGCGGCGAAATCACCAGGCGGAAGTGATGGGGATCCTTGCGGCTGCGGGCGAGAAAGCGGCCGGCGTCGGCATGATCGTCATCCCCTGAATAGAGCTGGCCGCTTCTGCCGTCGCGTGCAGTGCCGTCGCGCTGGATGTAGCGCAGATGCTGGCGCGCCGAGGCGGTTTTCGTCGGTGCGGCAACCGTGCTGTGGGTGATGATGACGCGACGGCTGCCGCTCTGCTGGTGATGCCAATGGCCACAGACATTGCGGCAGCGCACGAAGCCTGAACCCCGCCCGCCCTTGAGACCGCCATCGCTGCTGACCGGGGTGAACGGGGTTGGATTTATGGGCTCGAAAGAGGGACTGCCGCTGGCGCCTCTGTGCAACTCCGAAATCTCTCTCACCTGGGCAAAGAAGCCGGCGTGAGTGCGGGCACGAGGGGACGGGGTCGGGGGGCTGTGTTCGATGTCCGGAGTCATTGGCTGCGGATAGGACGGATTTGCGGCAATTTGCGGGCCTCGGCGATGTTCAGGTGAAACCGCAGCGAATGGATGCAGGGGCAGCTGCCGGATCGGGCATCCCGGTCCTCACAGATGATTCGCAGCGAAGGCGGCAAGCCCGGTTTTTCCCACCAGATCAAGGAGCCCAAAGAGAGCCCAGGAAGGCTCAAGCATGCTCAAGCGTGCTCAGGCGTGCTCAGGGGTGACGTCGGGGGGGCGGGGCCGCTTCACGTCCCCTCTGCTTTTGTGCCGAGCATGATCGACAGCTTGGAGGTTAGAGTCCTTTACCCAGCCTGATGACGGCGAAGGGTTAGCGAAGCGCAAGGGCTCCATCGCGAGGTGGGGTCTGAAGGAAGCGCGGAGCAAA
>WQYW01000230.1 GCA_009781045.1 Alphaproteobacteria bacterium
CTCGGCACACGTCCTCTTCAGAGCAGAATTCCAGCCGGGGCACGGCTGTCAGACGCCAAGCCAGCGGATTGCCGCATAGCTTGTCTGAGAAGCCGTCGTGTTTACGCGACGGAGTTGTCACAGGAATGCATGCTCGGTTTGCCGGTGTCGGCGACCGGGCGACAGGACAGCACGCCGGCAATCGGCCAGGCCGCCTTGCGCAAATTCGGTGGCAGACGCTCGATTTCGTCGGACACCGCAGCAAGCTTTTCTGCGACGTTGTTGACTTTTGTCACACGGATGCGCCGGCCCCAGGTTCGGGGCAGCCAGGTGATCGAAACCAGATTGGCCTCGACCTCGCCCCTTTTGCAGTCTCCGTACATTTTCCGGAAGAACGCTTCGTTGCGCAAGCGCCCGGGGTCGGCGTTGACGGCCGGGGCGTCCGCCAGGCGGCCCGTCGGATAGGGCTGGGTGAACTGATCCAGGATCGATGCATTTCGTAACAGCTGATCGAAGGACTTGTCTCCGGTCCCATCGGTGACAGCCATCGCCGTGCCGTCGCGTCAGAAAATGTGGGTGGGATCGTGTCCTTTGAGGAAGTCAGGATAGGCCCTGATCAGAGCGTCGAGCCGGGCTTCGCCCCAAAGGTGAGGAAGCTCGTCGCCGGCGGCGGAGAGCGTGGTGGCAATCAGGATTCCAAGAAGGAGCAGTGGTCTCGACTTGGGCATGAAGCATGCGCTTTCGTTTCGGGCGGGCGCAAATTTTCGAAGATCGGAAGGGGTGTTGATGCTCTTTCGGTGAACGGCAGGAGGGGGTACTCAATCGCGTACGATTCCCAATTTCAGATCAACGCGTTCCTCCATGATGAGTTCAAGGAATTCAGTAAAGGAGGAAGCAACCTCTGTCGGAGTATCTTCGAACGAGGGCGAGCACCCGTAAACGATTGTCCCATTCCTGATGTTGATGGCAAAGAATGCGTAATGTCCGCTGACGTCCAGAAACAGCGGCAGGTGCGTGTCCCAGAACCGCCTGACTTCCGCAATCTCCCGTTCTGTAGCACCCTCAGCCTCATCGGGATACAGGGCAATAGCCTCCAGAGACAGGCGTTCCCATGCGTTCCACTGGAACTCTGCCGAAGCGGAGGTCTGGTCAAACTCATCCTTGCAGTTGAACCAGCCCTTTCCATCCGGTGTTGCCATCCGGGAAACCTTCTGGAGGAAACGAAGATAGCCCTTTGGCGCGTTTTCGTAGCGCGAAGCGATCACGGCGGGAATTTCAGCGTCGGTGGCAAAGCGGCGGACCTCCCAGCGATGGCTCTCGGCCCAATCACAGAACTCTGCAATTTTTGCGTCGCGGGATTTCTTTGCCATGGCTATGTGTGTTGGTGCGTGCGAGAGGCGTGATTCGGATCCGGGGCCTTGAGAGATGAACGCTTCAAAACCGCATGAAGTGAACGTTCGGCGGAAGTCGGAGAGCGTGGAAAGAGAAATGAGGAACGAAAGACTCACCTGGCCTTTTGTTGCCGCTCGCCATAACACGCGCGGGAGCGGCTGCTCTAGAGGGCAGGAGCAGCCGCCGCTGTGGGCCGGCCGGAAAAAGCCAGCACGGAACGCGCGGGGGCCTTGAGTTCGGTGGCCGGTGCGAGGTCCTTCGAGTCGAGCTTCGTGCCGGTGGTGTTGAGGATCAGCTTCCAGCTCTTGTAGGTGAGCGACTTCGGCAGCCTGAAGGCGATCGGCTCGGGAGCGGCATTGAGAACCAGGAAAATTCCCTTCTGCCCAGCTTCCATCGGCCCGAGAAGATAGGACAGGAACCGGCCTTCGGGAAAGTTCCAGTCGCTCTGCGTCATCTCCTGACCGGTCGGGGTCAGCCACGACACCCGATAAGGACCCTCGCTCGGGCCTTCGGCCAGCCAGCGCTGGCTGCGCAGCTGGGGGAAGCGGCGGCGGATGTCGGTGAGACGACTGATGAAATCCGTCATGTCCTCGCCTTCGCGGCCGAGATTATCCCACAGCACCCAGCCGAGTTCATTGTCCTGGCAATAGGCGTTGTTGTTGCCGTATTGGGTGTTGCCGACCTCGTCGCCGGCAAGAATGAGCGGAACCCCCTGGGCCAGGATCAGGCAGGCCAGCATGTTGCGCCGCAACTGGCGGCGCAGAGCGGTGATGGCAGGATCGGTGGTCGGTCCCTCAATGCCGCAGTTGTTGCTGTTGTTGTTGTTGGAGCCGTCGCGGTTGCCCTCGCCATTGGCCTCGTTGTGCTTTACCGCGTAGCTGAAGAGATCGGCCAGCGTGAAGCCGTCATGGACGGTGATGTGATTGATGCTGGCGCGGGTGTGGCGTCCGTCATGGTTGAAGAGGTCGGAGGAGGCGGTCATGCGCCGCGACACCTCGCCGATCAGGCTGCCTTCGCCGCCCCAGTAGCGGCGCATGGCGCCGCGATAGTGATCGTTCCATTCCGACCACTGCGAGGGAAAGGCACCGACCTGGTAGCCGCCGATGCCGAGATCCCAGGGTTCGGCGATGAGCTTGATGCCGGACAGCACCGGATCCTGACGGACCGCGGTGAGGAAGGCGCCGTTGCGCTCAAAACCGTTCTTCCCGCGTGCCAGTGTGGTGGCGAGATCGAGGCGGAAGCCGTCGACATGACAGGCCTCAACCCAGTAGCGCATCGAGTCCATCACCATCTGCAACACCCGCGGATGGCTGAGATTGACCGAATTTCCGCAGCCGGTAAAGTCTTCGTAGAAGCGCGGGTTGTCGCGGTTGAGGCAATAATAGGAGGCGTTGTCGATGCCGCGGAAGCTTAAAGTGGGGCCGAGCTGGTTGCCCTCGGCGGTGTGGTTGTAGACCACGTCGAGCAGCACCTCGATGCCGGCATCATGCAGGCGTGCCACTGTGGTCCGGAAGGCATAGAGCGGATTGTCCTGGGGAAAATCCTCCGAGGCGTAACGCGGTTCGGGCAGGAAAAAGGACAGCGTGTTGTAGCCCCAGTAGTTGCGGAGTTTCCGCTCCAGGAGCCAGCGATCATTGACCAGGCCGTGGATCGGCAACAGCTCGATGGTGGTGACCCCGAGACGCTTGAGATGCATGATCATGGTCGGGGTTGACAGCGCGCTGTAGGTGCCGCGCAGATTGGGCGGAATATCCTTGCGGGTCCGGGTCAGGCCTTTGACATGGGCTTCATAGATGATGGTGTCCTGCCAGGGGATGTGGGGGCGCTGACTGGGCGCACGGGTGGTGGTTTCATCGATCACCACCGCCTTGGGCATGGCGGAGGCATTGTCGCGCCAGTCAAAAGACAGATCCTGGCGCGGGTCGTTGGGCCGGTAGGCAAAATGCACATCACTCACCACCAGCCGTCCGGCGATCCGTCTGGCGTAAGGGTCGAGCAGGAGCTTGTTGGGGTTGAAGCGGTGCCCGTGTTCGGGTTCATAGGGGCCATGGACGCGATAGCCGTAGATCTGGCCGGGTGCCACATCATGGAGATAGCCATGAAAGACATCCTCGCTGCGCTCACCAAGAGCGATGCGATCGGTCTCGCGGGTGCCCTGGCGGTCGAAAAGGCAGAGTTCGACCTTTTGTGCGTTGGCTGAGAACAACGCGAAATTGGTGCCTCTGCCATCCCAGTTGGCGCCCAGGCGCGCCGGCGATCCGGCGGTAAGTCGCGGCATGGCTGTCAGTTTTCCGGAACCAGGAAGATCGCCGCGAGCGGCGGTATCACGAGGTTGAGATGGGGGGTCTCGCCGTTGGAGGCGGTGACATCGCCGGAATTGCCGACATTGGTGCCGCCGTAATGCTCGGAATCGGAGTTGAACACTTCGCGCCATTTGCCGCCGAAAGGCACCCGGACGCGATAGTCGCGGTAGACATTGGGGGAGAAATTGATGACGACGAGGCAGCAGGAGCGCGGCTCGACCCCTTTGCGCATCCAGGCGAAGACATTGCGGTTGGAGTCGTTGGTGATGATCCACTGGAAGCCCGCGGCATCGCAGTCGAGCTGGTGCAGTGCCGGCAGGCGGCGATAGAGGTGGTTGAGGTCGCGGACCAGAGCGTGGATACCGGCGTGGCTCTTGTACTGGAGAAGGTGCCAGTCCAGCGAATGGTCATGGTTCCATTCGTCGGACTGGCCGAATTCGCTGCCCATGAACAGGAGCTTCTTGCCGGGATGGGCGAACATGAAGCTGTAATAGGCGCGCAGATTGGCGAAGCGCTGCCAGTCGTCGCCGGGCATGCGGCCGAGAATCGAGCGTTTGCCGTGCACCACTTCGTCATGGGAAAGCGGCAGGATAAAGTTCTCGGAAAAAGCGTAGTGCAGCCCGAACAGGATGTCGCCGTGATGCCATCTGCGGTGGATCGGATCCTTGGAGATATAGCGCAAGGTGTCGTGCATCCAGCCCATGTTCCACTTGTAGCCGAAACCGAGCCCGCCATATTCGGTTGGACGCGATACCTGGGGCCAGGCGGTCGATTCCTCCGCCGCGGTGGTGGCGTGGGGGAAGGTGCCGAACACCTCGCGGTTGAAGCGGCGCAGGAAGGCCACCGCCTCGAGATTCTCGCGTCCCCCGAACTGATTCGGAATCCAGGCATCGGGCGGGCGGCTGTAGTCGAGATAGAGCATGGAGGCGACGGCATCGACCCGGAGCCCGTCGATACTGTAGCGGTCAAGCCAGAACAGGGCGTTGGAGACCAGGAAGTTGGCGACCTCGGTGCGCCCGTAATTATAGATCAGGGTGCCCCAGTCGCGGTGGCGGCCCTGGAGCGGGTTGGCGTGCTCGTAAAAGGAGGTGCCGTCGAAATGTCCAAGCCCGTGGGCGTCGTCGGGAAAATGTCCCGGTACCCAGTCGAGCAGAACGCCGAGCCCGGCCTCATGGCAGGCATCGACCAGGGCTGCGAAATCCTCCGGGCTGCCGAAACGGCTGGTGGGGGCGAACAGTCCCGTGGGCTGGTAGCCCCATGAGCCATCAAAGGGATGCTCGCTGACGGGAAGAAATTCCAGATGGGTGAAGCCCATGTCCCGGGCGTATGCGGGAAGCTCGGCGGCAAGATCCCGATAGGTCAGCCAGTGGTTGCCTTCCTTGCGCCGCCACGAGCCGAGATGGACCTCATAGATCGACATCGGTGCACTGCGGGCGTTGATGTCGCTGGGCATCGGTCGGGGTTTGGCGATGGCGTTGGGGTCAACCACGATCGATGCGGTTTTGGGGCGCATTTCGGCGGCAAAGCCGAGCGGATCGGATTTCTGCGCCAGCCTGTGGCCGCGGTGATCGATGATGTCGAATTTGTAATGGTCGCCGACGCGGGCCTGGGGGACGAATAATTCCCAGTAGCCAACGCCGCGCACCCGCATCGGATGGCGGCGCGGATCCCAGAAGTTGAAATCGCCGACGACGCTGACGCGGCGGGCGTTGGGAGCCAGCACCACGAAGCCGATGCCTGCGACCCCGTCGCAGGTCATGGGATGGGCACCGAGCTTGTCATAAAGCCGTTGATGGGTGCCTTCACCGAGCAGATAAAGGTCGAAATCGCTCAGAATCGGCGGAAATCGATAGGGATCGTCGAGTTCCACGACATTGTCGCCGTAGCGGGCGCGTAATTTATAGCGGGCGGCATGTTCCGGCAGCGGGCCGGCGAACAGGCCGGCGTCATGGAGGCGTTCGAGCGGGACGATTTCGCCATGCTCGCCGATGATCTCAACGCTTTCGGCATTGGGCAGGAAGGCGCGCACCACCCGGCCGAGGCCTGCGGCATGGACGCCGAGATAATGGAACGGATCGGAATGGCGGCCCTCAATGATGGCGTGGGCTTCGGCGGGCAGTCTTTGGCCATGTCTAACCATTTGGTTCCCCAACAGCTTCGTCCTCGGTCTCCGACAGAATGCGCAGCACGCCGGTCAGCGGCGTGATCCGTCGGTCCGGACGGCAGAGAAGTTCGTATTCCACTTCCATGAAGGCCTTATCAAGCAGGAAGAAGCACAGAAGGCACCGGCTTGGCGTGGCCATGAACACAAGGTCGGTCATGCGAGGCGCGACAGCCGGTCAGGAAGTTTTCGCTGGCGCGGGCGGCACCCGTCGTCGAACCCGGTGATTGAGGGTCAACTGGAACGAGTCGGGTGCGCTCGTCGCCAGCCTGTCTTATGCCACGGCGCAACGCCGCCGTCACCGCAGCGTCGATCAGGGCGCTTCCAGCATCCGTCAAGGCGCCAGCAGGGCCAGGCGCGTGGCTGCAGGATCGGCGATGAGGCCACCCATGGGGTCCAGCCACGGGGTCGGTGCCTTCTCTGTGCCACAGGCAGATCGCCAGGGTCGCGGCGGTCTGGGACAGAACTTCGCCGAGAGTTGCTGCTCCGACGCCGGATTTTGCCACTGCGCCGCTCCCCTAACGGGCCCGAAACAGATCGCAACACATTGTAAATCCGGGGTTTTCTCCAGCATCACGGGGGGAGGAAGATGATGCAGAGACAGCGGCATGGTCTGGTTGCGCGAGGGTTCCCTGTTGGCGTCATCGTCGGTGGCCATCGGTGGCCAATGTCTAACCATCATAACCTCCGGCTGGGGACTGCCGCCTTCAGGCGGCAGAGGAATGCTGGTCCGCGCCTATGCGCGGAGTGCGGCGGTTGACTTGTGTATCCGTCGGACATATATCGTTCGGTATGGCGGCAAAACGGTATGTTAAAAACGCTGGGGCGGTGTTTTCGCTGAAGCATCACATTGTGTGGTGCCCGAAATATCGACGCCCTGTTTTGACGCCTCCGGTGGACGGC
>WQYW01000231.1 GCA_009781045.1 Alphaproteobacteria bacterium
CCATCCCAATGGTGAATCATGATTTGTCACCTGCACGCAAAATATTTTTTTGGCGAGCCGGACTGCCCTCCTTTGACCCTCGCAGTGCGAATTAGGAAGCCCCTCAAACGATTCCTGTTCGTTTCGCATCCGACTCCCATTTGTTCACGAGCGCATCTCTTGACCCAGGACTGCGGGGGGAGGGAGACCGTCAAAATTCTTTAGCTTGGGGGGCATTTAGAATCGCTGGCGGTCGGGCGTTTGGTCGACCCCGGGTCGGTGTTCAGTCGTAAATCGTGAAAAAAATGCGGCCGGGAGACCGTAGCGCGGATCGATGCGAGGCGGCGAAAATTCGCCCGCCTTCCGGTTCCCCTTTGCTTGCTCGCAGCAACCCCCTTGCGAATTCCGGAAAGTGGTTGAGGCAGAAGCACGTTCACTGATTTGGTGCCCCGAAACACTTCTGCCTCTGAAATGTTGGCCGGCGGCCCTTTGGGGCTGCTGGAGGTTTGGTCGGCCGCAGCAGCGGCGCCGCCGCGGAGCGGCAGTTCCGCAAAACGGGTCCGTCGCCCGTCCACGGTTCCATTGCGCCGAGACGACGGTGCGAGAGACGGGGAAGGCGGAGACGCCATTCGCGTGGTCAGGAGAGGGGGGGGCTGTGCACCTGTCGAATTCCTTCACGTCTGCTATCTGGTATCTTCGAGTCGGGCTTCAACGCCCATGCGATCCCTCATCCGTTCATCGTAGGACCATTGCATCAGGATTCGTCTGCCTGTTTCAATACGGTACGGACCAGATCCAATGACAGGAAATAGCCCGCCTGATGCCACTGATCGAGAATTGGGGCGATTGCGGGAAGCAGATCCTGCTGTTTGGCCGCCAGCAGGAGCCCTGCAGTTCCGATGACCGTCACCCCATGACGACGTGCTGCCTTCCGCCCCTTGCGCTCCTCCATCAGTACCGGGCATTGCAGCTCCAAGGCAAGGCGTATTGCAGAAGATTCGCCAGCGCCGAGCTTGGCGAGCAGCATCAATGGGACATCACTGACTGCATCCGGATGGACGCTGATCTGGCCTGCCTCCACCGCATGGTGGATTGCCTTTCGCTGCAGGTAAGGAAAGATCGCTGACACATTCGTCATGGACAGTCTGCGGAATGATCAACTCGCCGATCATTGCAGTCAGCACCGAAAGCAGCCCGGTCCTGGCGATTACAATCAGCGGGGACGCATCAGAGACGATCAGCTTCACAAAAGATCGCCTCCAATGACGGCCAATTCGTCGTCGAGTTCCTCGGGGGGATAGCCGACTGCCGGAATCCCTTTTGTTCCCAGATGGAGAATGAACTCCTCAACTGAAACACGGGCCAGCCTGGCAGCCTTGCCGAGACTGATGGTTTTTTCGGCGAAGAGCGCCACCGCCAGGGCAACCCCGACGCCCTCCTTGAGAAGGAATTCATCCATTGGCACAGTGATCAGAAGCGGCCGGCCGTGCTTTGCAATCAGCGACAACCGGCCAGCTTCCGCCTCGCGCACAAGGTCCCCGGTGCGCTCGCGCTGGTCGCGAATCGAAAAGGTTTCCATGAGGGTTCCCACGTAATTGTTCCGCGAATTGATAGCACGCTTCGTTCGGAAAGCCCACGGATTTCCAGATCTCCGCAAGCGAATTCTTCGGCCGGGTCAGGAAGGCCGCAGGCTGCGCGATCGTTCCATCGCGCTCCTGGAGGCAGGACGCGATGGTCCCGGGTCAGTGAGTTGGCTGTTGCCATGTGGCACAACAATCCCAGTGGGTTCAGACGCGAAGTCGGTGAAAGTCGGCCAATGACCCCCACGAACCTGTGAAAATACGCATTGCCAATCAGGCGCGGATATCCGGCGAAAATGTCATGGCGGGCAGTCCGGCTGATCTGCGGAAGGGCCCGTGGTGCCCGTGGGGAGATTGCTGAATCGCGCAGGCTCGAAGCGGCGCGGCACAGGGTTCAATCGCGTTGAAATCCTTCTGCAACGCGCGCGCCTGGTGTTCGTGATTCTCATCTCGGCCGGGTCGCCAATATGCTCACGGCCTTCGCAGGAATCTGCCAGCATTGCTGTGGAGAAAGCGCAAGCACGCCGGTACCGGCGGTATGGAAGGTTTTCGCCTACAGGAAGCCAGCGCCTCCGCGATGTGATAGACTGCCACGCCGGCCTGGGCCGACGGCTCAATGTTGCCGGGATAGCCGACCTGCAGGCGTCAACGTCCCCTCTTGCGGCCAGCGCCGCAAGCTCAAGATAGGGGCGGCAGGAAAGCCGATCCTGGCGTCAGTCTCCATTTCCTGGGCCAGGTTGCGCAATTTGCAGCTGGTGCGCTTACGGCTTTCGCGGAAATCTGCCGGCATCACTGGCGAGAAAGCGCAAGCTGCCGGTGCCGGTCTCATCAAAGCTTGCCGCCCACAGGAAGCCCGCGCCTCCGGCCAGGCGATAGACCGGCAGGCCGGCCTGCGCCGACTGCTCGATGTCGCCGAGATAGCCGACCAGCAGGCCGTCAAAATCCTTTCTCGCGGCCACCGCCGCACGCTCGGCATCGCTCAACTGCTGAAGCTCGATTTGGCCCCATACGGCGATCACAGCCTTTGTTGACGGGCCGCTGCCTTGCCGGATCCTCTGAATCTCGCGGTTCCTGGCGGCAAGTTGCTCCGATGCCTGATCGGCCGCGTCGGAATCGAAAATATGCAGCAGAGGGTTGGCGAGTTGCAGGCGGGTCTCGTCGTTCTGGCGCTCAAGCTCCTCTATCTTCCTCTTCCAGAAATCCCTTGTGGCGCGACTGAGCGGACCTCTGTCACCTTGCGGCATCCAGTAGAGTCGCGGCTGTTCGCCAAAGAGCGCCGACAATCGGTCGAGTTCCTGGCTTATCTCCGCGTGGCTGAAGAAAGCGGGTTCAACATATCGGTTGACGTACCAGGCCTGCCCGGCCGGATCGTGCAGGATCGAGTTCGAGGTCAGGATCTCCCTGTCCTTGAGGCTCTCCTGCTGCTTCCTGTGGCACCAGACGAAGCCTGGAAATTTCTGACTGGGGTCGCAGCGATACTTCTGGTACGCCTCGCTGTCGAAGCGCAGCCGTTCTCCCAGCGACAGACCATCGACGGCATAGCGCATCGGCGGGGTGCCGGGAGGCGCAGGCTGCGGGCTGCGGGGCGGGGGCGCGACCCCGGCTGTGACGGGTGGCGAGAGGCTCTGCGATTCCCCCTTGAACGTAAAGGGCGACACGTCAATGCCCTGGCGCTCGGCATCGGCCATCGTCAGCCATGCCATACCCTCGGGAGGCGCCTCGGTGATGAACACGATGGCTCGACGCGGCAGACCAAGCGTTGTCAGATAGCGACCGAGCAACGCATTGCCAACACCGGATTCTTTCGCCTCGCCGCCTTGGCTGATATAGGCGGCATGAAAGCCGATCTTGGCACCGGTCCCCATGAAACGCTGTGTGCCGCCAAGCCAGGCGATGGCGCAGGCGGATGCGCACAGGATCCTGTCGGGCACCACGGTGGCGTAGTTGTGCATCCGGATTTGCTCGCCGATGTCCATGGCGGCGATGACGCTGCCGCCCTCGCTGGCGAGGCCAACGATCGCTTTGGGGTAGCTGGCGGTGGCGGCCCGGAATTTCTCGCCATCCGACATCTCGATCGTGCCGATGAGCAGGACAGCGGCAGTGTCAGGGACGCCGGAAAGCGGCGTGGCCCGGATCTCGGCCGCAGTAGCGGATCCGCACGCAAGCTCGAGGACGGAAGCGAGAAGGCAGGCAGGAAAGCGGAAAGCAGCACGCAAGCCGAAATCTCCCATGGCGCGCGGGTGGGTTGAGAAACTGGCGGGCATCGACGGGCAGCTTGCGCCGCTACGGCGCTTGCGGTGTCGGTCTGCCCTCCGGGTCACCGGTTGCCGCCAGCGTACCAGGATACGGCGGCAGGAGCGAAGCGCAATTGTTGTCCGTCTCGCAAGATCTGTGCAGAGCACGCAGTCTCAAGGATTTTCGCCTCTGTGCCCGTGGATCTGGCGGCGGGTTCGCGAGCCGGCTGACGGCTCACTGGCGCTGTCGATCCGGGCGCCGCGGCATCGAAACCGCGGTCGGTAAGAGGCGGCAATGTGCCCCGTAAGGTGCTGCGGGGGGAGCCTTCAAGCACTCCTTTCGGGCGTCGAAATGGCGCTAAAAAACCCGTAATCCCAATAGGATGAGCGTCAACCTTTGTTGTGGAACCGGGGCCCTTTCCATGCCACGACAGAGGGACATTGCGTGAGACGATTCGTCGCCCGAATTTCAGCCTTATGGAGGCCTTCTGATGAAGGGATCTGCTGCCTCACCGCATCCCGAAAACCAGACCTCAGACGGAACCGACTGCAAGTATGACGCCGAGTCGATTTTTGTGCTCACGTTCCTCGAGGCGGTGCGCAAGCGCCCTGAGATGTATGTCGGTGATACCGATGATGGTTCTGGCCTGCATAACATGGTCGATATGGTCGTCGTCGACAACGCGGTCGAAGAGGCGGTTGCCGGTTATGCCACGAGGATTGAGGTCGTTGTCAACGCCAATCATTCGGTCACCGTGCGTGACGACGGCCGCGGCATCCCGGTTGAGGCCGATGAGCGGAAAGGGGTTTCGAGAGCCGAGCTATTGATGACGGACCCCTTGGGCGGCCGGAACCCCTGGCTCGGCGGGTGCGCGCTGGCGAACGCACTGTCGAGCCGACTCAGGCTGACAGCGTGGCGCGACGGCAGGGAGCATGTGGTGGAGTTCGCCGATGGCGAGACCGTGGGCCCGCTGCATGTGGTCGGTGACGCCGGTGGCAGGCGCGGCACGGAGCTGACGTTCCTGGCGTCGCGGGAGATCTTCAGGAATGTCGAATATGATTTCTAGACTCTGGAAGGCCGTCTGCGCGAGCTTGCCTTTCTGAATTCGACCGTCACCATTGTGCTGTCGGACAGGCGGCAGGCGGCCGGGAGGCGTGTGGAGATGCATTATCCCGGCGGTGTGACAGAGTTCGTCCGATATCTCGATCGTGACCGGAAGGAGATCGTGCCGAACCCGATTACGCTGTGTTCGGAACTCAGCGGTATCCGCGTTGAGGCGGCGCTGTGGTGGAACGACAGCTGTAACGAGAACGTGTTGTGCTTCATCGATAACAGGCTGCAGTGCGGCGGCGACAGTTTCGCCGGACTCCGCACTGCCCTGAACACTGCCCTGACGCGCCAGGTGAATGGATATGCCAGAGTCAACGGAGACGACAGGACCGACGCCAGGAAGGCCGATGTCGTGAACGAGAGGCTGCGGCTCACCCAAGAGGATTGCTGCGCGGGGCTGACCGCGGTGCTTTCGATCATGGTGAAATGGAGCAGCGTTCGGGGGAAGGTCTCGCGGTGTCTCAGGAAAGTATTCAACGCGTCCCTGGCATCGTGGTTCAAGGAACATCCGACGGAGGCCGGGATCATCGTCGGCAAGGTGATGGAGGCGGCCGCGCTGCGCAAAGCAGCGGCTGTAGAGCGGCTGTGACGATACAACAAAAACACAAACAGACAGCGCGCAATGCTAAAGCTAAGCTCAGGAGCTCCCAAGGCGGGGCTATTGAAGCGATTCGTTTTCCCCATTTCAGCTTCATGGAGGTTTTCTGATGACAGGATCTGACGTCTCGCCGCCTCCCGAAAACCAGGCCTCAGACGGAACCGACTGCAGGCATGACGCCGAGTCGATCCTTGTGCTCAAGGGTCTTGAGGCCGTGCGGTGGTGGCCCGGAATTTCTCGCCATCCGACATCCCGATCCTGCCGATTAGCAGGACAGCGGCGGTGTCAGGGACGCGGGAAAGCGGACGGGCGGTGATTTCGGCCGCAGCGGCAGGGCCGCAGGCAAGCTGAAGGAGGGAAGCGAGGATGCAGGCAGGCAAGCTTAACGCGGCACACAAGCCGAAACCTCCGGGGGCAGGCGGGTTGAGAAACGGCGGGCATCGACGGGTTGTTTCCGCCGCTACGGGGCTGCGGTGTCGGTCTGGTTGCCGGCAGCGCAGAGGATAAACTGGCGGGATCGAAGCGCAATTATGGTTCGTGCTGCGATGCCTGAGCACAGCACGCAGTCTCAAGCCCAGGGCCTCTGTGTTCGTGGATTCGGCGGCAGGTTGCCAGTCGCCGGATGCCTCCTCAGTCAGGGTGCCGCGGCGTCGAAAGCGCAGCCTGTAAGAGGCGGAAATCCGCCTCTTGGAGCGCGCCTGACGGAGCCTTCAGGCACCCTTTCCGGTCGCCGAAACCAGCGCAGTGACGCCGCTTCTGCAGCTCGACGAGCGCCAACACTCGGCCATCGTGGGAAAAATTGGCAAGACGCCGTTTCCAATCGGAAGTTATGGCTCTGAGCCTTCCACAAACCCTCCCGGCCATCAGCGGAATCTCCGGCCCGGCGCCCACCGCACCAGGCGTGGGCGGTGATGTTATCGTCAGACCGACGGCGTGTCGCTGTGGCTCGCAGCAGGATCACGAAAAGGCAGAAGCCGGGCTGCGCTCTCTGAGAGGACAGCTTTCCCTGGAAATCCGGATCTGGGAGAAATGCGCTGGTACGGGCAGGTTCACTTTCGCCAGCAAGGTCAGAAAGAGTAGTGCATCCCCCCCTGAACGCCGAAAATCTGAATGTTCGGTGTGTTCGGACTCGACATGGTGCTGGCATGGACATCGAGATAGGTTGAGAAATTCTCCTTCCACAGCACGGTCATTTTTGCAGAACCGCGGACACC
>WQYW01000232.1 GCA_009781045.1 Alphaproteobacteria bacterium
CAAAACCAAGAAATCGATAGTGAGAACTATTCGCAAAACGATTCGGGAGATCAGTGATGAGGAATGCGTGAACTTTATTCGTGATGCTGGATACGGTTCCATGTGACCGGAAACCGCTCTATCCTGGAACAGATACCATTGCTATATTACCGCCCGAATTCCGCGGATAAAACTTCCAGATGGCCGGGTCGCGCAAGTAAAACCGGATTGGGCTGGCCGGGTCCAGGGTTCACATTGAATTTCGAGGCGATGATCGTCGCGTTTGGAATGGAGATGCCTTGGTCGACGATCGAAAAATTGACCGAAACAAGCTGGCACTCCATCTCTACCATTCTAAATCGTTACGTTGACATGGCTGAGGAAATCCAGGACCTCTCAAAGATGACGTCTGCAGCCGTAGATGAAACCTCTTACAAGAAAGGACACAATTATGTGACCATCGTCGCGGATGCCGAAGAGCGAAGGGTTGTCTTTGTGACTTCCGGACGAAAAGCAGAAACGATAGGGGAATTCGCGGGGCACCTAAAACAACGCAATGCCAGCCCTGACCAGATCGACTTTATTTGCACGGATATGTTGCCGGCATACATCAGCGGTGCTACGAAATATCTGCCGAACGCGAGAATCACGTTCGACAAATTTCACGTCATTGCTCATGCATCGAAGGCCATCGATGATACCAGGCGGATAGAACAGAAGATCGAACCGGATCTGAAAGGAAAGCGTTGGTTATTGCTCAAGGACCGCGCAAAGCTCAGTGCGGCAGACCGAGCGGATCTCGACAGCCTGCTTGCCAGTTATACCACGCTTCGTACTGCACAGGCGTGGCTCTATCGGGAGCAGTTGCCTGATATCCTTGATCGAAAGCAAATCAATGTCGTCGAGAGAATGCTGAAGAACTGGTGCTCGAGGGTTCTGCGATCGAAGGTCCTACCAATGCATGAAGTGGCAAACATGGTCAAGAAACACTTCGACGGAATCATCGCGTGGGCTCAGACGCGGCAAACGAACGGATTTCTTGAAGCGATCAATGGCCTCTTTCAGTCCGCCAAGCGTCGAGCCCGAGGCTACAGAAGTTTCAGGACGATGCGCACTGTCATGTTTCTTATTGCAGGTAACCTTGACTTCACGGCTATCAATCCACTCACAGGTGCCGCCGAGTGGGACGTGTTTTGATTCTGGCAACAACAACACCATGGCGGAAATTGGCGACGTTATTCGAGTAGAGGGCAGAAGGGTGTTTTGCTGATCGACAATCCGTCAGGGAAGCCGATCAAGATCCAGCCTCAACCACTTCTGTTGTTGGTCTGCCTTAACACTTCCAAACGACATCTATCCCTTGGTTCGACGGCAAACTGACCATCCCTTCGTCCCGACCTGCTCTAAGCCGAAGGCATCGTGGAGCGCCCCTGTCAAGGATGGCCACTTGGCCACCGCCGGAGGCGGCGCCGTCCTTGGACAGGGGCGGAACGCGATGCCAGGCTTTGCAGCTGACGGGATGTGGTGCGGTCTGGCAGAAGGGTGGTTTGGCGAGCGAGGTCAATGACATTCACACCGATGCCTCGCAGCCTCGGAATGACTGATCCAAGCTTCAGTCGTGTTCAGTGTTCCGAAGCCTGGTAGCGAGACGTTGGAACGGATCACGCTCTATGCTCTCGGTTGAGCGGCGCGATGGTTCAATCACCGGTGCTCGGAACTCGGTTAACAACGCAGAGAGTGTTGGTTAAGGAATTCGACTATCAACAGCCTCTGTCGCCAGGGCAAAAATGATGCAGAATCTCCGGTTACCCACTGGAATCCGAAAAGAGCCAAATCTATACCGGGACCAAGGCAGAGAAGACAGCCCGGAGCGTTGTCAGGACGCTGATTGCTGCTATCGGCAGAGGTACAGCGCTCAAGTTGGTGGATCGGGACCGGGTGAAACTGCTCGTCAAAAATTGGAGGGCCGAAGAGGCGGCGGAGAATACGATCAATAATAAGCTGTCGGTTCTCTCAGTCCTGTTGGACAAGGCGATAGAGGAAGGCGTGATTCAGTCACGCCCGACGTTCACTTACAAACGCTCCCCTGACGATTTCAGATACCGTGTCATTTCCGCCACAGAAGAGCGGGTTTTGTTTGGGAGTTTCGCTGAGGATATTGACAGGCATTTCTCCGGGTTCCTGCTCGATACCGGGGCGCGGCCGTCCGAAGCAATGAATCTTGTGAGGAGCGACGGCAACCTAGGCGACGGGACCGTTTCTTTCCGGGTGACCAAGACCGGTCGCCGTGGTGCCAGGACAATCCCCCTCACAGATAGGGCCGCGACTGCCTTGCGGTGGGCACTGGATGCGTTCCCAAGGGCCGGCAATATCTGGGCTGGCTTGCGCTACAGCACCTATTATCACCGCTTCTGCCGCGCCCGGGACGCTGCCGGACTAGGGCCTGATGTGATCCCGTACACTCTGAGGCACACCTGTGCCACACGTCTGGCGCAGGGTCACATGTCAGAGCTTCGAATCATGAAATGGATGGGTCATAAAAGTTTAAATACCACCATGCGGTATGTGACCCTTGCGGTGCAGGATCTCGGACAAGGCGCTGATATCTTGGGCAAATCGTCTGGTGGCCAAGGCTCTAAAAGTTGTGAGCAATTTTTGCCAAATGTTCCCATTTTGTCCGGAGACAAAAATCCTGTCCGCTCTTCCCCTCAACCCCTTGACCCTGTAGAAGGTTCGCTCCGCTGGAGATGTGGCCGAGTGGCTGAAGGCGGCGGTTTGCTAAACCGTTATAGGCTGTTAAGGCCTATCGAGGGTTCGAATCCCTCCGTCTCCGCCACGTTCTTGTTCAGCACCCGCTTATGGCCCTTCACCTTCATCCCTTTCATCTGATGAAAATGATTGTGTTCCAGTTACTTAACCTCCGCCCCGGGTTATCGTTGTCCGCCAGAGTTCACCCACAGCCATTTTTTGTCGTGGGGTGCGACGTGGGTTTCCACGGACACCCTGCGGGACAGGAATTATGGGGAATCTCACAGCGATTCGGGCAAGACGCGGAGCCAGGCGAAAAGCTGAGTGATGGCGGGGGATTACGCCTGGACGTGAACCGGGACGGGAACGCGGCCTGGAGCTTCCGGGTCAGCTCGCCCGTCACAGGCAAAGAGCGCTTCATGGGACTCGGCCCTTTCGGTGAGGTGTCACGGAAGGCGCCACCGCAGCCCGGGCTGCGGTCCGTGAGGGACATGACCCAATTGAAGACCGCGACGCCAGGCGAGCCGAAGCCAGGCCGAGGCATCCCCTGCGGTCGCCATTCAGGGAATATGCGGAGCGCTTCACCATCGGCGGCAAAGAGGCCGGAAGAAAAAACAGAAGGCACCACCAGCAATGGCGAAACAGTCTCACGGGACTACGCGTTGCCACTGCAGCGGAAATTCCAGTGCTCACCCTTGGCGACTGCCTCCTGGTTCCCGGATATTCAATAAAGTGATTCACCTTCCATCCTTTGGAGGCTGCACACGATGATATCGCTGCCAAAATGGCTTGAGCGCCGTCGGCTGAGGAAGCTCGAATTGGAGGCGAAGGAACGCGCAAAGGCGCTCGAATTGCAGATTGAAGAACGCATCCTTCCACTGGGATACCTCCGCCTGCATTCTCTCCAATGCACATTCTCCCATAGCCCAAAGTATGGCCACTATTTTGCTCCGCCTGAAGGCGCTGACGTTTTCATTGCGTATCGCAACCATGCGATACGGATTTGGAAGGAATTCGCAGCAGATACATCCGATCCGCTTGAGGTAGTGATATTTTCTTTGCCACGACTGCTTTCCGGAGATCTCGACACCGCTGATCTGATTCTCGATAACCTCCCTGAACAGCCATTTACTCAACGTGGCGCAGGTTACTGTCTCGGGCTGTCGATCAGGGCAACCGCTGCTGTTCTGCCGATGCCGGAAGCGTTGAAAGATGAGGCCCCCCGGACATGGCTTGCCGGTTCGCAGAGGCAGGCTGACCTGCGCGCCTGGCTCAATGAGCATCGCCACCGGCTGCGGTGGGATGACAAGGAATGCGTTTATCGTGCAACGTGATAAACACACGATAAGGACGTCTGTGGTGTGTGTGGAACGGACGAGGGCAAGGCGTGCCAGAGCTGCCAGGGCACACCGGAGCAGGTTCCACCCGATTGACGCCAACAGGCCGCTTTGCCGGGACCGTGAGTCTGGCCCGATGGCTGGCATGCTGGCCCTGCGATTTCATTCAGCCTGTTAACATGCGCTGGCGCATTTCGATGCGGCTCGACACCATCGCGACAATCTGGAAGGTCCTGGCGCGGGGAGCCCCACCGGGGCAGCAGGATCGTGAACGCCGTTCACTCCCGGCGACTCGATTGGACGAAAGTATGCGCAAAGCCATCTTTTGCCTTTTGCGCCTCTTCCGCCTCGCGCCCTGCGAAAGCCCATCACCCCAACCACGCATTCATGATTGAACCTGGTTCACGCCCTTCCAGCACTTCCACGAAGCGCTGAGACCAGCAGCCCCCTTGCCCATCGCATTGCTCCGGGCAATGCTCCGGACACCGCTCAGAGTCATGGTCTCGTTGCGCGCACCAGAGATGGGGCGTCTCAGAGTGCTCTGGCGATCTCGTCAGATGTCGGAACCTTCCCTGCACCTTGACCGAACCTGACTTGCGACCTCCACCACAAGCTCCAGCTGTGTCTGTTCCACGGCTCCGCTGCCCCAGAAATTGCCGGCGATCCCCCGCGGCGCGGCCATTGGCTTCCCCGCCTGACCGCTGGACAGGCCCTGCTCTTCCGCTGTTTTGCCGCCCACAGGGTGCCGATGGCGGCGAACTCCGCAGACGACTGCAGCGACGTCCGGTTTCGGTGCACCAGCGATCAATTCTCAATTCGTGATCACCGGTCGCCACCTGCGGCCACCACCGTTATCATGGCAGGGACCTGCAACCTCATCCTTGCCCGCAATGGGCGCAGCCGCTTCGCCAAGACGGATGGGCCAGGCACCAGCTGGTTCTCAAAACGCCATTCCCTGCAAATTCTTGCCCGCCTCTCCGGCAATGCCAATCGAACACCGACGGGGCAGCAAATGGCTCGGGCAACCGCCTGCCGCAGCGCACACAACCTGGAATTGCCTGAGTTGTGCGTTGCGCCGCTTTCCTGAACCCCACAGGAAGAAGTGTGCCCCGGGAGCTGTGGAGGGATATTCAACCCTGCGTCCTCTGAATCGCAATCCTGTGCCTTTCGCTGAGCGATCGCATTTACTGAAGTATTTCAACCACATCATTGGATCAGCGGCAGGCGACGATCAGGAAGCTGCAGCGGGAAGTCGCCAATCTTGTGACTCGCACGCAACATCCAGCCGACCCAGAACGAAGTTCACTTAACCCAGGATTACCGTCATGTTGCTCCATCGCAACACTGCTACAGAACTTAAGGCTTCACCGGCATGCCACGATCAAATAGCAATTCCAATTGCGTCAGCCTTTTGCTCTTGTATCAACCAGTAACAAGCGCTCGTAAGGGGACTCTAATGAAAAGAATTCTGGGGGATACGGCATCGCTGGCGGTACTGGCTGCTGCCTTGATGGGTCCTTGTTTTACGGCGGCACAGGCGGCTGATCTGGCGGCCGCACCAGTGGTCTATACCAAGGCGCCACTCGCGGTCGACGACTGGAGCCCATGGGCAATCCGGGTCCGTGCCGCGGATGTATTTTCGTCATCAAAGGGCAAGAGCACGCTCTTTAATCAGGGTGCCCCCATGCTTGACTCGCCGACATCCAGCCTGGCGATGAGCAGCGCGGTCATCCCGGTGATTGATGTCGCCTACTTCTTCACCAGGAACCTGGCCGTGGAACTCGATTTCGGCTATCCGCCGCGATCCACCATCAGCGGCACCGGCGCTCTGGATGGTCTGACGATCGGCAAGGCCTCCGCACTGGCTCCGGTTCTGATGTTCCAGTACCACTTCACTGAGCTGGGCAGGTTCCAGCCCTATGCCGGTGTGGGCATCAACTACACCACGTTCTTTGACGTCAAGGCAGGGAACAGTCCCACGGTTCTGCCGGCGACCTCCCCGGCGGCGGCCTCGGTCACCAGCCTCCGCATCAAGGATTCGGTCGGCGCAGTTGCCCAGCTCGGCTTTGACTACATGATCGACCGGCATTGGGGCATCAATATCGACGCCAAGAAGGTGTGGATGCGGCCGGACTATTCGGCCACCGCTGATATTCTCGCTGGCGGAACGGTACTGCAGCACCAACTCATCAGTGGTTCCGCCCATATCGATCCCTGGATCCTCGGCGGCGGCGTCACCTACAGGTTCTGATGCGATCCGCAGCGTCGGCCCAGGCCGACGCTGCTTTTCAAGACCATGTTTCAACGCGTGTATGAGCCGCCAAGGCTGAGCAGGCTTTGGCGGCTTTGCTTTGGCCAGCCCCCGCAGTCAATAGTGCCGATCACCTCATTCATTCCGGTCCTTGCTCCGGACACGCAACGCCAGATCCGCTGCGGCTTGAGAGGCGCTCGGCGGATCCGCTGGACATGACCCGCCGTTTTCCCTCTCCCACCCTGCGCGGCGATCCCTGTCATCCCAGGCCATCCGGGGTGCGATTAAAACCTCGGGGGACCTCATGCGGCCATTTTCGTCTCCCAGTACTGTGACCAGTCGTCATTGAACCGGCAGATCCTCAATGCAGCCATGAGTTCTGCATTCCTGACCAGC
>WQYW01000233.1 GCA_009781045.1 Alphaproteobacteria bacterium
CGGTTAGGCGTGGATTGCGTAAGCTACAAATGAGGCCAGATTCCGTCCGCGCATTTTTCAGGCATAAGGATTGTAAGTACGCCGCAGCTTAAGGTCATCAATATTATGCACGGATTAGTATGGCAAGGGGGGGCGGCATGGGCAGGCGGGACCAGTGATGCGCAGGCCTATTACGCGCCGGAGCGTTTCCTGCGAAGCGGGACACGATGGGGCTGGATGGCAGGAACGGGACTGGAATACGCATTCGGCCCGAAGCTGTCGGGCTTCGTGGAATATGACCACCTCGATTTCGGGACCCGGAATGGGGACTACACAAACCAGTTCGGCGATACCTCCGTGGCAGGGTTCAACCAGCGCCTGGATCTGGTCAGGATGGGCGTCAACTATCGGCCCGGGTTGGGCGGAGCAAACAGGGACGCAACATCTGATGCCGCGCCGGCGCTGCCGGGCGGCTGGACCATGGAAGTCGGCAGCCGCTATTTCGGCAGCAGCGGTCGTATGCAGAAAGACCTTTATGATCCTGGCCGGACCAGCCAGGTGAATTCACGTCTGATCTATGGTGATCAGACCGGACATGCCGCCGAGACCTTCTTCCGCTTCGATCACCGAAGTGGACTCTTTGCCAGGGGTAATTTCGGCCTCGGGAACCTGGTCGACGGCAAGCTCAGCGATGAGGACTTTTTTCGGGAATATATCCGTACTCCAATACGCGCTCGGACATGAAGAGCGGGCGCCTTCTCTATGGCAGCGCGGACCTCGGATACAATGTTATCAACGACCATGGCCGCCGGCTCGGTGCCTTCGTCGGCTATCGTTCCTTCTATGAGCGCGGCAACGGCTTTGGCTGTGCGCAACGGGCGAGCAACGGGTGGGTCTGTCAACCCACGATTCCGGCTGATTACAACGCCCTGAGCGAAACCGAATCGTGGCGGGGCGTGGCTGTCGGCATCAATGGACAGGCGATGTTGACCAACAGGCTCCGGCTCGAAGTCGACGCGGCCTATCTGCCCTATGTCAACCTCGCAGGCTTCGACAACCACTGGTTCCGGTCCGACATCAATCCGCTGGTGGAGTCCGGGCATGGCCGTGGCGCGCAGTTTGAAGCGGTCCTGTCCTATGCCGCCACCGATCGTCTCAGCGTGGGAACGGGAGCGCGTTACTGGTTGGTCACCAGCGATGAGGCACATACCCGATTTCCGTTCTTTCCAGATTCTCCAATGGCGTTCGCTTCAGAGCGCTTCGGCGGCTTCCTGCAGGCCTCCTATAAATTCGGTGATGGCGGTGCTGCCGACAAGGCCGACGCGATCCGGGAGGTTTACAACACCCCTGCACCTTTGCGGGTGACGGACTGGAGCGGGGTCTATCTCGGCGGCATCATGGGCGCGGGCAAGGGCCGGAGCCGCTATGCCGATCCGTTCCCGCCGCCGGTGTCGGACGACAGCGCCAATCTCGGTGGGGCCCTCGCGGGGGGCAGATCGGTGTGAACTATCAGATCGGGTCCTGGGTCCTGGGCCTCGAAGGTTCCGGCAACTGGAGCATGGTCCGGGGCACCGATACCTGTGCCGGAGGAAATACGGATTCGATCTATTCAGGGTTCAACTGCGGCAGCCAGATCGCTGCCCTTGCGACCCTGACTGGGCGTGTCGGCTATGCGTTTGATCGCAGTCTGCTCTACGTCAAGGGTGGTGCCGCCTGGGACCGACAGAAAGACCAGTTCAACATGGTCGGGGTTGGCCTCGGTCTGTTGACGAACAACAGCACGAACCGGGGTTGGACCATCGGCGTGGTGTCGAATACGAGCTGCAGAAGAACTGGTCGATGGCGCTGGAATACAGATATAACGACTTCGGCAGGTCGGCTGCGTTGACCAGCCCTGATCTCGCCATGGGGCTTGCGCCGAGAGGGACGTCCGTGCAGACCGTCTCGCTCGGCGTCAACTACAGGCTGCCGATCCCCGGATCGCGGTGAGAGAAGACAGGAAGGGCGAGTTTAAACCGGGAAAGCCCGGTCCGGGAAAGGCCGGGCGTTCCCGGTTGCCAGGGCTCGATTGGCCTGGAAGCCGAAATCAGATGGGTCCGAATTTCTGCCGCGAGGCTCCAGGTTGCAGACCCGCCGGGATTTTGGAAGAGCAGCGAACCCGCGGGAGTGGAAGGGAGGCCGCTACGACGGTCACATTGCGCGTTGTCGGCGCTGGCATGGCTCGGCAGACAGGAACAGTCCGCTGAAACGACGTCCCGGGTACGATGGGAGCGAGGTCTTTACACCATGGCGCAAAAGGCGCGAGGAGTCGTCGCGCCTTCAGGGTGGGTCGGCACAGCTGTGCGGCACGCGAATTGGTCCAGTGGCTGGCCTGATGCGACGAAACTGCCGGCAAACGTCCTGGAGAATCGGAAGCGCAGCCCGGCAGACGTTGATGCGCCATCGTGTCGTTCCCTTGTGTGTAGCAACGGGGCGGGATGTCGCGCGACAAGGGAGCATTGGCGGTTCAGTCACGACAGTTCCAGAAGCGAGCGGGCGACGGCGAGTGAGTGAGGAATGAAGAAGAGCACATCTGCCGGATTTTCTCGGCAGCGATGCGGGAGGAACCGCCGCCGTGCTGCCGGAAACCGGGAGGCTTGCAATTTGCAATTCTGTCTTCTGCAGCAATGGCGGGGTCCGGTGTCAGGCCCGGATGGCCTGGCACCCCGACAGACGTCCGCTCCTGCGAGCAAAAGACAGATGCGGCGAGAGGGGCGAGAGGTGGTGAGGGAACCGTGGGGTTCCCTCGTCCCGCGGTTGCAGCAGGGGAGTTCGCTCCGTGCGCAAAGGCGCATCTTGTTCTGGTTCCGCCCGGGACGCCCAGGGACTGCCGGTCGCGCAAGGTGACATAGAAAGACCTCATTTTGGCCTGAGACTGCGGCAATCGCCTCGGGTGAGTGGAAGCTGGCGGCGTCGCCTATGAGAGTTCAGCCGGTCAGCCGGAGGTTGCAGGCGGTGCGGGGAGACCCGGAACCGGGCAGCGGAAACCGGAGTTCTTCGTAATCCTCCGCCGGGTTGGTCAACGCGGCCTGTGAGAGATTGATCTTTCCGCCCACGGCGTTTGTCGCACGAGCTTCGGTAGAGAGGACGTTCAAACATGCAGGCCATCGCGCGCATTCTCGCAGAGGTCGATCCGCTCAGCCACAATATGCGCTGGCGGCACATGGTGGAATTTGGCCGGCAGTCGATCCGCGACAGTGATCTTGCCGAAGCGTTGAATCGGCTGGCGGGTTCGGAGGTCCATTACGAGCGGCTGCTGGCGCTGATGTCGGCAGGCGGCTCAGGGGACGGCGCTCTGGTGGCGCGCATGCTGAGCGATCCATCGCAGATTCTGGTCACCCTGGCGGTGAAAATTGCAGTGCGTACTGTCCCCGATGACATGCTGATCGCACGGATGGCGGAGCTGAGGCCGGCCTTGCGCACGGCTCTGGCACAACGGCTCTGTCGCGCCGGACGGGAAGCGGTCAATGACTCGGTCTATCGGCAGATCGAGGACAAGATCCGTCTGCTGCCCTGGACCAGCGTGGACGTCATCCGCCGCGATCTCGATAGGGAGCGCATGGCAATGCTTTCCGCCCGCCAGTGGAGTATCCTGGCAGGACGCGTCCCGGCAATGGTGCGTGATGTCCTGCTGGGCGAGGTCGAGCGCGCCCCGCAGCCCTCGCATTTTCTGCGACAGGCGGTTGAGGCTGCGCTTGCGGCGATGCTGCGCGGCGACCGCCCGGTTGGGCTGAGCCTGCTCGCCGTCGCCCGGTATATGCCCCTCAACACCTCAATCCTGGAACGTTATGCCTCGCATTTCCCGGGCGAGGTCGCCGCCATCCTTGGCGGCTCCGGACACCGTGGCTTGTCCTGTTCGAGGCAGGCCCTCAGGCGCCTTGAGCCCACCCTGCTGTGTGAACTGATGCGCAGCGGCAGGCTGCACATCGGTTGGGATTTCTCCGGCTTGCGTCCCTCGCAGCGCGAGGCGCTCTATCGTGAGGCCGCCGAGTCCTGGCGCGAAAACACTGGCGCGCTGCCGCATTCCATTGTCCGCGCTCTGGCAGGCCCCACGCGGCAGGCCGAAGCGCGTCATGCCTTTGCTCTGCCGCTCCTTGCAAGTGAGCCGATGCGGCGGCTGCCCTATCTGTCCTGCCTGCCGGTTGAGGAGGCTCTGCGTCTGGCGCGGCCCTTCCTGTCGCAGCCCCAGGGAGAGCTGCGCGCCGCGGCGCTGGCCGCGGTGGTCGGGGCCGGCCGTTATGAGGCGGGGGAACTTTCGACCCTCCTCAAATTCTGTCTGGAGCGCGAAAACGAACAGGACCCGGTGCGACTTGCCATGTTCAACGCGCTTGCAGAGCTGCCGCCGTTGCGCTGGCAGGCCGATCACCTGCCTTTCTTCACCGCGCTGATCGACGCCGCGCTGCGGGCGCGCGACTGCTCGCATCCGACCATGACTGCGGCGACACGATGGTTGATGGGGATCATCGTCCTTCATTGCGGCTTTGTCGCCGCGACCCTGCCGCGCCTGGTCGAACGCATGGGGGAGATGGCAAGTCCGGGCTGGCGTTATTGGGAATCGCGCGTGACCGATCGGCAGATGGTGGTGATTGCGCCGCAGCTGATCAATCTCATGAAGACCTGGATCAAGCGCGAACGCGCCCACTTCGCGGTTCAGCTGATCCTCTGCTGCGGGCGCCGCGCCAAAGCCGTGGATCTGTTTGCTGATCTGCTCACGGCCCTGACCGACGATCGGCGCAGCAGTACCGCACGGTCAGGGCTGGACTCGCTGATCTGGATCGGGCACCGGAAACGGGTGGCCGAGCTGATCCCGCGGCTGATTGCGAAGGACCCCTGCTGGATCCATGTCGATGCGGTGGTGCGGCACCTGCATCGTCACCGCCAGGATCTGCTGACCCCGTTTCTCACCGCGCGGGTCTATCGAGGGCGCTTCTCAAGCGGAACGGGAGCCTTCGTCCCCCGATTCGAAGGCGGCTTCTACCGCTGGAGCGCGGCCCAGCAGCGCATCTATGCCGGCGCGCTGGACGGCATCCTGCAAAGTCCCAAACGGAACGCCTGGGAACTCTATCGCACCATCAGCATGCGTGCTTCCCTGCCGTCGGCGGATCTGGCTTGCGTGATCGATCTGGCCGCTCTCAATGCTGCCGACCGCGCATTGAGCGACAAGGCTCTGGAGGCGCTGGGGCGCGCCGACGCCGGGCGCGGTGTGGCGGCACTGCTGCACGCTCTCGAGGACAACCGGTCCCGGGTTGCCATCTTTGCCTTGCGTCGGGCGCTCCTCAATATGCCGGTGTCAAAGGCCCTGGAGCTGCTTGGCAAGGTGCCGGCGAGCAGGATCACGGTGGCCAAGGAAGTCATTCGCCTGGCGGGTGAGCTGAAAACTGCAGCCGCCTTTGAGTTCCTGGGAGAATTCGCAGCTGATGGCGATCTCCATCAAGATCTCCGGATCGCGTTGCTCAGGGCGTATTGGAACTATCTTGATCGCGACGAGGTCTGGCAGGTGTTGCGGGATGCGGCGCGCGCGGAAAGTGCAATTGCGCGCTCCACCATCCGCATTCCGCAAACCGGCCTTTCCCGCTCCGGTCAGCAGGCTCTGACGGACCATCTCGCCTTGCTGCTCGGCCATAGAGATGCGCAGATTCGCAAGGAGACGCTGGAGCGGCTGATTGCGGTGCCGGTGGGGAGGGGCGGGCCTGCACTCTCTGCGGCCCTCAAAGGACTGCTCAACGACATTGATCCTGATGTCACCGGGCTTGCTGCGCGCACGCTGCTCGCCTGCGACGCCAGGGAGCAGCCACAACAGCTCGCGGAGAGCTTTGCGAGGGTGGAGCGGGCGGAATCTCTGGTTGCGATTGTCTCCGCCTATCAGAGCTGGCAATGGTGGGCTGCGGCGCAGGGACTTGAGGAATCGGCCAGTCTGTTGATGGAGGCCCTGTTGGCGCGGCGCTGGCATCCGGGTCAGGCGCTTCGTCTTGCCTTCCTCATCCTCAAGCCGCTGGCCTGCCGGACTGCGGTGGAGCGTTTTGATGCGGCGGGACTGCTGCACCCCGGCGCGGTACAGGATGCGATTGCGGGAGCCGCGGGTATTGCGGCGCGGACATCTCCTCTGCATCTCGCTGCGCTGGAGCGTTCGCTGGGGTCATCAGCGAGCGTGGCCATGCGACGTATCGGTCTCGCTCTGCTCTGTGTACAGGGGGGCGGGGCAGGCTGGAGCGAGGCCACGCGGCTCTGCCTGGACGCCTATCGGGATGACCGCGAGCGCTGGATTTCGGATGAAGCCGATTTGGTCAGATGTCCCGAGCGACCGGCGGCTCTGCGCCCGCCCCTTTCGGTCACGGCCTGACCGTGCCGGGGAGAGGGGACAGATCGGGTCCAGATCTGTGATCCCGTTTTCGATTCGTAAGCCTGCGCATGGAGCGAGGAGTGTCTTGAGACCCTGGTGGTGCCCATCACGGCAGCTGTGCCTGCTGCGCTCGCATTTTCGTGAGTACCCGTGCGGAGGTCTGCGATTGCGCGTTTTCAATACCACTGCCGCAACAAGCGGCAGTCCTTCGGGTGTGCCGAGCATGATCGACAGCTTGGAGGTTAAAGTCCTCTACCCAGCCTGATGGCGGCGAAGGGTTAGCGAAGCGCAAGGGCTCCATCGCGAGGTGGGGTCTGAAGGAAGCGTGGAGCAAA
>WQYW01000234.1 GCA_009781045.1 Alphaproteobacteria bacterium
GCCTCGATCTCGTTCATCCAGGTGAAGGAGAGCTGGTAGTCTGTCCATTGGCCCTGGGAAATGATCGTCAGTTCATTGTCGCCCGAACGTTCAAATGGCCAGTCATTGCTGGCGGCAATGTTTTCAACCACCGTCAGCGGATGGTTCGGGGAACCGATAGTGCCTTCAAGCAGGGACATGCTGTCTCGACCTCTTGCCTTCCTGGTCTCTTGATCCGCACACAGTTGCCCAGCTCCCGCTTTGATTTTGCTGCAAACCTGTCGAATTGACGGCGGCTGGTCGAGCCTCAAGTGATGTGATTTGCGGAATCCGCGCAACCTGTCCCGGAGTGCTTCCACAGGCTCAAAACCGCTCTTCCACAGATCATCTCACTCAGCCTTACCATATTAAGAACAAATAGGCATCAAAGTAAGCCATTAATGAGGCATAAATTCCGTTTTGCGGCAAATCTGCCATGATGTCGGCGATGGTGTGGAGGCGTTATGGCGGCGGTGGGGTCGAACCGGGTCGAATCGCTTGCTGGAGGTCGGCACGCCCGCCATAGTTGTGACTGGTGCCGGCGCGCATCTCATGCCAGATGTCGAATCGTTTGAAATTCAGGTAAAACATGCCACAGGACGACGATCACAGCTCTCACGGACTCGAAACACCCCATGCAGGTTTCGCCCGCCCGCAGCGTGTGGCTGTGGTGCAGTCGGCCTGGCATCGCAATATGGTCGAGCAGGCGCGGGGCGCCTTCCTGCGTGAGGCTCAGGCGTGGCATATTGGCAACATTGACCTGTTCGAGGTACCGGGCTCGTTCGAAATCCCCCTCCATGTCCAGATTCTGGCCAGGACAAGGCGCTACACCGCGCTGGTTGCCATGGGACTGGTGGTCGAGAACAGATTCGTCGCCGAGACCGTGATCCGTGCGCTGATGGATGTGCAGTTGCGTACCGAAGTACCGGTGTTCTCAGCAGTGCTGGCGCCGGAGCAGTTTCACGACAGCACGATCTGTGACGAGGCCCTGCTTGAGCATTTTATTGCCAGGGGCGTTGAGGTGGCGCGGGCCTGTGCCGGTACCCTGCTCAGCCTTGAACGCCTGGGCGGCCAGGTTGCGGCCGGGATCAGCTGACCTTTGGCGCTGACCTCTGGAGATCCGTTGACCGTTGGTGCTGACCCGGGAGACGGGATCTGCCGAGAGCGGACGCTGTCGGCAGACCCTGACGGGATCCGCTGACGCAGACCCGGAAATCAGTCGTTTCTACCCACGTTCCATTTCTGGAACGACTGACTGTGCCCCTTTTTACGCTGTCGAGGCCCCAGCCGAGGTTCAGGATGCAGATGGTTCGCGGCAAATCGGTGACCACCCGTGACCACCCCGGTTGGACAGGCATTTTTTCGAAGGATCTCGAGCCGATTGCGAGCGGCTCCTTCCCCAACCTGGGCAGTTGCGATCAGTCGAACAGGCTTGAGACCGACTCTTCGGCGGCGGTGCGTGCAATCGCCTCTGAAATCAGGGTGGCGATGGGCAGAGAGCGGATATTGGGCGACCTGGTCACGGCGTCGGTTGGCGGAATCGAGTCGGTGATCACCAGTTCCCTGAGCTTTGAGGAGCTGATGCGCGCCACGGCCTCTCCGGACAGCACACCGTGGGTGATATAGGCGTAGACGTCGCGCGCGCCCTTTTCAATCAGGGCACCGGCGGCATTGACCAGCGTCCCGCCGGAGTCGACGATGTCATCGACCAGGATACAGGTGTAGCCCTGGACATCGCCGATCACATTCATGACCTGCGATTCGCCAGGGCGTTCGCGACGCTTGTCGACGATGGCAAGCGGGGTGTTGATGCGTTTGGCCAGCGCCCGCGCCCGCGCCACGCCGCCCACGTCCGGCGACACCACCATCACCTGGCTGAGATTGAAGCTCTCCTTGATGTCGCGCACCATTAGCGGCGCCGCATAGAGATTGTCGGTCGGGATGTCGAAGAAGCCCTGGATCTGTCCGGCGTGCAGGTCGAGGGTCATGACCCGATCGACGCCGGCGCGGGTGATCAGATTGGCGACCAGCTTGGCGGAGATCGGGGTGCGGGATCCGGATTTGCGATCCTGACGTGCATAGCCGAAATAGGGAATCACCGCGGTGATGCGGTTCGCCGACGAACGGCGCAAGGCGTCGGTGATGATCAGCAGTTCCATCAGATGGTCGTTGGCGGGAAAGCACGTTGACTGGATGATAAAGGCATCCGAGCCCCGGACATTTTCCCGGATCTCGACGAAAATCTCCATGTCGGCGAAACGGCGCACCACCGTTTTTGTCAGCGGCAGACCGAGATTCTGCGCAATTCCCTGCGCCAGAGCAGGACTTGAGTTGCCAGCGACGAGCTTGATGGAGCCGTTTTTTGCCGACATTGACGTTTCCTCCCGTGGCTTGCCGGATACATTCAGCATCTTACAACAACCTGACGAGCACGGTTTCGATGGGCTGCCCAATATCAGGCGGAGGGCTTGGCTGGCAAGGCGGCGCTGCAGGGTTTGCTGTTCAGATCGTGAATCCGAATGGCTCCGATTGTCGGAATGTGCGCGGGGCGACTGTTGCAGGCAGCGCAAAACTCGCAGGCCAGGGGATGGGATGAGTGGAATCCGCGCTCCCCTTGCGCCTTTGCCGGTATCCCGGGCGCCCTGGCGGGCCGCCCCGGGATACCGGCAGGGGCGAAGCGGGTGGCGCGGCGCACAGGGCCGGGATGTTGGCGGGATGAACGGAAAGCGCTGAGAGGGGCTTGATGTCCTGTATGGCCCTTTCTTTGTTCGCGCTTTGTTTCCGCCAGATGCGGGGTTACGGGCCGCTCGCATGTGGCTCTGGCCCTGGCGGCTGTCTTTGGATGCCGGCGGAGAAGGCGGCGGTCACGGCTGGAGAGCGATGGCGTGGATGTGGCGGCCATAGTCCGGCTCGTTTTGATGCCGGGAGCGGCGATAGCTGAAGAATCGTGCATCGCCATAGATATCAAGGCCGCAATCATCGATCCTCAGGATGCCGATTCTCTGCAGCCGGTTCCGGATAAAGCCGGCGAGGTCAAACCGGGCGTGACCATCCCGCGCCGCTTCCTTGAAGAAGACGGCATTGCCGCCATCGGCGGCGGCAAACAGGGTGCGGAATTCCGGTCCCACTTCGTAGTTTTCCTGCCGGATCAGGGGACCGATACTGGTGAGGATGCGGCTTCGGTCGGCACCGAGGCCTTCCATGGCCGCCACCGTGGCTTCGAGAACGCCGTTGAGGGCGCCTTTCCAGCCGGCATGGGCGGCACCGATGACGCGCGAATCGGGATCGACGAACAGCACCGGGCCGCAGTCGGCGGTCGAAATACCAAGCGCAAGGCCCGGCACACGGCTCACCATGGCATCGGCCTCGGGGCGCGTGGCGCCGCCGGCCCAGGCGGATATGTCCTCGACCACCAGAGCATGGGCAGAGTGGGTCTGGTGCAGGCTGAGAAAATATTCGGGCCGGACCCCGAGCTGCGCCGCCATGCGGCGGCGGTTCTCGGCCACATGGGCGGGATCGTCGCTGGAGCCCAGCCCGCCATTGAGCGAGCTGTAGATCCCGTCTGAGACGCCGCCCTCACGGGTGAAGAACGCATGATGGAGGTTGGGGATGCTCTCCAGCAGGGGCGAGCGCAGGATCATGACGGTTCCGTCTCGCTCGAGTCGACCTCGCCGAGGCCCGCCAGGGAGGACAGTCGTGGTTCGGAAATGCCGAGGACCTTGAACAGCGAGCCCATGCCGCCGCGCTCGAGGTCGGTGAGACGCAGGAGTTCAGTCTCAACACCACTGGCCACATCCGGTGTCGCCATCTGCATCAGGGCGGTGGCCCTTGTATCAATGCCGAGGCGCTTGAGGAACAGATGCTGGGTGGTCGGGCCGTGCACCCGGGCATCGACGATGCGCGCGGCTTCGGCCAGGGCATGGAAGTCGACATGGGCGGTGAGATCGCTCTCGCCCGGCGACAGCAGGGGGTCGGCGAAGGAATGATGGGCGATGGCCTGCAGCGTGTCGCCGATGTCGCTCTCCATATGACCATAATCGATGATCAGCGCGGCACCGCCGTGGTCGCGGACATGGGTGGCGATCCCCAGGATCTCGGAGTCGGGGCGCCATTCGAAGATGGAGTCGGGCGGCGCATCGCGCAGGTTCGGCGGCACCAGGGTGGCGAAGCCCGCCGTGGGCTCCGCTTCGGTGGCAAAAAACAGCCTGCCGTCGTCATCGACATCGACCGTGCGCTCATGCCAGCCGGTCTCGCATTTCACCATCTGGTGGATCGGCAGCACGTCGAAATACTCATTGGCGAAGACGATGCACGGTCCTTCCGGCACGGAGGCGAAATCCTCGTGCCAGGTGACCTCGCGCATATTCGATAAAGCGCGGTGCTGCTGGGCGCGCAGTACCGGATTGACCTCCACCAGGTGCACGGCGAGCGACTGGTAGAGCCGCGGCAGGATCCGCAGTGCCCGCAGCGCGTCCGCCATCATGGTGCCGCGGCCGGGTCCGATCTCGATCAGCCGCAGGGTGCGCGGCCGGCCCATCTGCTTCCACACCGATGCCGCCCACAGCCCGAGCAGTTCCCCGAACATCTGGCTGATTTCCGGGGCGGTGGTGAAATCACCGCCCCGCCCCAGAGGGTCGCGCGAGATGTAATAGCCATAGCGCGGATGCATCAGGCAGAGTTCCATGTAACGCCATACCGGCATCGGCCCGGAGGCTTTGATCAGCCGGATGATCTCGCCCAGGAGCGGTGTGGGCGGCGCCTCGAACAGGGGTTCGCTCTCCAGCTGCTGCGGCGGCTCCAACTCTTGTTCCGACATCTATCCCCCCTCCATCGGCGAGCTTTGCGGGTGGCGGCGCGCGGCCATCAGGATCAGGATGAAGCCGGCGATGACCATTGGTATCGACAGCAACATGCCCATCGTCAAGCAGTTCCACATTTCCCCATAGGGCGGGTCGGGGTCGCGGAAGAACTCGGCGACGATCCGGGCCATGCCATAGAGCAGGGTGAAGCTGCCGAGAATCAGCCCCGGTCGTTTCAGGGCACCGAGCCGGATCAGGACGGCCAGCACGCCAAACAGCAGGATGCCTTCGAGCCCGGCTTCATAAAGCTGGCTGGGATGGCGCAGGAGATGTTCGGGGTCGGTGGGGAAACGCATGGCCCAGGGCAGGCCGGGGTCGGCGGCACGGCCCCAGAGCTCGCTGTTGATGAAATTGGCCATCCGTCCCAGAAACAGTCCCATCGGAGCGACCGCGGTGGTGAGATCGCCGAGCGACAGGATCGAGATCCGGTTTCTCCAGGCAAACCACATCACGGCGACCACGCAGCCGACATAGCCGCCATGGAAGGCCATGCCACCGTTCCACAGCTGGATAATCCTGACCGGATCGGCGATGTAGCGCGGCAGCTCCCACAGCACATCGCCGAGGCGGCCGCCGAGGATGATGCCGAGCGTCACCCAGAAGATGAAATCCTCCAGCTGCCGAAGGGTCATCGGCGCTGAGCGATCCCACAGCGCCGCTTTGCGGATCAGAGCGCGGGCGTAGATCCAGCCGAGCAGAATGCCGCTGATATAGGCCAGAGCGTACCAGCGGATGGGAGCCGGCCCGATATGGAAGGCGATCGGGTTGATCGCGGGGAACTGGATTTCGAGAAGGGGCATCGCTCTCGGTCAGGGTTTTTGGATGTCTGGCGTGGGATCTCTTCTGGTGTCACCAGGCCCGCTGCGGGTCGGCATCGGCGGTCTGAAAGGTCCCCCGGTCTTTAGGACATTTTCTGCCACAATGCACCGACCCCGTGCGGCGAAGCAGGGGCGATAGGGCTTCGCGGGCGGGATGCGCGGATCCCCCCTCAAGGCCGGGCTGGATCGGATTGGGGGATTCGGATGGCTGGGCGGGCTTTCCGGAAAGAGCAGGTTTTGCATGCGAGGGCCCTGAATGGCCGCGGTCCTTCTCCTGAAGGCGATGTGCCAGGTTTGCCCTCACCATCGGGAGATCGCCATGACCCGGACCGGCAAACCGATGCTTTCGAGCTGTTACGGCAGGTGGTCGAAATGCGCCTCCCGAATCACACGGGCGGCCTGATCCACATCGAATGCCGGCAGATCCGGGCGCAACAGCGTGTCCATGTCGCTGCGGAACGCAGCCTTGCCCAGATGTGAATCGAGGCGCGCATGGGCGAGCATCGCAGTAATCTTGGCGCCTTCCCTGTCCCTATACCAGGAAAAGGCCTGCATGACCCTGGCACTGTCTACGGCATGGGATGTCGTTCCTGCCTCACTGAGTTGCCAGGCGTGGGCCAGATCAAACAAATCGCGCCCCTGCTGGCGTTGCATCAGCGCCCGCATTTTTGTGCCGAGCAGCTCATTGATGTCATAGGACCGCGCCATGAACCGCACATGCTCGCCCTCGTCGTCGAGCACGTCCAGTGCAACGTCGCCTAAGGGACAGAGCGAGGTGCTTTCGTTGAGGTTGACCTCGACCTTGATGGTTTCCTCGCGTTGCAGGCCCAGAGGGATAAACCTGCAGGCGGTACGCAGAATTTTCGGTGCGCCAGGCAAAGCTGGCGTGCTCCAGCCGGTGCAAGTCCGGCCTGGGCAGGGGGTAGCGCCCGCCCAGTAGCGAGTGTTGCGTGGTGGACGGCGACGCCCCTCACGAAGCGTAC
>WQYW01000235.1 GCA_009781045.1 Alphaproteobacteria bacterium
ACAAGAATCAATTCCGTCGGAGAATTCAATGGGGTCCCGGAATTATGAAAGAGAACAAATCCGAATCGCCCCGCGAACGAAACATGATTGTGGCAAAAGTGACCACAGATTGACTCGCACCCTGGGTGAGGTGCTCGCGATCATTGTGGAGACAGGCGATCAGATAGGGGTCCGTGGCAAAACGCCCGGCGATTTCTTCGATCGCGGCGGCGTTCCCGACGCGGCGCATCATCCTGTTGCGGTACAGGAGGATGAGGACGACGGCGATACAGGCGGCGTAGAACAGCAGGAATTGCGGACCCGGCAGGTCGAATGGGTTCATGATGCCAGTTCCACGCGGCCGCGCATGGCGGCGGTGAGCGCAATGAGGTCGAACAGCGTGGGCCCGGCGATGTCGGGCGCCATCTGGCCGGTTTCCCGGGCCCTTGAGATCTGCCCGCAGAGGTCCTGCCAGCTCTGACCGGCGGGGGCGTCGGGGAGGATGGCGGCCAGCGTTTCAAGGGCCGCCTTCGGCGAGGATGCCGTGCTGCCTTCGAGTTCAAGCAGGGTGAAGGCAGCACTGCGCAGGGGGCCGGCGCAATTGGCGATCACCTTTGCCAGCTGCTCCGGTCGCAGGCTGGTCAGAACATAGGTCTGGCGCAGCCGCAGACTGAGATTCATCAGCATTTCGCGGAGCTGGCGGCGCTGGTCCGCCTGCGAAACAGTGCTGAATGCTGCGGGCAGCGTGCCGAAGAGCATGAGATGTCGCCGGGCGATGTCGCCGAACTTGACCGGGGACAGCGCGACGGCATCTTCGAGTTCAGTGTCTTTTATGAACATGGCGGTGGCGCGGACTGCGACATGCGCCATCCGCATCGGCTCGCGGAAGGAATCGACCCGCTTCTTGTCGAATTCTGTGAGCACGATCACGAGATTGAGATCGGAGGTCGGGCGCAGCCGGCCCTCGGCGGCACTGCCGAAGAGAATGATAGAGGAGAGGTGGTCCTGAAAGCTGTCCCTGGCGGCGGCGACAAGATCGGTGAGGACGCTCCTCGCGTGGCTCGGGAGTGCGTCAAGTGGCAGAACGGAATTCGCGGGCATGGGACTCCGGGCAAGTGAGCGGGGCGCAGGCGGCGCCCTTATCGCAGGAGGTGCAGGACAAGGGAGGCAAAATCGTGGCAGAGGTCCCGGCTTTTAAGTCCATGGAATCTCAATTTCGCGTGACAGGGCGATGGAACCCAAAGCTGCGGGCAGGTGGGACGCGTGCCTCACGTGGTGCCGCCCGGAAAGGATGCGGTTTTTCAGGAGCCCTGTAACAGGAGGAGCAAATGCAAAGATTGAGCCAAGGAGAGGGAACGGTTCCATGGAACCCGGACCCTCGCTGCAAAGGGCCGGTGCGGGCGGCACAAATTCCAAATTCCGTTGCGGCCTCAATTCCGATGATCTAAAGGGGAAGGAATTTAAGTCGTAAATTCCCGATGGAGCGAATGCTCGAGGCGGGCTATGGAGACGTGATGCTGCAATCGCTCGCTGGACTGCCCGCCTTTCTGACCTATTTCTGCACCGGGCTGGTTGCGGTCCTTGCCTATCTTTTGGTGTACACCCGGATCACACCGCATAATGAATTCAAACTGATCCGCGACAACAATCCGGCGGCGGCGATTGCGCTTGGACTGAGCCTGGTCGGCTTCATACTGCCGCTGGTGAGCGCGATTGCACATTCGGCCGGCTTGCTGGACTGCATGATCTGGGCGGTGATCGCGCTGATCGTGCAGGTCATCGTGTTCTATCTCGTCAAGGTTCCGGTGCCGAAGCTGTCGGCACGGATCGCCGCCGGGGAACTTGCAGCCGCCATCTGGCTCGGCCTGTCTTCGCTCGCCGCCGGTGCCCTGAACGCAGCCTGTATGATCTATTGATCATGGCAGAGTCTCCAGAAAGCCCTGACTCTGGCGGGCAACCGTCGCTGGTGGCGGCGTCACAGGCGTCGGCCAAGCGTTCCGGTCATGTCGCGCTGCTGCTGATGGGTACGATCGCGGTGGGTACGGCAGCCTATGGTCTGATGCCCAAATCGCGATGCGTTCCGATTCCGCGCGGCACAGCGAGTCCGGCGTCCCCCGAAAGAAACGCCAATGGAGCCACCGGCGCGAAGGCGGACGCTCCCAGGCAGGACGCCAGCGTCAAGCCAGACGCGGGCACGGCTGCGAGCCCGGCCCTGAACGCCGGCACGGGTACAGATGTGGCTGCGAACCCGGCCTTGAACGCAGGCATGAGCGCGGATACGGCTGCGATCCCGGCCTCAGGCACGGCTACAGGTGCCGACACGGCTGCGAACCCGGCCCCGAGTACAAATGCGAGCGCAGAGACGGCTGGGAGCGCCGCCCCGAACGCGGATACGGCTGCGAAACTTGCTTCGAACACCGGCACGAGTGCAGATGCGGCGGCAAAGCCAGGCGCGAATGCGAGCCTGGACACCGACACAGACTGTGTCGAGGATCAATCAGCAGGCAAGTGGTCTTCGCGATCGCGATATTATGGCAGCCAGGGGTATTCCGACTACTGGTATTCGCGATCCCGTTATTATTATGGCGGCAATTCCGGGCGCTCCAGCAACGGCTATGGGCGGGGACAGAGTTCGGGTGGCGGCGCATGGGGATATTCCCCCAGCACGGGCTCCTCCCATAGTGGCGGCGGCGTTGGGCGCGGTGGCTTCGGCGGTTCCGGGCACAGTTTTTCCGGCGGCTGACAGCCACAGGTTCGGCGGGCTGTCGATCTTGCCGTTCCGTCGCGGGTGAGGCGATGGCCGAGGCCACGGGACTCGATCCCGTGCTCCTCAGGAAAGCGGGACCAATCGGCTTCGGTCAGCGCGGAGCGGAGTGCAGCGGATTCCGGTCCGCCATCTGGCAGCGGCGGAAAGCGCAACACGAGACGAAAAGCGGATTCGAAAAGCATGCAGCGTATCGTCTGTACCGAGCGCGACGACTGGCGCGCCACCGCGGAAGCCGCGGGTTTCATCTTCCACAGCATGGACGGCGAGCGCTACTGGGATGAGCGTGCCTATTATGCTTTCACGCTTGAGGAAATCGAACGTTCCATCGAGGCGCCGACCGGCGAGATCGATGCGATGTGTCTCGAATTCGCTGGCCGTGCCATCAGGGATGAGCAGATTCTGCGGCGCATGAAGATCCCTGAAACATATTGGGGGGTGATCAGGGCGAGCTGGGAGCGCGACGAGCGCAGCCTCTATGGCCGCATGGATCTCTCCTTCGATGGAAGGGGGCCGGTGAAGCTTCTGGAATATAATGCCGATACCCCAACCTCGCTGTTTGAGTCGGCGGTGTTCCAGTGGGTCTGGCTTGAACAGGCGATGGAACGCCGGATCATCCCGGCAAAAGCCGACCAGTTCAATTCCATCCATGAACGGCTGATCGAAGCGTGGAAAGCCATCGCAGGAAAGCGCCATCTCCATCTCACCGGCCAGCTCGAGCATGACGAGGATTCGTGTACGCTGGCCTATCTCGAGGATACCGCGCAGCAGGCCGGGCTGACGACGACGAAAATCGCGATCGAGGATATCGGCTGGCGCAAGCGCGAGGGTGGTTTTGTCGATCTTGACAACCGCCACATGGATCTTGCGTTCAAGCTTTACCCGTGGGAGTGGATGTTTCAGGACGCCTTCGGCGCCAATCTCAGGATGGCGGCGACACAGTGGATCGAGCCGCCGTGGAAGGCGCTGCTGTCCAACAAGGCCATGCTGCCGCTGTTGTGGGAGATGTTTCCGGGCCACCCCAATCTGCTTGCCGCTTTTTTCGATGACGATCCGCGCGCCGCCGAACTCGGTGCATCCTGGGTGCGCAAGCCGATCTTTTCACGCGAGGGCGCCAATGTGACCGTGATCACAGACGGCGTGGTGCGCCAGGAACAGGACGGGCCCTATGGCGCGGAAGGCTATGTGCGCCAGGCGCTGGCCCCACTGCCGCAGTTTTCCGGGCTTTTTCCGGTGCTGGGAAGCTGGCTGGTCGATCACGTTCCGTGCGGATTGTCGATCCGTGAGGACGAAAGCCCGATTACCGGCAACCGCTCGCGGTTCCTGCCCCATGCCATTCTGTGACCGCAGCGGCCGACGCAGACCCGGCCGGGTGACGGATCAGAGGAAGTCAGATACTTCCGCAGGTATCAGCTGGCCTCACGACTGAATGTGGATGTGAGCGGCACTGCGGATCCGCGCTCCTCCGATGATGAAGCGGTCTGCGTTTCCCGGGCAGGGGGACGGTCAGATCAGCGATGTCATCCTCCGGCTTGCGCCGGAGGATCGGGGACTTTGTCGAGCCAGCCCGCGAGATCGCCAGGACCTGTGCCTTGGGACCTGTGCCTTGGGACCTGTGCCTTGGGACCTGTGCCTTGGGACCTGTGCCTTGGGACCTGTGCCTTGGGACCTGTGCCTTGGGACCTGTGCCTTGGGACCTGCGCCCTGCACATGGCGGGCAAAGAATGCCGCAGGGGTTAAGCGCGGCACCAGCTTTTTAGCAACGGCAGCAGAAATCCATTGATTGCGACCGACGCCGTCCCGGCGAGCCAGACGGCAGCTGCCGCCATAAGTGATGCGGGCAGTTTCGGCAGGGCAGGTGCCCCTGCTCATATTCCTGTCTTCCTCAGGGATCTGTGCGGGCCACGCCAATCGAGAATCGGCAAACGGGGGGCTGCTTTTGCGAAATCCCGGAGTCTAAACGTCAGGAGTGCGTGGTGCCGCCCTTTGACGGCAGAATCGGGAGCCATACCGTCAATCGTCAATCTGGATCAGCCGATTGGGGGCGCCAATGCAGATGCACCTCGCGTGTCACCGTGGCAATGGTCGAAGCCGCCGCGATCGACGACACCTGCGCCGTCGCCGGCGAATACCGCTTCCCAAGGCGCAATCCACTTTGAGCGGTCACGACCGTCGACAAAGAAATGGCCGGGGTTCACCGCCAGCAATTCAGCCGCTCGTGGCCATGCCTGGAAGCGAAGCCAGCGGGAAATTGCGCAGCGAGTCACGATCCGTGATCCATGCGCGAGGGCGACGGCGGCCCCCGCGCACATCTGCGGGTGGCTGTGAGGTGGCGCGTTTCGGGTCATTGACCCCTTGTGGAACCCGACGAGAGATCCAGAAATCACAGGCGCCTGCAACCACCGCCCCCGCCTGCGCTCTGTGGCCGGCGTCGTCACGGCCACAGCCTGCCCCTCTTTGCACCGTCTCCAGCCTCTCTGCGCAGACCTGTCCCGACTCATGTGCGGATCCTCGTTTGGCATAGCCGGACCGCAGGACGGCACTGCGGACACGGAACCCGCCTTCTGTCAGCACCAGCGCCCCGGCCCGGCACCAGGCGCAACCGGAGCGCGATCGCCGCCTGGCGTGCCGACAACGAGCCGATGCTCAAAGCGCCTCCACCAGTGGAACCGGCCATGTTCACCAATGTTCGCCAGTCCTCACCGCAACCAGACGTGCCGATTCGCGGATTTCGCAGCATTGCCGTGCCTCCAAAGCTTCTGTCCCCCGATGTGCCCCGAATTTTCGAGGTGATGACATTGGCCAGATCACCCCTCACCGCAAGGTTCCACATGATGGCGACGGAACACACTGCGGCTTCCCTGGTACAGGGATTGCGTGTGATTCCGCGGATTAGACAGGAACAAATGAGATCAAAATAGCGCAATCCGTTCTATTCCTGCCCGCCAGAATAGTACTCATTTTCTCCAGCACGTACTGGTAGTTCCGTTGCGGGGCCGTGCCTGGCACTGTTCCCGCATGATGGAACCGGATCGACATCGCTTCGATGTCATTTTCTGCGTTGCATTGGTCTGAACCTGCTTGCCAGTGCCCGATTTTATCACTAAGATTCGTCATTATCGCTGTCGGCTTCGTCACCTGCCCTGACGTCCACGACGCGCCTGCAGCCGGGGACCAGGTTTTTTTTGTCACGGAACCCAGACTTAAACGCCTGCGTTCTGGACAATCTCTCAGGTCACCGGCAATCTGCCTGACCGGCAGATCAGGGATGGCATCGGCATTGATCGTGGGGCACGTGGTGCATTCGGATTTTCCGGTCCGCAGCGTGGGTGGCAGGCCAGGCCGATCCTGCAGGATCCTGAGAGGCGGAATTTCCAGTGGAGGCATATATGTCGGCAAAGCGAGTGCAAGATACCCTGGTGCAGGATACCCCTGCTCCCAGCGCGGCCGAAACGGCGGCGACCGGTCGCCCCCCGCCCGTGGATGGCGGGATCGTTGCGCAAGTGAGCAGGCTGGACGAGCGCACGGAGAACCTCACCAAGACCGTCGACAAGCTCTCTGAGAGAGTCGACGCGAATCACAAGGAACTCTCTGGCAAGATTGATAACGTCAGCAAGGAACTCTCTGGCAGGATTGATAACGTCAGCAAGGAACTCTCTGGCAGGATTGATAACGTCAGCAAGGAACTCTCTGGCAGGATTGATAACGTCAGCAAGGAACT
>WQYW01000236.1 GCA_009781045.1 Alphaproteobacteria bacterium
ACGTACGTCGTAGTGTGCATTTGGCCGGACAACGCGATAATCTCTCCTAATTGACGTGCGGCGCAATCTGCGGAAACGCTGTGATTTGCGGAAACACGTAGTTTTCGAACAGACACTAGCTAGCGGAACTCCTCTAAATTTTTCAATCTGTTCTACAAATTCATCCATTGTCTCAGCGCTCTGTTTACCATCATAGTTGGGAGCGGCAGCCCGCCCCTTCACAGCAGTCACACCAGTTCCTCCATTTGGCCCAAGGATGAGGCACCCCTGGCTTGAGGTGAAACCTTTACCTCGATGCAAATCAATGCCGCCCCGCTGACCTATGTCACCAGGACCATGCCCCCAAAGTGCTATCGCTCGTGACTTTCGCCCAGTCGGGTCATTCTTGTTGTAATTGTCAGTATCATGAATACGACCCTGCCGCGTTGAAGCGCCGTAATCTCCGGCCGAAATCATTGTACCGTCCCTTCTTCTGCTCTGGCCGGGCCCGTTTCTTTCGATCACGTCGCCCTCCATCACCGTCTCTCTGCTGGGCGAGAGGTGGGGTGGGCCGGTTCGCACCCTCTCCATGGTCATATGACCCATGGTCGCGTACCACTTGCCATTCCGATGAAGAACCCTCGTATCACGCTGCACAGTAATATCCAGCCGGGATTCACAGTTTACATCATCCTTCGTCGGGTCGTATTGATTGCGACTGCTTTTCTGTTTGGCAGCTTCACTGGCTTTCGCGGCCGTGCGAAATGGTGGCCGATTGGTCGGGGCCACGGCGGGATTGTTGACGAATTGGGCTATCGATCGTATGCCCATGCCCCATGAAGGCAACGCGGGAAGCCAGGTCTGAGCCATGTGGCACCGCGCTCCCGACCGCTGTTGCGCCGACCCCGGCACCGGCTTCCCCAGCCAAGCCAGCGCTATGGCTGGCCCCATTATCCGAGTTCAACTCTTTCAGCACATCTTCGAATCTCTTCACACCCGGATCGGGGAAATCTGCGAGAGCTGCAGTGGTGCTGTTGTGGCGTTCAATACGCCCGAACCCGCGGAGGGTCAACCGCCAGAAAGCGGGCTAGCGATTGTACCATCTCTACAATCCGCAACCGGGCATCCATCGAAGGGCCGTTTCGCGAGTGCAAATTGTATTTTGTATACAATCCCGGGTCACACCCGCTGGAACCGGTGATCGTTTCGGCGCCTGAGGATCCGCTCCGTGCCCGGGCTCGGCGCTGGCCAGTCCAGGACGGTGCGCGGGAGGCAGGGTCCGGACGTGGCAATCACCCCTGCTGCCCCCCAACGGCTGGCTGGTGGGAAAGAGCGGCGCTTCCGGCATGTTTCCGCTTTGCAGACCCCCGCGCCACGGGCTTTGCGCCCTGTGGTTTGAGGGAGTCTGTCCAGAGCATTCCGGCTTTTGCCGCACCCCGGCAACGCCCCGCCAGCCAGCCGCCATCAATCGACAGATTGGCTCCGGTGATCGGTGATCTGGGCCGCGTCGTCACTGCACAGAAACACGGCCAGCGCCGCAACCTGTTCGGGGGTGACGAATTCCCTGGTCGCCTGGGCTTCCAGCAGCACCTCCCTCATGACCTCCTCGCGGCTCAGGTTGTGCGGCTTCATGGTCTCGCGAATCGGGAATCTGCCTCTCGACCAGCGGCGTCCAGATATAGCCCGGGCTGATGCAGTTGCAGGTGATCTCCCTCGCCGCCAGTTCAAGCGCCACGGTCCTGGTCTGGGCGCAGATGCCGTACCTGGCCGAAACCTAGGCCGACTTGAAGGGCGATGCCGGGAGCCACGGCGCGGATGCCATGAAAGGCCGCGGACAGTTTGATGGCGATAATCTGGTCCCATTTCTCGATCGGGAATTCCTCGACCGGGGACACAAACTCGATGCGGGCGTTATTGATGAGAATATCGACTGCTCCGAAATTCTGTTCCGCCAGCGCCACCATGGCGGCGATCTCGGCCGGACGGCTCAAATCCGCCGGCGAATAGAGCGCCCACACCCGAGGTCGGCCTCAATCGAAGCGCGCTCGCGCTCAATGTCGGCCGCTTCGCCGAAGCCGTTGACCACCGCGTTGCCCCCCTTCCGCTCCCGACGAAAAGCCGGGCCGACGGTGTCGAGAAGGCGTGTTGCACATGATTCCAGATTCTGCACCGGCCCCCGTTCTCCCAATGGGCCCGATGGGTGACGATCCGAGAGTGGCTGAATCAGTCCCGAAGCAATGTGAATGCCTGGCATTTTCCGTCACGACAAGCTGTCACAGCCGTTTTCAGGATGAAGGACCGATGCGACGGTTCCCAGCCAGGACCGCTCTTTAATCGTCTGGTTCACCGAGATGCCGCTTTATCTTAATGAGATCTCGCAGGCGCCCGCGAATTGCAATCTCTCCATTTCGATCGGCACCAGCGGCAACGTCTCTCCAGCCTCCTTTTGTCGCCGAGGCGAAGAGACACCATCCAGCCGCGGTCGAACTGAACCTGGAACCTCGGAAGGGGCGACCTTGTTCGATGACGCCCGCTATGGCAAGGCGGGCGAGATCGTACCGGAATTTATCAATGAGTTGCTGGGGGCAGCGCGCCGCGCTGAAACCAGTCAGGAGCCCAGGTCCCAGGAGCCCTGTGATGAATTCTGCGGGAGCGCACGAACAAGGAACAAGGTCTCTCTCAGGAGGCAATCGCCTCGGCGCATCCGCCCTCCTGACACCAGGACTGGAGCAATCGGCCAAGGGGGCCTTTGCGCCTCTCCTGCCCAAAAGATGGTGACAGCCGCGGTGAGCCGCGAGCGCAGCTCTACTGCAAATATGACGCCTGCTCCATCACCCAGGGCGTCCAACTGCCGTTTTCAGGTTCAAAGACCTGGGCATCTTTTGGCGTTTGTGATCGTGGTGCTCGCGCGACACCACGCTCTCGCCTTCACCGGCTTTGGGCTTGTCCCCGGCAATACAGGCGGCACCATCGCAGCGCGAGGGACAGGAGTGACTGTGGTCGGCGCTCAGAGCGCATTGGCAAACTGAATATTTTCCTTTGGATTCAACGCCAACGCCGTCGGATTGCCGAGGTTTGCGATACGCCCCAAAGCTTCGGCGCCATTTTTCAGCCCCTGGTTGCGCTCCGGGTGGGCTGCCCCTCTCAGTAGGTTGGCGAGATTGCCCCGAAGACAACGGGTTGCGAAAAACTCAAAATTCCCGGGTCACGGCCATTATGACAAAGTCCATGGCCCGCCGAAATGCACCTTGTAACGCCTGCCATTGCGCCCCCTGGGCCACAATCCCGAAAACCGCCTATTCTTCCCTTTTCGAAAGCCCCATCATTTCAGCGATCTGCCAGATCCACGCGCACCGACACTGCTACGGCAGGGCCGCAAAGAGGACCGGCGTCCGACGACGCCAGCACAGGTCGCTGACCGCGAGGCCTCACACCTGCTCAACTTTTTAGATTCGGCACTCTGCACCGAAAGTGGCCACAACAGCCTGACGATCTTCCATCTTCCGGTCATGCTCACCTGCTGCCGAGACCCGGCAGCCTCAACCGACGGCGCACTGCCCAGCGAGACCTTCCCTGACGGGCTAACTTTCGGATGCCTCGCCCATCTCCCTTCTTCCTCCGGGGATCGCCGCCAGATTTCGTCGTACGCTGGGGCACGGGACGTGCTCTTGCGCCGGACCATGGCGAAACCTCTCTCCAAAGGCTCAAGACCGATCGGCAGAAATTTCAAGAACCCTTTGTGCATCTCCGTTGCTTTGCCAGAACACGGACAACCGTCCCGTTGAGAGGGAAGGCCACCGGACGCTTCCCTTTGTTCCCGGCCCGAGGCTGTTCGACGTCCCACCGGTCCGCTCCGATTGTATACAGTATACAATTTCTAAGACGACAGACGCCGATTGAGAAAACAGGCATGGCATTGCCGAGAAAACTCCCGGCACCTTCGACCTTCATGCATTTTCCATTTGCCAAGTCTGCCGGCGGTTCAAACCACTCGGATGTGCCAGACCGCCACAGTTCAGCCATAATCAATGACCGCACGAGACTGGATGGCCAGATTGTATACAGTATACAAAATACAATCCTGGATCGAATGAATTCTCCGTAACGCCCAAAAAAAAACGATGCAAGGATGCTCTCTCTGCTGTATTGATTTTCGGTGCGTAACGTCTTGTGTACTGCCCAAACGTTTGGAGGACACGATGTCTGTTGATCGAATTGGGCTTCCGGCGGTTGCCCTTGCTGGACATCCGGAGGCCGCACTGGACAAGATTCAAGACAGCCCGGTTTTCCGCCCATTCCCTCCAAATCGCGAGAGCGACCACGGCCCACAGGAGCTGACGCCACACAATCAAGCGTGCCATGATCATGACGATTTCCGGGACGCTGAGATGAAGAGGGGAGAAAATAAGATCAAGGAAGGGGTGCTGACCAATAATAACGAAAAGATTGCAGAGGGCGTGCGCATTATGACCGCAGCTCTCCGACGCTGAGCGTTCATGGACCAACATGATCAAGTGTGGCCCCTGACAACTTTCCCGAAGTGTTGGGTGTGAACAGCTCAATTGTTCGGGATCGAAGAGAAGGCTAAAGACAAGTCAACAATGGAAGGAGAAGCAATATGGATCCAATCGGTTTGATCGGCAAATTTGCCGGTGCTGTTTCGGGCATTGGTGGTAACAGCGACGCGAGCGGCGACAGCGGAAAGGATGCCTTCGCGAAAATTATGAACGAACTGATGGACGCGATGAAATCAGCTCAATCTGGCAGTGACGACGCGTCTGGCGCGCAATAGCCGCGATCGTCCGACGAAGGACACCAGGGCACTCCTCTCTGTGGAAGTCATTGCTAATATTGTGGTGGCGTGAAGCTTTTCGAGTAGTTTTCCTGATCTGATCCTGGATGACACCACCGGCCTCGTTTCAGAGGCTGGTGGTGGAGTTCAAGGTTTTCACATGCTCCAGCATACTCACTTTCAAGACTACGGAGCGATTGGTGGTTGGTACTATTGAACCCCATGAAGCAATTCTTAACCTATGCCAAATTCCCGCGACGATCCGGCAACGGCGCTTGGCTCACTTACCGGAGGGTCAGGAACGTCGCGCGTTGTTTTCGTTGACCACAATCGAGTGCCCAAATCCCTCTGCCGTAAAACTGGCTCTTTCGTCGCCATCTGATGTATGAATCCTGCGGGCGGTACCTCGCGAGTCACAGGGACCGGTTGAGGCAACCCAGCCCATTCCTGGGCACGCAATTCCATAAACGGGCAACCGTATTTATCACCTATCGTGAATTTTTCTCATGACTGGTTTGATAGGACCCAGCCGCTCAGCGTGCTGATCCGCAGCATTATGTGCGGCGATACCGCCTGAGTGTCAGACCACGGCCAACCCGCCGGGATCCCCTCACGCCAGATTTGCCTGCCACAGCGCCGGACGGGCCATTGAGGTTCGCGCCAGATCAGCATCGATTGTATACAAAATACAAAATGCAATTCCGGATTTCAGATTTTGAAAAATTTCTTCGCGGATCGATCAAAAAAGCAATGCAGGATTGCTCCTTTTGCGGTATTAATTCCGAGATGCAGCATGGGCTGCGCAACTTCTAATGTATTGGAGGACACAGTGAATATTTCTCGCATGGAAGGCGGTATCCATCCAGGGCTTGGGGGAAATGTGGGAAAGGCACTCGAGCATGGCTCTCATATGAGTCCAGGTAACGAAGTGCGTGATGGCATCGCTAAACTCTCTGACAATAACCCTTTTAACGATGCCGCTGGTCGCGCCGAAGTCCAGCAAGGACTTCAGCGCATGGGTGAGCAGCATGCCGACGGTCACCACGATCACCACGGTCACAACGGCCACCCGGAACCCCACGGTGGCGACCGTTTTCCACCGAACCTCAGTGAACATTTCCCCCGGCTTGGTAACCCCAAGCTCTTGTAGTAGGCGACGCCTTGATGATGTCGGGGGGGCAGTTTTCACACCCGGTAGCGAAAGCCACAAGGTGAGGAACGGAACGTGCCGTCGCACCGATGTTTCGATGGCAGAGTTCGTGCCCTAACGCAGAGCCCCGTTGTTCCGGGGGCTAACTCAAACACAGCAACTGCTCATCCATCCCCAGCATGTTTTTCGCTTTCGGCAGGAGATAGTGGAGCGAAATCGGGGTGCCACTATTTCAGAGCAGGCCATGAACGAGGGAGGCCTACTCCCTCGTTCAGCAGGTTGGGATATAGAAATCCCGTATATGGACTGCTGGCAGCAACCTCTCTTCGCAATCTTCCTCGGTGGTGGAGTGTGACGCCGATGCGCGTGGGACGCCATGTCTCCTGTGGATAGAGCTGTTCCCGGTCACATCGAATCGCTTTTTGCCAAAAAAGTTGCATGATAGCAACATAGTTACTCAATTGACACAGTTCAGTGTTGGAGGAAAAGAATCATGCATGTGCGAAAATCGA